>JBBSJG010000193.1:0-6172 GCA_038257485.1 Longimicrobiales bacterium | reverse complement strand
CGCGTGAAATACAAAAAAACGACCGAAGGCACATCGCTCGCGCGACAAACCTCCGGTCGTTCTGCGTCGGCCGTAAAGCCGATCACATCGGTAGTCGCCTACAGGACTTCTTCGACCGGCGTATACTCCAGCCCGAACGCCTCGGCAACACCCGGATACGTGACCTTGCCATCGATGACATTCAGACCGAGCGCGAGCGCGCGGTCCTGCTGGCATGCGGCCTTCCAGCCCTTGTTTGCCAGCGTCATGGCATACGGGAACGTCGCATTGGTCAACGCGAGTGTCGAGGTGCGCGAAACCGCGCCCGGCATGTTCGCGACGCCGTAGTGGATCACGCCGTCGACCGTGTAGATCGGGTCTTCGTGCGTCGTCGCCTTGATCGTCTCGACACAGCCGCCCTGGTCCACCGCTACGTCCACGATAACGGAGCCCGGCATCATGGTCTTGAGGTCTTCGCGACGCACGAGGTTCGGCGCCTTCGCACCCGGCAGCAGCACAGCGCCAACGACGATGTCGGCCTTGCGGATCTGCTCGAGGATGTTGGACCGGTTCGAGTACAGCATCGTGACGTTGGCGGGCATGACGTCTGCCAGATAGCGCAGGCGGTTGAGCGAGACATCGAGGATTACCGTGTGCGCGCCGAGGCCCGCGGCCATGCGCGCCGCATTCGATCCGACAATGCCACCACCCAGGATGACGATCGTCGCGGGATCAACGCCCGGTACGCCACCAACCAGAACGCCACGGCCGCCGAAGAACTTCTCCAGGTACTTCGCGCCCTCCTGCACCGCCATACGGCCGGCGACTTCACTCATCGGCGTGAGCAGCGGCAGCTCGCCCGTGGGCAGCTGAACCGTCTCGTACGCGATCGCGATCGCGCCCGACTTGATCACCGCATTCGTCAGCTCCTGTGCAGCCGCGAAATGGAAGTATGTGAAGATCACCTGGTCCTTGCGCATCCGCGGCCACTCGACCGCGATCGGCTCCTTGACCTTCATGATCATGTCGGCCTTCTTCCACACGTCCTCGGCCTTGTCCAGGATCTTCGCGCCGGCGGCTACATACAGCTCATCCGGGAAGCCGCTGCCCTCGCCTGCGCTCTTCTCGATGTAGACCGTATGGCCAGCACTGACGAACGCCTCTGCTCCACCCGGCACCAAGGCCACGCGGTTTTCGTTCGTCTTGATCTCTTTGGGAACTCCGATAATCATTGGTCGTCTCAGCTGAGAGATGGTTTGGCCGGACCAAGACGCAGGACCGTCTGCCGGCTCGGATCGTAATACTCGGCAGCCAGCTCCGCGACTTCCGCCGCACTGACCGCATCCACTCGGGCCACTACCTCTTCCAACGCGCGGAACGGCTCGTCATAGAGCGCACTCCCCGCAAGACGGTGCAGACGCGCACTGCTCGACTCGAGCGAGATCGCGACCTGCCCCTTCACCTGTCCCTTCGCATCCGCGAGCTCGTCCGCTGTCAGACCTTCACGCGCGAGCTTCGACATCTCTTCGCGCACGACGTCGACCGCCTTCTCGCCCCATTCCGGACGAGTGCCCACATACACACCCGCCATTCCCGCCATCCGCTGGAACGACTGATACGAATACACCGCATACGCCAGTCCCAACTCTTCACGAACCCGCTGGAACAGCCGCGAACTCATGCCGCCGCCGAATGCGTTCGACAGCAGGACCAACGCATACCGGCGTGGATCACCATGACCGAATGTCGGTGCGCCGAACGCCACATGCGTCTGCGCCGTCGGTCGGACCACCGTCGTGTCGGTGACCGCCATGCGAACCGGTGCACCCGCTTCACTGACCCGGTCCGACGCACGGCCCTCGCCGAACTGTTTCCGCACCTGCTCGACAAACGAATCGTGATCCACACGACCCGCCGCCGCCACGACGAGGTTGCCCGCGCGGTAGTGACGTTCGTGCACACGCTTCAAGTCATCGCTCGTCAACGCGCTCACCGTGTCGCGCGTGCCGAGAATGCTGTATCCATACGGATGCTCGCCGAACAACGCTTCCGCGTGCAGGTCGAACACCAGGTCGTCCGGCGTGTCCTCGACCGTCGAAATTTCTTCGAGAATGACCTCGCGCTCCAGCTCGAGATCCGATTCGCGCAACATCGGCCGTAGTACCAGGTCCGCCAGGACATCGAGCGCAATGTCCACGTGCGCGTCGAGAACACGAGCCTGATAGCTCGTGTGCTCGCGTGTCGTGTATGCATCCAGGGATCCGCCCAGCCGTTCGAGCACGAGCGCGAGCTCATGCGCAGTACGACGTTCTGTACCCTTGAACACCATGTGCTCCAGCATGTGGCTGACACCCATGTCCGCGGGCGACTCCGTCGCCGAACCCGCACGGGCCCATACGCCGATCGATGCCGAGAGCACGCCCGGCATCGATTCCGTCAGTACGCTGAGGCCGTCGCCAAGCTCCGTGCGACGGTACGACTCACTCACTCGGCTGCAGGCGTCGCGGCTGCTTCAGAAGCACCCGACTCCTGCGCGATCGCGGCCTTGCGCGACAGCCGCATCTTACCCTTTTCGTCGATCGACAGCAGCTTCACACGCACGACGTCGCCCTTCTTGACCACGTCCTCCGTGTTCAGCGTGCGCGCATCCTGGAGCTCGCTGATGTGCAGCAAGCCCTCTGTGCCCGGCAGGATCTCGACGAATGCGCCGAATGTCGTTGTCGACTTCACGGTGCCTTCGTAGATCGCGCCAACTTCCGGCGACTGCGTCATGGCTGCAATGCGTGCACGTGCGCGCTCGCCACCCTCGCCCGATACGCTCGAGATCGAGATGATGCCCGAATCGTCGATGTTGATCTGTGCGCCCGTCTCTTCCTGGATCGCGCGGATCGTCTTGCCCTTCGGCCCGATGACCTCGCCGATCTTCGACGGGTCGATCTGCATCGTGATGATGCGCGGCGCCCACTGCGACAGGTCCGTGCTGTGCGACGCCTTCACTGCATCCATCTTGTCGAGGATGTGCATCCGGCCCTTGTGGGCACGCGTCAGCGCGTCCTTCATGATCTCGAGCGTCAGGCCCTTGATCTTGATGTCCATCTGGATCGATGTGACACCCGCGCGGCTGCCCGCAACCTTGAAGTCCATGTCGCCAAGCGCGTCTTCCATGCCCAGGATGTCCGTCAGGATCGCGACATTGTCGCCTTCCTTGATCAGACCCATTGCAACACCCGCACATGCGGCGCGCATCGGGACACCGGCATCCATGAGCGACAGCGATGCTGCGCACACCGACGCCATCGAAGACGAACCGTTCGACTCGAGCACTTCCGAGACGACGCGAATCGTGTAGGGGAACTCGTCGAACGCCGGCAGCAGCGGCTGGATCGCACGCTCCGCCAGGTTGCCATGGCCCTGCTCGCGACGCGACGTGCCGCGGATCGGCTTCGCTTCACCCGTCGAGAACGGCGGGAAGTTGTAGTGCAGCATGAACGACTTCATCACCTCCGTTGCCGAGTTGATGGTCTCCATGCGCTGCTCGTCACGCTGCGTGCCGAGTGTTACAACGCCGAGCGCCTGTGTCTGCCCACGTGTGAACAGAGCCGAGCCGTGCGTGCGCGGCAGGATATTTGTCTCCACCGTGATCGCACGAATCTCGTCGACCTTGCGGCCATCTGCGCGGATCCCCTTGTCGAGGATCTGCTTGCGCATCGCCTTCTTTTCGCTCTTGCCGAGCATGTCGCCGATCGCGTTGCCCGCGTCCGGATACTCTTCGGCGAGTGCGTTCATGACCGTCTCGCGCAGTGTGGCGATCGCAGTGTTGCGCTCCGCCTTGTCGGCGATGCCCATGGCATTGCCCATCTGCTCGGCCGACATGTCCGTGACGCGCTTCAGCAGGTTCTCATCGACCGCCGCTGCCGTCCACGCCATGGTCGGATGCATCTCCACGCCCTTCAGGAACTCGTCCTGAATGCGCATGAGATCCTTCAGACCGCCCTGCGCGACCGTCAACGCCTCGACGAGATCCTCTTCTGAAACCTCGACACAGCCGCCCTCGACCATCATGATCGCGTCCGCAGTACCTGCAACAACGAGATCGACATCGCTGAACTCGAGCTGCTGGAACGTCGGGTTCAACACCCACTGGCCCTGGATACGGCCCACACGAACGGCGGCAACCGCCGATTCGAACGGGATCTTCGACATCATCAGTGCAGCCGACACACCGAGAATGGAAATGACGTCCGCCGCATTCTCCTGGTCCGCCGAGAGCACGTGAACCATCACCTGCGTCTCGTGCTGGAAACCCTTCGGAAACATCGGACGGATCGGGCGGTCGATCAGGCGGGCAGTCAGAATTTCACCCTCACCCGGACGCGACTCGCGCTTGAAGAAGCCACCCGGAATCTTGCCCGCCGCGTACATCCGCTCGCGATACTCGACCGTCAGCGGG
Source organism: Longimicrobiales bacterium (assembly GCA_038257485.1). Taxonomy (GTDB): domain Bacteria; phylum Gemmatimonadota; class Gemmatimonadetes; order Longimicrobiales; family RSA9; genus DASUXU01. Next base: position 1,743 of record JBBSJG010000193.1, on the reverse strand, counting down.
AAAAACGGGAGGTGTGTCGGGCGGTCCTGCGCGGTCACCGTGCAGAGCATGACCGTCTCGCCGTACGTCACGAGACACGCGCCATGGGCCTGCTTCGCCATGCGTCCTGTCTCGAGGATCAGGGGCCGGCCCGCGAATGTCGTTTCCATCCTGTGCATTAGTTGTCCTGTCGTGTGGGAAGATCGCTTCGTCTCATCTCATCTCACGCGGCCGGCCTATCCGGGCGCGCGGTACAAAACATTTATTCGGTATGCGACGGCGGAACCGCGATTCCGCCGTATACGACGAAACGCGCAGGGGCGCCCTCACATGGAGGGCGCCCGGTGCGCGTCTTACAGCTGGAACGTCGGCCGCATCCTAACGACGCAGGCCCAGGTCTTCCAGGAGCTCACGGTAGCGCGTGACGTTCGTCCTCTTCATGTACTCCAGAAGACGACGACGCTGCCCGACCATCTTGAGCAGGCCGCGACGGCCGTGGTGATCCTTGTGATGCTTGCGGAAGTGGTCGCTCAGGTCGTTGATGCGCGCTGTAAGCAGTGCGATCTGGACCGGTGCGCTGCCACGATCGGTCTCGTGCAGCTGGTACTTCGTGATGACGTCGTTCTTCTCGAAACCCATGTGGGTTTGCCTCCTCGAGAGTCAATGCTGGTCGGGAAGCGCCAACCCCATCCGGAGCCGGCTATGTTTGGAACAGCCGTTAAAACTAGCCCATTCCACCGCTCGAGGAAACCCCCGGCGGATGCCGTATCCTCAGTCCGGAAGCGCCCGGCGGCGGCTGGTCAACTCGCTTTCCAGCCGCCCGCACATGATGTCGCATAGCTTGAACACACTGCGGTCGGAGAGACGGTAGTACACAAAAAGCCCATCCTTCCGGCGCGTCACGAACCCACTGCCATGAAGTAGTTGGAGGTGCTTTGACACATTCGCCTGACCCAACCCTGTTTCTTCCACCAGTTCGCCCACAGTCCGCTCTCCCATACGCAGGGACTGAAGGATCTGCAGCCGGGCGGGCTCGCCCAGGACCTTGAAGCGGCCGGCAACCAGGCCAAGCAGCTCTGCTGTCATTTCCGAACTCGCCATTCAAGCCTCCTGCGCTCCGGCGCTCTCTCGACGCACCGGGTACCCGGCGCTTTCCCACGCGGCGATACCGCCGGTCAGGTTGAATACGTCACTGACACCATGGGCCTGGAGAATACTTGCGGCGATCGCCGACCTTGCACCCGCCTGGCACTGCAGCACGAGCGGACTCCCCGTCGGAAGGTCCGCAATGTGATCCGCCAGATATCCGACGGGGATATTCCTCGCCCCCGCGATATGGCCCGAATCCCATTCCGCCCGGCCGCGCACATCGATCACATTCACAACGCCTCTGGCCAGTCGATCGGCCAGTTCGGCTGGCGATATTTCAAGGGTCGACACCGTCTCGCCCGCAAGCGCCTCGTCACGAATCACGGAGCCGTCTGCGTACCCGGCCACCCAGTCCAGTCCAATCATCGAGAGGTCTCGCATCGCGTCGTCGATGCAATGGTCGCATCCCTCCTCGACGATCAGATAGAACGCTCGATCATAAGGCGAGGTCCAGCCCGCCCAGGTCGTGAACGCGGAATTCAATGGAATATTCACAGTGCCGACCGCGTGCGCCTTCGCAAACGCATCTGCGGATCTGGTGTCGATCACGAAGGCGCCACCTGCGATCACGTCTTCCAGTTCGCCCCGGGTAAGGCGAGGGGGTCGCACGACAGT
>JBBSJG010000192.1:0-6191 GCA_038257485.1 Longimicrobiales bacterium | reverse complement strand
CGGCTGACCTTCGCGCGCGACGCGCGTCGTCGCGTCAATGCGGTCGTGCTCGACAATGCAGTGCTGCAGCGCAGGGCGATCGGGCCGGAAGACGGAGCGACGTTCAAGATCACGCCGCAAAAGCCATTGACGCAGCTGATGGGTGACGCCCTCGGGGCGACCCCGCCGGTCGAATCGGGTGACTTCCTTGCGACGGACCTGGTCGAGTTGCGCAGTCTCGATCCGACGATCCGCTATGACATCCGTTACGCGACGACCGACAACTTCATGGGTGACAGGTTCTACACGTCGTCGCATGCATTCATGCAGCGACCGGCAGCGGAAGCCGTTGCACGTGCAGCGAAGCGGCTCGCGCGTCACGGCTACGGCCTCGTCATCCACGATGCATACCGGCCCTGGTACGTCACAAAGATGTTCTGGGATGCGACGCCGGACGCGCTGAGGGAGTTCGTCGCCGATCCCGCGAACGGGTCGCGCCACAACCGCGGCGCCGCCGTCGACCTATCGCTGTACGATCTGGCGACCGGTCGCGTCGTGGAGACAGTGAGCGGATACGACGAATTCTCTGATCGCGCGTTTCCCGATTACGCGGGAGGCACATCCCGCCAGCGCTGGTACCGCAGCGCCCTTCGCGCGGCAATGGAAGCCGAAGGCTTCGCCGTGTATCGAGCAGAGTGGTGGCATTTCGACTTTGGCGACTGGCGCCGCTATCGCATCGGCAACCAGCGATTCGAGGACCTCCGCTGAGTCGCCCCGCCAGGCGTACCGTCACCAACGACAGCGACAAGCCGGGCTTCAAGGAGCGCGTGCAGGCGCTTCGGCTTGTACCGAAATTCCTGAAGCTGGTATGGGATACGCGCCCAGCATATGCCGCGGGCATCATCGCACTGCGCATCATGCAGGCGGCATCCGCTCCGCTGGCGCTCTGGGTAGGCAAGCTCATTTTCGACATCCTGCAGCAGGTTGTTGCAGGCAACATGACCGCACTCGAGGCGCGCCCCGAACTGCTGCAGCTCGTTCTGATCGAGTTTGCGATTGCAGCGCTAACAGACATCATGCAGCGAGGTTCGTCGCTGCTCGAGAGCCTGCTGTCGGACCAGTTCTCCAATCGCATCTCGGTACGACTGATGGCGCACGCCGCGTCCCTCGATCTCGAGCAGTTCGAGGATGCGACGTTCTACGACCATCTCGAGCGCGCGCGCCGCGAGACCGTCGGCCGCATCAGCCTCATGCAGACACTCCTGTCAGTCGGACAGAACATGCTGACACTGCTGATGCTGCTCGCCGCGCTGCTCGCATTCAGTCCATGGCTCATCCTGCTCCTCGGACTCGCCGTGCTGCCGTCGTTCATCGGCGAAACGCACTTCGCAGGCTTGTCCTATTCACTGTTGTACCGCTGGACGCCCGAACGCCGCCGCCTCGATTATCTGCGTTATGTCTCGACCAGTGATCGGACTGCGAAGGAAGTGAAGCTGTTCGGCCTATCCGATCATCTCACGGAGCGCTACGCGTCGCTGGCCGATGAGTACTACATGGCCAATCGTTCCATTGTCATCCGTCGCGCCGCAAGCGGTGGGGCGCTCGCGACATTCAGCACGTCGGTGTTCTACAGCGCGTACGTGTTCCTCGTATGGCGCACTGTAAGCGGCATCCTGACACTCGGCGATCTCACGTTCACGGCCAATGCGTTCCGACGGTGCCGCGATCTCCTGTCGAGCGTACTGCTCAATGCAGCAGGGATGTACGAAGACAGTCTGTTCCTCAAAGACCTCTTCGTGTTCTTCGAGATGGAGCCGCGCATCGTCAGCAAGTCAGGCGCGCCGCCCGTACCGCAGCCGATCCGCGAAGGGTTCCGCTTCATCAACGTGGGTTTCACCTACCCCGGCACGCAGACCTGGGCACTGCGCGGCGTGTCGTTCGACCTGGGTCCCGGCGAACGCCTCGCACTCGTCGGCGAGAACGGTGCAGGCAAGACAACGCTCGTCAAACTGCTCGCCCGTCTCTACGACCCCACCGAGGGAACGATCCTGCTCGATGGCGTCGATCTGCGAGACTACGACATCGCATCATTGCGCGCCGCGATCGGCGTGATCTTTCAGGACTTCGTGCGCTATGAATCGGTCGCGCGAGAAAACGTCGCCATGGGGAATGTCGAGCGCATCGAGGACATGCCTGCCATCGAGACGGCTGCCGAGAAGAGCCTTGCCGCCAGTGTGATCGCGAAGCTGCCGCTCGGGTACGACCAGATGCTCGGTCGTCGGTTCGAGAACGGAGCGGAGCTTTCCGGCGGCGAATGGCAGAAGGTCGCACTCGCGCGCGCATACATGAGGGAAGCGCAGGTGATGATTCTGGATGAGCCGACCGCAGCGCTCGACGCGCGCGCGGAGTATGAGGTGTTTCAGCGGTTCACGGAGCTGACGCGCGGGCGCATCGCAGTCCTCATCAGTCACCGCTTTTCAACGGTCCGAATGGCAGACCGCATCCTGGTGCTCGGCAATGGCGGGGTCCTCGAGCACGGATCCCATGATGAGCTTCTGGCTCTGGGCGGACGCTATTCGGAGCTGTTCCACCTGCAGGCGGCCGGCTACCGCTAACGCCCCCCGGACCTGCCTTCCGCTATTTCGCCCATACCCATCCAGACATCATCACGACCGCTGAAGGTTGATACAGGGCAAACCCTGGGGGTTGATCGGGCACTTCCATAGTCAAATGGGGTCCAACGAAATAACGCAAGGCAGGTCCGGCAGTACGCCCGGCGCGTCTTCAGCCGGTGCCCGCGTCATTGCGGGCACCGGTCGTCGCCGCCTCGATGCCAGTCGCGACTTCCGGCAGAATGCCGAGCTTCTGGTAGATCGGCCGAATGATGAGACGGAGTGCGGGCAGTCGCACGCCGAACAGGATCCCCACCGCAATCGTTACGACGCCACCGATCGCGAGCGTCCAGCCGACCCCGATGTAGCCCGCTGCAGCGCCTTGGACCAGACTGCCGACCGGCGCCATCCCTACATACGCCATCGAATACAGACTCATCACCCGCCCGCGCTTGTCGTCGTCGACCAGTGTCTGCAGGATGGTGTTGCAGGCGGCCATCTGCGCCATCATCCCGAAGCCGGCGAGGCTCAGCAGTACCATCGACAGCCACAGACTGTGAGACAGACTGAGCGCGACGAGGGCACCACCGAAGATCACGGCCGCTACAGCAATCAATCGACCGAGCCCCACTACCGTTGTGCGCGTCGCGAGGAACATCGCACCGCCCAGCGCGCCGAGGCCGGTTGCCGACATCAGGAACCCCAGCGTGCGCGCGTCGCCGTGCAGAACTTCCCGCGCAACAACCGGCAGCAGCACCGAGAACGGCACGCCGGCAACAGCAACGACGGTAACCAGCATCAGGATCGAACGGATCGGCGTGAAGTCGTACGCATAGCGGAACCCGGCGCGCAGCGTACGGAACACCTCGCCCCTCGCTGAACCGCGCGGCTGCACGGGGACACGCATCAGGACCAGGCTCGTGATCACGAACCCATAACTCAGCGCATTGGCCAGGATCACCCAACCCTCGCCAATCGCAGCAATCGCGAAGCCCGCCAGCGCGGGACCAACCAGGCGCGCTGCATTGAACATCGACGAGTTCAGTGCAATTGCATTCGGCAGATCCTCGCGGTCGTCCACCATCTGGATCAGGAATGCCTGCCTCGCCGGTATGTCGAAACCGCTCACGGCACCAAGCACTGCCATGAGGACAATGACCCACCCGATCGTGATGTGGCCGGTGAGGACAAGTGTGCCGAGCGTGGCGGCTTGCACCATCATCAGCACCTGCGACACAATGACGATGCGCTGCTTGTTGAGGCGGTCGGCGAGGACACCGGCGAACGGCGTGATCAGGAAACCCGGTGCCTGGCCGACGAAGCTCACCAGTCCCAGCAGGAACGCGGAGTCCGTCATGCGGTATACCAGCCAGCCCACCGCCACCTGCTGCATCCATGTGCCGATGAGCGAGAGCGACTGACCAAACGTGAACAGCCGGAAATTCCGGTGCTTCAGCGCGCGGAACGCGACCGACGCGGGAGTCATACCTGGATACATACCTTCATGTAGCGCAGAGCATACCCCGGGAACCGCCCGCTCGCCACTGTTTGGCGAGGGCTGTAGCTTGCGGCAATGCCAATGCACACGGAAAACCCATGAGTTCATCGATCGACGGGATCGACGGGATCGACTCGATCAACCCGATCGAGCCGGTCGTCATTCGCACACTGCGGCGTATCCTGCTCATCATCATCGCGGCATCGCTCGCAGGGACGGCCGCCGAACTGCTGCTTCTGGGCCATACCGAGACCGCCATCCAGTGGATCCCGCTCGTGTGCTTCGCACTCGCAGCCATTGCACTCGTCGCCGTGGTCACGCGCGCGTCCGCCGTCGCCATCCGCGCATTCCAGATCGTAATGTTCGGGTGCGTGCTGGCGGGTGTGGCCGGCCTGTTCTTCCACATGAAGGGCAACATCGAGTTCGCGAGCGAGACGTACCCGGCAATGAAGGGGCGCGCGCTGCTCTGGGAGGCGGCTACCGGCGCGACTCCCCTACTCGCCCCGGGTGCCATGATCCAGATGGGACTCGTCGGACTCGCCTTCACGTATCGTCACCCCGCGCTGACCCGCCGCGGCTACATGACCATCAAGCCGTGACCTTCAAGCTGTAAAACCGATCAGGCGGGTACGGCGTCGCTGCAGAAGACCTGGTCGCCGTCGAATGGGACCACCGCCACTTTCGCACTGATCGCCAGCGGCTTGAAGAGCTCGGCCACCTCGACATCAATGGCGTGGCGCGAGAAGAGGATCACCGTGAACAGGTCGCCCGCAGGCAGGAACCCGCCGAAGCCGACAACGGACTGAATGCCATGGCGTGCGACGAAGTCCTGCGCGGGGATGTGCGGGCTCCCGACGGCGTCCGGTACATGAAATACGTTACATGTGGTCTCGGCGACGTCGATCAACAGGCTGGGGTCGGGCGAGATCACCGCCGCGATGTCCAGGCCAAGCTGCATCATGAGCTGCGCGACCATCGGCGCCTCCGCGACCGTCTTCGGGCTCGGGAGAGGGATCGCCTGGTGGCCGCTCGACATGCGCCGATCGTTCCACTCGGGCTGGTCCCCCACCGTCGCCACCAGGGTCAGGCACTTCGTGAGCTGGTGCAGGCCGTGGTTGCCCTTGGCAGCACGGGCGAAGTCCTGCAGATCCGGGGGCAGTCCACCGAGCGCGTGGGTCTTGTAAAATCGGATCAGGGGGCAGGCCCGCTCATCTCCTACGACAAGATTGTCGTACAGAAACCGCACGATCCCAGTGGCCGCATCCTCCATGGATGTGGCGTCCTGTCCGAGCCGTCGCAAGCGCGAACTGCACTCGGTCATGAGTGTCGGGGAGAGTATCTGGAGGTCGTACATTCTGCCGACGGACAAAGCACGTTTCACGCCAAACGATGCAACTCTGGACATCAGGCGCACTTACGGTTATATAGGCAGGACATGGAGCGGTTCCCCGCCGATCCCAGTACCCGGAACGGTCGAGACTACACGTCACGGCCGCCTCATTCACATCACACGTGTACGAAGGAGCCATGGCGCGCGCTCTCCCAGCCATCATCGGTGGATTGTTCATCATCGGCGTAACCGGCGCACATGCACAGACACTGCGGGGATCGACCACTTCGATGCAGCGCCAGAACGAGGCTGCGAAGAAGAACGAGTTTTCGTTCCTGCAGCGTCCGACCGAGGTTTCAAAGTTCGCGGACCTTGGTCTCCTGGTGCGTCTGTCGGGCAATTCCAAGTACCAGCTGGCAGGTGTATCGTACCCGTACGCCCGGCCGGCCATCAAGACTTTCGTCGAACGACTGGCGTCACAGTACAGTGCTGCGTGCGGCGAAAAGCTGGTGGTGACCAGCCTCACGCGGCCGGTGTCCCGTCAGCCACGCAATGCGTCGGAGCTGTCGGTCCATCCAGCGGGCATGGCGGTCGATCTGCGGGTCAGCAACAGTGCGAAATGCCGGACCTGGCTGGAGAGCACCCTGCTGTACCTCGAGAAGGAAGGTTCGCTGGACGTGACCCGCGAGTATCGGCCCGCGCACTACCACGTGGCCGTCTTTCCCGAGCGCTACCTGATGTATGTGCGGAGTGTGTACAGCGATGTGTCGCT
>JBBSJG010000191.1:0-6252 GCA_038257485.1 Longimicrobiales bacterium | reverse complement strand
GAAAGACCGCTTTCCTCACGTTGGCGAGGCAGCAGGTACTGCTTCGCGATCTGCAGCTTCTCCTGCTCCGTGTAGCCCGAGAAATCCACGACTTCCATACGATCCAGCAGCGGCGCCGGAATGCGGTCCTTCCAGTTCGACGTCGCAACAAACAGCACTTCCGACAGATCGAACGGTACGCCGACGTAGTGATCGATGAACGAGTGGTTCTGCGCCGGGTCCAGGACTTCGAGCAACGCCGATGACGGGTCGCCCTGCATGCCGACACCGAGCTTGTCCACTTCGTCCAGCAGGAACACCGGATTCATTGTGCCCGCCTGGCGCAGGCCCTGGATGATGCGGCCGGGCATGGCACCGACATACGTGCGACGGTGGCCGCGCACATCCGCTTCGTCACGCGCGCCGCCAAGCGCAATGCGTACGTACTTGCGGCCGAGTGCACGTGCAATCGACTTCGCGATGGATGTCTTGCCCACACCGGGCGGTCCGACGAACAGCAGGATCGGACCGCGACCCACTGCACGCGCGCGCGCGACCGCATCCGCTTCGGCGCGCTGCATCTGCAACTTGCGCACTGCAAGGAACTCGAGGATACGATCTTTCACATCCTCGAGGCCGTAATGATCTTCATTGAGGATGCGCTCTGCATCGCCAAGCTCCAGCTTGTCGTCCGTACGCGTGCCCCACGGCAGCTCCGTCACCAGCTCCAGATACGTGCGCAGCACCTGGTACTCGGCCGACTGCACGTTCGTGCGCTGAAGACGCGTGAACTCTCGCTCGATCTCCTTCCTCGCCTCGTCCGACAACTCGAGCGCGGCAACACGCGTCCGCAGCTCCTCCAGGTCACTGCCGTCCTCGCCTTCACCAAGCTCGCGCTGGATCGCCTTCATCTGCTCGCGCAAAACCATCTCGCGCTGCTTTTCCCCCAGCTCCTCCTGCACCTTCTGCTGGATCTCCTGCTGCGCTTCCAGACGGATCAGGTCCCGCTCCACACCCACCAGCACGCGGCGCATACGCTCCGCCGCAGGCAGCATCTCCAACAGTGCCTGCTTCTCCAGCGCTGTCTGATCGAGGTGGAATGCAACCAAGTCCGCGAACGCGCCCGGACCATCGATCCCCTCGATGATCTGGTTCAATGCCTCCGGCGGCATTCCACGCTGGCGGCCGAGCTCCGCCGCACGCTCGCGCAGCTCATGATCCAGCGCGATGAATGCCGGCTCGTGCGGCTCCGACGGCTCCTCCGCCCCGATCGCCCACACATCCGCCTGCACCATCCCGTTCTCACCGACCCGCTCGTACTTCAACGACTTCGCGCGCTGAACACCCTGGATCAACAGCTGCAGACCGTTCGGGCCTCGCTGGACCTGCAGGATGCGCACGATCACGCCCGTCTCGTAGAGACCCTCCGGCGTCGCATCGTCCACATTCTCGCGCTGGCACACCGCGAACAGACGACGGTCCCCCTCCAGTACCTTCTCGATCGCCTCGAGTGTACCCGGCCGACCCGCACTGATGGGCAGGGCCACGCCCGGGAAAACAACGGTGTCCCGCATCGGGAGCACCGGCATCGACACGCGTTCTGGCATGATTCACCTCATAATGACGATTCGGCCTGGACCGGCCGATTGTCTCAGTGTTGAGGCATCAAGCGGGCCAACCATGGTTTAGCTACTCGCACAACAGTTATTAGTATTTTGTCGGTTCCGGTTACAACACCGTAGGCGACGGCGTACTGCCGATTTGGCGGAAAATCGGCCTTTCCTGCAGATCGCGCGCGGCGCTACCGGGCCGCACGCGCATTTGTGGCAGTTAACGGAGCTTGTCACCGATCCGGCCCCATCGGATGTGGCCGAAGAACGGTGGTCCGTCCATGTCGAACTTGTCATAGGAGAAGTACAGGCCGACCGCGCGCCCCATCATGTCGCGTCTGGGTACAAACCCCCAGTATCGGGAGTCGAGCGAAGAGTCGCGATTGTCGCCCATCATGAAGTAGCCGCTGTCCGGAACGACAATGGGTCCCCAGTTGTCGCGCGTCGGATAATAGGGTTCCGCCTTGACCGAATCCGTGAGAAACGGCTTCTGCCACTCCATGCCGGGGTCGTACCCATCGCCCCCTGCGTCGGCTTTGCTGACCCAGGACTCATCCAGCTGGCGACCATTCCTGAACAGCTGTCCGCTGCGCATGGAGAGTGTATCGCCCGGCATGCCGACGAGGCGTTTGACCAGATCGATCTGCGGCTCCTGATGATGACTTTTGAACACTACGATATCATTGCGACGGGGGCTGCTGTAGCCGGGGAGCTTCTTCTCGGTACCGGGTATCGTCGCTCCATATGCAGACTTGCTCAGGACGAGGAAGTCCCCGATGAGCAGGGTGTTCTCCATCGATCCGGAGATGATGGTGAAGGTCTGGATGAGGAACGTGCGGATCACAATAAAGATCAGGAAGCCGATCACGATCGACTTGGTCCAGTCCCAGATGGCGCCGAGGAACGTCTCTTCTTCGCTGTCCCTGGCCGCGCGTCTGCGCGCCTGGGCGCGTGAAGCCGCAGTACCGGTCTCTGGTGTCTTTTCTCTGGCCATGATCCGCTCTCAATGTTGGATGAGGAAGCCTCTATTTTACAAGTACGCCGGAGGTTTGGCGACTGTTTCGGCCCGGAAGTGAGCCGGCCGGGGGTCGCTTGTGATTTCGTGGACGTTCCGTCATTGTGCGCGAGTGGAAATCCAGTTCAAGGGGAGACCGTCGGGATGAGTGGCAAGGCTCGGGACGTGCGCGCGGCGAGGGGCTCGCAGATCAGCTGCCGGGGTTGGCAGCAGGAGGCGGTGCTGCGGATGTTGATGAACAATCTCGACCCGGAAGTCGCGGAGCGTCCGGACGACCTGGTGGTTTATGGCGGGACGGGCAAGGCTGCAAGGACCTGGGAGTCGTTTGAAGCGATCGTGAAATCGCTTGAATCGCTGGCGGATGACGAGACCCTGCTGATCCAATCGGGCAAGCCGGTCGCGGTATTCCGTACGAGTGAGTGGTCGCCGCGTGTGCTGATCGCGAACAGCAACCTGGTGGGCGACTGGGCGACATGGGACAAGTTCCGCGAGCTCGAACGCGCGGGTCTGACGATGTACGGCCAGATGACGGCGGGTTCGTGGATCTACATCGGCACGCAGGGGATTCTGCAGGGCACCTACGAAACGTTCGGCGCAGTGGGACGTCAGCATTTCGGCGGCAGCCTGCGCGGGCGCTGGGTGCTGACGGGCGGGATGGGCGGCATGGGAGGCGCGCAGCCTCTCGCGGCGACGATGGCTGATGCATCCGTACTCGTTGTCGAAGTGGACGAAGCGCGGATCCGCCGTCGCATCGAACAACGATACTGTGACCGCATCACGCACGATCTGGACGAAGCATTGGAATGGGTGCGAGGTGCAGCTGCCGAAGGGATCGCGCTGTCCGTCGGTCTTGTCGGCAACTGTGCCGATGTGCTGCCGGAGCTTGTGCGCCGCGGTGCCGTACCGGATGTCGTCACGGACCAGACGTCTGCACATGACGAGTTGAACGGGTATGTGCCGGCCGGCTTTTCGCTCGCAGCGGCAGCAGCACTGCGTGCATCGGACCCTGCGGATTACGTGCAGCGCGCAATGTCGTCGATGGCGACGCACTGTCGCGCGATGGTCGATCTCATGAACATGGGTGCGGTCACGTTCGACTACGGCAACAACCTGCGTGGCCAGGCGCTCGAGGCGGGATACGCGGATGCATTCGCATTCCCGGGTTTTGTTCCTGCGTACATCCGTCCGCTGTTCTGCGAAGGCAAGGGCCCGTTCCGATGGGTTGCACTGTCCGGTGATCCTGCGGACATCCATCGCACGGACGACCTCGTGCTCGAGTTGTTTCCCGAGGACGAGCATCTCGCACGTTGGATCCGTCTCGCTCGTGAGCGCGTCGCATTCCAGGGTCTGCCGGCACGTATCTGCTGGCTCGGCCAGGGCGAGCGCGCAAAGTTCGGTGTCGCACTGAATGACCTGGTTGCGAGTGGCGAGCTGAAAGGTCCGATCGTGATCGGCAGGGACCATCTCGACACGGGCAGTGTGGCGTCGCCATACCGTGAGACGGAGGCAATGAAGGATGGCAGTGACGCGATCGCGGACTGGCCGATCCTCAATGCACTGCTCAACACCGCGTCCGGCGCATCATGGGTATCGTTCCACCACGGCGGCGGTGTCGGTATCGGTCGTTCGTTGCATGCGGGGCAGGTTCTGGTTGCTGATGGCACTGCAATGATGCGCACGAGAATTGAACGCGTGCTCACGAATGATCCGGGGATCGGCGTCGCGCGTCATGCGGATGCCGGGTACGACATCGCGATTGCGACGGCGGAACAGCATGGCATTCAGCTGCCGATGATTTCGTGACGATTGTCCTTCCGGACCTGCTGTACCGCGACGACGCATTTTACAGTGGCTTGGCCGTCGAATACGACGAGACGACCGGCCGCTTCACGCGTGTACTGGACGCGCTCGAGACCGGCGATGGCACGGTGGTCGAACTGCGGGGCCGCGCATTGATACCGGGATTCATCAACGGACACTCCCATGCGTTTCAGCGGTTGATCCGCGGTCGTACACAATGGAAACCGACGGGCCCGGTGTCCAGTGACTTCTGGAGCTGGCGTTCTTCCATGTACGACGCAGTGCTCACGATCGAGCCTTCCGCGTTGTACGATGTCGCACGCTTCTGCTTCATGGAGATGCTCCGTGCGGGATACACCACAGTTGGCGAATTCCACTACGTTCAGCGCGACCCGTCTGGCGCCACGTACGCAGATCCGAATGAGCTCGCGCGTCGCGTAGTCGCAGCCGCAGAGTCCGTTGGGATACGCATCTGTCTGCTCAATGTCTGTTATGCGACGGGCGGCATCAATCAGCCGCTCTGGTCCGAGCAACGGCGTTTTGCGACACCCGATATCGACGCATTCCTCACCAATACGGAAGCGCTCGCTGCAGCAGTGGTCGGGAGCCCGCTCGTCACGGTTGGTGTCGCGCCGCACAGCATACGGGCAGTACCACGGGAATGGCTCGGCGAGTTGCATCGCTTTACTGCTACACGCGGGCTGCCGATGCACATGCACGTCGCGGAACAGCCGGCCGAAGTCGATGCGTGCATGCAGGAGTACGGCCTGCGCCCCGGCCATCTGCTCGCGGAAGATGGCGTCCTTGACGGCAACTTCACAGCGATTCACGGCACGCATCTCGACGACACCGAGATCTCATTGTTCGGCCGGGCGAGGGCTGGCGTGTGTCTTTGTCCGACAACGGAACGTGATCTCGGCGACGGCCTCGCGCGCATCGAACAGTTCGTCGCGCAGCGCGTCGCGCTGTGCATCGGGACGGACAGCCAGACCATCATCGATCCGCTCGAAGAGCTGCGCCTGATCGAGTACCATGAGCGCCTGCGACTGCTGCGTCGCGTCGTCATCGGTGGCACGCACGGCGATCATGGCCGCTTCGAGACATCGCCTCTACTGATGTCGATCGGGACAGCAGGCGGAGCGCACGCGCTGGGCCTCGCGACCGGGAGCTTCGAGCCGGGCCTCGCGGCAGACTTCGTCGCGATCGACCTCGACCACAGTGCGCTCACTGGGTGGGAGCCGGACACACTCGGCGCACTGCTGACGCTGTCCGCGCCCGCGTCCGTGATCAGCGATGTATGGGTGCAAGGCGAGCAGCGCATCATGGCGGGGCGTCACATCGACCAGGACGAGATTACGTCTGCATACAGCGAGGTCGCGCGCAAACAGGTGCGAAATGGATGAGTCTGCAGCGCGTCGACCGGCCACGGAGATCGGGATGGTGATCCCCGAGGAGCGGTTGCCGCCCGGCTTCGCGCAGAAGATCGGTGACGTGCCGACGAACCCGTCGCCTACACTTCCGGCAGCGACTGCAGTCCTGATGCGGGATGGCAGCGACGGCATCGAGTTGCTGCTGCTCAAGCGTCATCGCGCGAGCGGGTTCGTGCCGGGTGCGTACGTATTCGCGGGCGGTCGCGTAGACGCGTCCGACGCCGATCCCCAGTTGATCGCGATGGTGACGAATCCGCCGTCGACCCCGCCCCCGGAATACTGGATGGCGACGATCCGCGAGACATTCGAGGAGTCTGGTGTGTTGCTCGCAATCGACCGGCGTGGTCAGAGTTGCCACACGTGCGTGGCCGGTCAGGAGCTCGCCGAGCAGCGCGAACTGCTTCTCACGGGCCGGGCG
>JBBSJG010000190.1:0-6281 GCA_038257485.1 Longimicrobiales bacterium | reverse complement strand
ACGTTTCATCGGTCTCCACTCGAATAATCAGTCGACACCCTCGGTGCCGGCGGGGCGAACGTTATCCATTGCCACGCGATTCGGACAGGCCATATTCCGGCATGCGCAACTCCCGATCCGCACTTCACATCCTCGTTGCCGGTGTCGCCGGCTTGCTCGCGTTCGGCGCCGCCGGGTGTTCGACGGCCGTCAATGGCGCCGTTGCAACTGCGACCCCGTGGCGAGCCGCGTTCCCGGATGCGGATTCGCTCCGTGTCACCACTGTCGCGCGAGGTGTCGAACACGTTTTCGCTTGGAACGCCGCGGGTCCCTGGGCGATCCATGTACTGGCCATCGATGCGTCGCTCTGCGGTCCCCGGATCATGGCCGTCCATGCCGGACCGCCGCTCACGGCCGCCGCCGGCACATCGGAACTGGGCCGCGGCGGTATTGCCGCGATGAACGCGGACTTCTTCGCGCTCCCCGCAGGCACTCCCGTCGGTGCGCAGGTCACGGATGGCGTGGTCGTGATCGGGCCCGGGCTGCGGCCGGTCTTTGCAGTGGATGCGACGGCGTACTGGCTTGGCCGCGGCGTCCTCTCCGGTTCCGCACGACACGGCACGGACGCGGCCGCAGTCGGTCAGGTCAACCGCCCCCGCACGGGAGACGCCCGTCACCCGGCCTCGCGATCGCTCACGATGTTCACGCACTGGTGGGGCCGCCCGACTACCGTCGACTCCGCTGCCGTAACCCTGGGCATCCGCGTCTTCGAGGGTACAGCATCGCGCGGACGCGGTGTCGTGACGGCGTCGACGCGTTCGGGGACCATGGCCCTCGGTCCCGGCCGCATTGCACTCCAGGGAGACGCCGCCGAGGACGCGGGCCCCTGGCTCGCGCGCCGCGCGGTGGGGGACACCGTCAGCTGGGATGTGGCACTCGTGCCTGAACGCGACCGGACGGACGCCCGCGCGCGCGCTGCCCTCCAGGCGGTGGGCGGGTTCCCGACGCTCCTCGAGAACGGCCGGGTCGCCGATCCTGGCGAGCCCGTCGGCGCGACCTTCGGACCCGTCCGCCATCCCCGCACTGCCATCGGATGGCGCGACGGCGGACGCATGCTGCTCTGGGTCGTCGTCGACGGACGGCAGGCGCCTTA
This sequence comes from Longimicrobiales bacterium, assembly GCA_038257485.1. GTDB lineage: Bacteria > Gemmatimonadota > Gemmatimonadetes > Longimicrobiales > RSA9 > DASUXU01. The sequence continues at coordinate 5,149 of JBBSJG010000190.1, read as the reverse complement.
CAGCGATGGCATGACACTCGCCGAAGTGACCGCACTCTTTCAACAGCTCGGTGCAACCGACGCCATCAACCTCGACGGCGGCGGTTCAACGACGCTCGTCGTGAATGGACAGATCGTGAATCGCATTTCGGACCGTAACGGCGAGCGCGCCGTCGGCAACGCTGTCGTGCTGCAATCGTGCAGGGCGAGGTGACATCGACAACGAAGACCACATCGACCGCATCGTTGCAGTCCATCGTGGCAATGGTCATGCGCGGCGAGATCCTCAGCGCGGACGACGCGGAAGCCGCGATCCTGCACATCATGGAGGGGCGCGGCACACCCATGCTCTCCGCCGCCCTCCTCGCCGGTCTGCGCGCGAGGGGTGAGGCGAAGGAAGAGATCGCGGGCGGTGTGCGCGCACTCCGCCATGCGATGATTCCCGTCCGGATCGATGGTGCACACACGCTTGTCGATACCTGCGGTACGGGCGGGGGGACACTCTCCACATTCAATATCTCGACGGCCGCTGCCCTGGTCGCGGCGGGCGCAGGTGTGCGCATCGCGAAGCATGGCAACCGCTCCTTCAGCTCGCGCAGTGGCAGTGCCGACATCCTCGGCGCGCTCGGCGTTCAGTTCGATCTCACGCCGAAGGGGATGCAGGATGTATTCGAAGACGCCGGCATCGTGTTCATGTTCGCGCCGCTGCTGCACCCCGCCATGCGTCACATCGCGCCGGTCCGCAAGGAACTCGCGGTGCCGACCATCATGAACATCCTCGGTCCGCTCGCCAATCCCGCGTCAGCCAGGCTGCAGGTCATCGGTGTATCCGATCCCGCACTTCTCGATATGGTCGCCGGCGCACTGCACGAGCTCGGTCACGAGCGCGCACTGGTGGTGCATGGTGCACCCGGCATGGACGAGCTCAGTCCGATCGGCGCAACCGACATCATCGAGCTGAAGGACCGTGCACTCGCGCGCACCATCTTCGATCCTCGCGAGGAGTTGGGCTGGGAGCAGTTCGATGCGGCAGACCTCGCCGGTGGGGAACCGGACGAGAATGCGCGCATCGTGACCGACGTGCTGACGGGGGAACGCAGGGGCGCCGCACGCGCCGCCGTCGTCCTCAATGCAGCAGCCGCCATCTATGTGGCAGGCCTCGCCGATTCCATCATCGACGGCGTGCTGGTCGCCGAGGAATCACTGGATGCAGGAAAGGGAATGGCAGCGCTCGACAGGCTGCGCGCCGCATCCGCGCGCGCCGAACGCGTTTCAGCGCAGGGCGGCGGGAGCAGCAATACTGCTTTGTGACGATTACTTCGTGACGACTGCCGTCAGCGTGAACGGACCCGCGATCGGGCCGAACGCGTTCTGCAGGTACACCACCGTCATTGTCTTCTGGGTCTTGCGACCGACGACGAATCCGCTTCGCATCAATACCTCCGGATGACTCCAACAACGATCCCCTGTACAACAATTTCGTCCGCCGGGAAATACATCGGCGCCATGGTCACGTTCGCCGGCTGAAGACGGATCTGGCCGTTCCGCTCACGGTAGAATTTCTTCACCGTCGCCGACTCCCCGTGCACCAGCGCGACCACCATTTCACCGTTTTCCGCGGTATTCCGCGCATTGACGATGACGTAGTCGCCGTCCCGGATCTGCTCCTCGATCATCGAGTCGCCACGCACACGCAGGACGTAATGACGGCCGCCGCGTCCGATCATGTCCTCCGGAACCGCGATCGTCTCGTGGTCCTCGATCGCCTCGATCGGCACGCCTGCCGCTACATTCCCCAGCAACGGAAGCTCAACTGCCGAGACCTTCACATCATCGGGCACAACCTCGATCGACCGGCTCGCATTGTAGGACTTCCGGATGTACCCCTTCGACCGCAGATTCTCCAGGTGCTCATGGACTGTCGCCAGCGACGTATAGCCGAAATTGCGGGCAATCTCCTCGAAACTCGGGGGATACCCGTTTTCGACGACAAATCCCTCGAGAAAGTCCAGGATCTCTTTTTGACGCTTCGTCAGCGGCATGTTAGCCTCGTAGTCCGGTAGCCGAACAACACCCGAACACACGATACCCGAAAGTGAACCGAACCGCAAGAGTTTCATTGGGCCTCCTCGATCGCATCGTCAGGACCAAGGAAGAAGAGGTCGCAGTGCTCCGGGAGGGCGCCGCGGATCTGACGCGCGTTGCGCATGCGACGCCCCACCCGCCGGACTTTGCCGCGGCATTGCGGTCGGGCGGTTTTGTTGCGGTCATCGGGGAGGTCAAGCGACGGTCGCCCTCGGCGGGCGCGATCCGCGAGGCGGCCGACCCTGCGACGACTGCGTCCGCGTACGCGAGGGGTGGCGTGTCGGCGATCAGCGTGCTCACGGACGGTGAGTACTTCGGCGGGTCGATGTCGGACCTGCGGGCCGTGACGAGCGCCGTCGCGGTGCCGGTTCTGCGGAAGGACTTCACGATCGATGCGCTGCAGATCCTCGAGGCGAGGGTTGCGGGTGCGTCGGCGGTGCTGCTGATCGTGCGTCTGCTCGATGTGACCGCGCTGCGGTCCCTGCGTGAGACCGCGGAGTCACTGGGGATGGCCGCGCTCGTGGAAGCGCATGACGGCGCCGAGCTGGAGATCGCGTTGTCCTCGGGAGCGACGATCGTGGGGATCAACAACCGCGACCTGGACACCCTGACCATCGACCTCGCCGTGTCGGCGGGCCTGATCCCGCGCATCCCGGCGTCCTGCATCGCGATCGCGGAGAGCGGCATCCGTTCGGACGGGGATGTCGCCATGCTCGCGGCCGCGGGTGCGGATGCGATCCTCGTCGGCGAGACGCTCATGCGTGATGGCGATCCCGCCGCGGCCGCCGCAATGCTGTCGCATACACCCCGTTCAGGCCGGCCATGACCGGGGGCGTGACGCCGCTGCGCATCAAGTTGTGCGGCCTGTGCTCGCCATCGGATGCGCGCATGGCGGACGCCGCGGGCGCTGACTTCATTGGTGTGATCCTGAGTCCGCGGTCGAAGCGGAGCCGTACCCTGAAGCAGGCGAGGCCGATCTACGAGGAGATCGATGATGCGCAGCGCGTCGGTGTGTTCGTGGATGAGCCGGTGGGGCTGCTGTTGAAAGCGAGGCAGGAGCTGTCACTGGACGTGATCCAGCTGCATGGCAGTGAGCCGCCGTCCGAGGTCCGTGCATTGCGTGAGCAGACGGGCGTGGTGCTGTGGAAGGCGCTCCGGCCTCGCTCGCTCGACGAGTTGCGCCGCGGTCTGGATGATTATGGCGACGTTGCCCACGGCATTCTCGTCGATGGATGGTCGAGCGCCGGTGCGGGCGGTACGGGCGCGAAGGCGGACTGGACCATGGCCGCAACCTTGCGCAACGCTGTGCCGCCGGGTGTGACGTTCATCCTCGCCGGCGGTCTCGACAGTGTGAACGTGCCGGGCGCCATTGCCACGGTGCGACCGGATATCGTCGACGTGAGCTCCGGCGTCGAGTCGGAGGTGGGTGTGAAGTCGAAAGAGATGATCGAATCGTTTATCGCGGCAGCGCGCGCCGCGTCGCAGAAGATGAAGAAGGGTCGATGACGGAGATGACGGGCAGTGTGCAGCACGAGGCCTCGCCGCGGGATCGGTTCGGTTCGTTCGGTGGTCGGTTCGTACCGGAGACATTGATGCCCGCGCTGGACGAGTTGTCGGCCGCGTATGATGCGGCGGTGGAGGATGCGTCGTTCCATGCCGAGCTCGAGCTGCTGTTCCGGGACTACGTGGGCCGTGCATCGCCGCTCTATCACGCCCGCCGGCTGAGCGAGGCGGCGGGTGGAGCGGACGTATACCTGAAGCGCGAGGACCTCAACCACACGGGTGCGCACAAGATCAACAACACGCTCGGTCAGGTGCTGCTGGCGAGGCGGATGGGGAAGGCGAGGATCATCGCGGAGACCGGCGCCGGCCAGCATGGCGTGGCGACGGCGACGGTGTGCGCGCTGTTCGGCCTGTCCTGCGTGGTGTATATGGGCGACGAGGACGTCCGTCGCCAGGCGCTGAACGTCTACCGTATGGAGCTCCTGGGCGCCGAAGTCCGCACAGTGTCATCGGGTACGCGTACCTTGAAGGACGCGACGAACGAGGCCATGCGCGATTGGGTGGCCAACGTAGGGGACACTTACTATATTATCGGCTCTGTCGTAGGCCCCGATCCCTACCCCCGTCTCGTGCGTGATTTCCAGTCGGTGATCGGCCGGGAAACGCGTGCCCAGATCCTCAACCGCACGGGTCGTCTTCCTGCGGCAGTCGTGGCCTGTGTGGGCGGCGGCTCCAATGCGATGGGCATGTTCCACGATTTCGTGTTGGACGATGGAGTCCAGCTGGTGGGTGTCGAGGCAGCGGGCGAGGGAATCGACTCGGGCCGTCATTCGGCATCATTGACTGCCGGTCGGCCTGGTGTCCTCCATGGCTCATACAGCTACCTTCTGCAGGATGACGGCGGTCAGGTCGCCGCGGCGCACTCGATCTCGGCGGGCCTCGATTATCCCGGCGTCGGTCCGGAGCACGCGCATCTGAAGGAATCGGGACGCGCGGTCTACACGAGCGTAACAGACGACGAAGCGCTGGATGCGCTGCACCAGCTGGCGAGGCTGGAGGGGATCATCCCCGCGCTCGAGAGTGCGCACGCGGTTGCGTGGGTGCTGCGGGAAGGGAAGCACTGGGTCGGGCGTGGTCCGATCGTCATCTGCCTGAGCGGTCGCGGCGACAAGGACGTCGCTCAGATCGCTGCATTGTCCGGTAAGACCGCCACGTGAACAACCTCTGATCAGACACGCATGAACCGGCCGCCTGAAACCGTGATCGAGCCAGCGCGAACCGCACCTGTTGCGGACGCGCATGCTGACATGCTCAGTGCATCGCCGGAAGTCGCGGAGCTGTTCAGCTCACTCGACAAGGCAGTCCGCGCCCGCCGGCTCTACCAGGAGAACAACCCGGTCTTCCAGCAGTTCGTGCTCGCATTCAACACCGCGATCACGCGTCTATGGGAGAAGCTCCCGTCGCTCGCAGTCCAGATCGATGAATACACGTTCCGCTGGCAGAACCGCGACTTCACGTCCGGCGATGGGCGCGACAGTGTGCCGTTCCTTTTCTACAAGGACGGCGTTCGGTTCCTCTCGTT
>JBBSJG010000189.1:0-6296 GCA_038257485.1 Longimicrobiales bacterium | reverse complement strand
GCCGCCCGACACGTTCATGCTGCCGCCCGCATACGCCGCCAGATCCACCGTGCGGCTGCGGTCGCGCAGGTCGAGATAGTCGGGTACCGAGAGACTGAGCTGATCCCAGTCCTTCGCGTGGTTCGTCGACCAGACCCGTACGATTCGCTCGGCTTCCGCATACGGCAGCGGGCGAAAAAGGAACGCGTCGAGCGCACTGAAGATCGTCGTGTTGGCGGCGACGCCGACGGCGAGCGAGACGATCGCGAGCACGAAAATCATCGGCGATCGAGCCATCGAAAACAATGCGAACCGGATGTCCGCGATGAACCGATCCATGTCGTTTCCTGTGCTGGAGGTCGACGTCACGACCGTCGTGCGGAGCCATACGCATCGCATCGCGAGGCGGTTTCGCAAAAATAATTCTTGCATTATCGCACGCGAGTATATACGCTGGAGTCACTGTCACACGACATAGCAGTCGGGTCAGGACCGAAATTCGGTTGCAGTGGACGTCGGCGGCATGTCACTCGGCCACCTTTTCAAGGGGACAGCAACATGGCAACACGTAAAGCAGCGAAGCGCGGCGGCGCGAAGAAGGCGGCGAAGAAGTCCGCCCGTAAGCCCGCAGCGAAGCGTCCGCGCAAGGCAGCAGCGAAGCGCGGCGCAGCGAAGCGCCCGCGTAAGGCAGCAGCAAAGCGGACCGGCGCGAAGAAGGCCGCACGCAAGACCACGAAGCGTGCTGGCGCCAAGAAGACCGGCGCACGCAAGGCCGCCAAGCGGACCGGCGCGAAGAAGGCCGCCCGCAAGACGACGAAGCGCGCAGGCGCCAAGAAGACGGGCGCACGCAAGACAGCAAAGCGTGCAGGCGCCAAGCGCGCAGGCGCCAAGAAGACCGGCGCACGCAAGACAGCCAAGCGCGCAGGCGCCAAGAAGACCGGCGCACGCAAGACGGCCAAGCGCGCAGGCGCGAAGAAGGCCGGCGCACGGAAGACAGCAAAGCGTGGCGGCCGCAAGGCAGCCAAGGCCGCATAAGCCAGAAGTACGTTCCATGCAGTACGGAAGCGTCACAGGGGAGACCCTGTGACGCTTCCGTTTTTTTCAGGAGGAATGAATGAGCGAGATCGAAGAAGAGATTCCCTACGGCGGACTCAGCCTGGACGAACGGTTCGAACGTCGCGTCGAGATGAACGTGCCGGACCGCCACAACCCGCAGCTGCGCACGTTCATCGAACGCGTCAATGCGGATGACGACCTGTACGCGACCTGGCTCGCGGCCAACGTCAACGCCATCGAGCGGCTCGGCATGACCGACCACGGACCGGTCCACGTCAAGATCGTCATGAACATCGGCATCAGGATCCTCCGCCTCCTGATCGACGGCGGTGTCCAGCCGTCCATCGTCACCAACTACCGGCTCACGAACCACGAGGCCGAAGTCGTCGTCGCCGCTGCATGTCTGCTGCACGATACCGGCATGTCCATCCACCGCGCCGAACACGAGAGCTTCTCCCTCTTCCTCGCCAACCAGAAGCTGCGCGAACTGCTCGACGGTCTCTATGACACGCGCACCGCCGCCGTCATGCGCGCGGATATCCTGCACGCCATCATCGCGCACCGCGCCGGCGGGAAGCCGCTCACAATGGAGGCGGGCGTCGTCCGGATCGCAGATGCGCTCGACATGGCGAAGGGTCGCTCGCGCATCCCGTTCTCACAGGGATCCGTGAGCATCCACTCCATCTCGGCCGCAGCGATCGAAGCGGTCCACATCGAGCGGGGCGATGAGAAGCCGGTCCGTCTGCGGATCGAGATGAGCAATTCTGCAGGCGTGTTCCAGCTGGACCAACTGTTTCGCGACAAGCTCGGCGGCAGCGGACTCGAACCGTATATCGAACTCGAGGCACTCATCGAAGGCGAGAGCGAGAAGCGCCTGTTCCAGAGCTTCCGGCTGTAAGGGAGGCGGCGGTTTGCCGCTGATGAACCGGTCGGTTACCTTGCCGACCGAATGACAACGCCCTCTGAATCCGATGCGCAGCCGCCACGACGGCTGCATCCTGACGTGTATCTCGCTCGCCGGCGGGTCCGGCTCGAGCAGCTGCTCCAGAGCTCCCTCGTACCGCCGCGCGATTCCGGGATCTCCGCCGAGCGCCGCGGCTTCCTCCTCGAAGAAGCAGAAGAGCTCTACTGGAACGAGCTGGAATGGGAGAAGCTCACGGCGGAGGAAATGTCGACGGGGGGCAGTGCACTGGTCGAATTCGCGTTCCCCGGCTTCCTCGCACTCGTCGACGGACTTCTTCTCAAGAAAGCCAATCGCGACTCACCGGTCCCGGCAACGCCGCGGCCGGAAGTGGTCGAGGATATTTTGCTGTTCCTCTCAACGCGCTGCCTGGAACTGCTGCCTGAATCGGATGTTGCGAAGACACTCGAACGCGAGATGACCGAACGCCTCATCGATCTCGTGCTCTACCGTCTGCACGACCTGGCCGTGGACGGCATCGATCGCATCGAGCTGTCCCGCAACGACGACGACTAGTCGTGGCGAAAGCAGTCCATCCCATCCTCCACGGTGGGCCGCTCCTGATCGCACACCGCGGTGGTTCGGGGCTCGCCCCCGAAAACACCCTGTTCGCATTTCTCCGCGCTGACGCCCACTGGGCCGCGGACATGATCGAGTTCGATGTGCGCGCCACGCGTGACGGCCGCTGCGTCGTCATCCACGACCACACCATCGACCGCACCACCAACGGCACTGGCCCCGTTGCCGACTACACGCTCGCCGAGCTGCAACAGTTCGATGCGGGCTACCGGTTTTCTGGCGACGGCGGACGCACGTTTCCGTTTCGCGGTCTCGGCATCCATATCCCGACGATCGAGGAAGTGTTCGAAGCGCTGCCGCGCATGCGCTTCACGATCGAGATCAAGATCGGCACTGCGCAGCCCGGACTCGCTGCGGCGATCCAGCGGTTCAAGGCCACCGAGCGCGTAATCGTAGCCGGCATGCACGACCGCGATCGCTCCATGTTCAGTGCGTACGACGGCGCGCGGAGCGGGTCCACGGAGCAGCTGAAACGGTTCTACGCGATGCATCGCCTGCATCTCGCACGCGCGCACCGCCCACCATTCGACGTCGTGCAGGTCCCCGAGTACTGGGGCCGTCGACAGGTCGTGACGGCCCGGCTCGTGCGCGACCTCCGTCGCAAGCACATTCCCGTGCATGTGTGGACCGTCAACACGATGGAGGACATGCGCAGATTGCTCGACATCGGTGTCGACGGGCTCATCACCGACCGACCCGACCTCGCGACCCGTGTCCTGAACAGAACGCCACCCGCACCGTCGCGCTGACACCACCGACCACGTTCGCCGTCCGTCGCGCTATATTCGACGGATGGAAGCCCGCTTCTCCAGTCATGTTCTCGACCGCGCACTCTTTGCCGCGGGGGACCGCGTCATGGTCGCCGTATCGGGCGGCCTCGACTCCGTCGTCGCATTGCACCTCGTGCGCACGTGCTTCCCGACCTGCCGCATCGCCGTCGCACATCTCGATCATGGCGCCCGTCCGGAGAGCGCAGAGGACGCGCGACGCGTTGCCGAGCTCGCCACATCGCTCGGGTTGGATTTCATCACAGAACGGGCAAAGCTGGCGTCGCATTCCGAATCCGTCTGGCGCCATGCCCGCTACGACTTCCTCGGCCGCGCCGCCGATGACTGGGGCGCGGACGTGATCGTCACGGCGCACCACGCGGACGACCAGGTCGAGACCGTGCTGTTCCGGATGGCGCGCGGGGCGGGCACGCGGGGACTGGCGGGCATCCCGGAACGACGGGGCCGCCTGGTCCGGCCGCTTCTGCCATTCCACAGGGAACAGCTTCACGCGTACGCGCGCGCGCGCGAGCTGGCCTGGCGGGAGGACGAGAGCAATAGCGATATGCGCCATGCCCGGAACCGCATCCGGCACCGGGTGCTGCCCGCCATGGATGCCGCATCGCCCGGGGCGAGGGCGAGCATCCTGACGATTGCGGCGCTGGCGAGGGAGGCGGAAACGCACTGGCATGCGGAGCTCCGGACGCTGCTGCACGAGGCGATTATCGCCCGCAGCGAGAACGGTTTTACGCTTGCCACGGCCGTCCTGCGCGGGTATCATCCGCGCATCCTCGCGCGCGCGTTACGGTATCTGTGCCGTCATCTGGGGAGCACTCCCGGGCGGTCCGGAACGGACGCGTGCGCGAAGTTTATCAGCACGGGCCGGAGTGGTGGCTGGGTGCGCGCTTCGCCGGGGCTCCGGCTGGAGCGTTCGTTCGACACCATGCTGCTGCGCCGCGACGTGCGGGACGAGGCCGCGGTTGCATCCACGGATGGGTCGACCGCGCGGACGTGCAGTGTCACGATTCCGCAGGCGGGCATGGGATTCGCCGACCTGCACGTGGACGGCCGTCCGGTGCGAGTGACCTGGTCAGTCGAGCCGCATGACGAAGGCGACGGCGTGATCGCATTCGATCCTGCGGCGCTTCATTTCCCGCTGGAAGTGCGGGCTTGCCGGCCGGGCGATCACATCCGTCTGTCGTATGGGTCGAAGAAGTTGAAGAAGCTGTTCGCGGAGCGACGTGTGGAGCGCTCGCGCCGATGGCAGGTGCCGGTTCTTGCAGAGCAGGAGAGCGGCGCTGTTTTGTGGCTGGCGGGTATCGCACGCGCTGATGTGGCAACCCCGACGATCGGGGCCCCAACCTTCCGTATCAGGATCGAGGAATGACGAGCGAGGCCGACGTCCGGGCCCGAACGGGTCTTCAGGAGTTTCGCAGGATCGCATTCACTGAGGATGAGATCCAGCAGCGTGTCGCCGAGATGGGCGCCGCAATCACAGCCGCGTACCCGCGGGGCGAGGACCTGCTGGTGCTCGGCCTGTTGAAGGGGTCGTTCATTTTCCTGGCGGACCTGGTCCGGCAGATCGCCCGACCGCTCCACGTCGACTTCCTCGTGGCATCCAGTTACGGGAGTGGTACGGTGAGCAGCGGGGACGTGCGACTGGTGTATGATCCGGATACGGTGCTCGAGGGTAAGCATGTACTGCTGGTCGAGGACATCATCGACAGCGGCAACACGCTCAACCGGCTGTATCCGATTCTGAATGAGCGCGGGCCGAAGAGTCTGGAGTTGTGCGCACTGCTGCACAAGCGCATTGCGAAGGATCTCGCATGGGACGCGCGCTGGGTCGGGTTCGACTCACCGCCCGAGTTCCTGGTGGGTTACGGGCTGGACCACGCTGAAAATTACCGTCATCTGCCCTACGTCGCGAGCCTCTGAGCGCGCGACGTCGGTGCATTAAGGATTTATAGGGACATGCAGGATCGCGAGAATAATCCGGAGTCCGGCCCGTCGCGCTGGAGCCGCATGAGCAAGTCGGCATCGATGTGGATGTTGGTCCTCATCGTGCCGTTCCTGCTCATCAGCATCTTCGACAAGGGCAAGCGCGCGGAAGTGGAACTTCCGTACACGGAGTACTACGTCCAGCTGGAAGCGGGCAACCTCGATCAAGTCACGATCATGGATGGCCAGCGGGTAGAGGCAAAGCTGCGCACGCCGATCGTGCGCGAGACCAAGAACATCACCGAGTTCTGGACACTGCTGCCGAACGATCCGATCAACGAGACACAGCTCGCGGACCTGAAGGCGAAGGACGTGAAGGTCAAGGCGGTCAAGCAGCGTCCGAACTTGTGGACCTACCTGTTCACCGCGCTGCCATGGCTGCTGATCATCGGCTTCTGGTACTTCATGATCCGCCAGATGCAGGCGGGCGGCTCGAAGGCGTTCCAGTTCGGCAAGTCGAAGGCTCGCCTGCTCTCGGGTGACACGCCGAAGGTGACGTTCGCCGATGTTGCAGGTGCGGATGAAGCCAAGGATGAACTGCAGGAGATCATCGAATTCCTGAAGGACCCGCAGAAGTTCAGCCGCCTCGGCGGCCGTCTGCCGAAGGGTGTGCTGCTGATCGGTCCGCCGGGTACAGGCAAGACACTGCTCGCCCGCGCAGTCGCCGGCGAGGCGGGTCGTCCGTTCTTCTCGATGTCGGGCTCCGACTTCGTCGAAATGTTCGTCGGCGTCGGCGCGTCTCGCGTGCGCGACCTGTTCGAACAGGGCAAACAGCATGCGCCGTGCATCATCTTCATCGACGAGATCGACGCAGTCGGTCGTCATCGCGGCGCCGGTCTCGGCGGCGGTCATGACGAGCGCGAGCAGACGCTCAACCAGTTGCTCGTCGAGATGGACGGCTTCGAGTCCAATGAAGGCGTCATCCTTCTCGCAGCGACCAACCGTCCCGACGT
>JBBSJG010000188.1:0-6374 GCA_038257485.1 Longimicrobiales bacterium | reverse complement strand
GTGGCGGTGACGCGCGCAGAATCGACCTGCCCAGCATCGACAAGGCATTCTTCCGCGCGAATATCGCGGTATCGCTGTCCATCTTCGCGTTCACACTCCTGGATCGGCTGATCGCTTGAGCATGTCTCCCGCAATACTTCCGCTCACGATGGCGATGACGGGTGCGTCCGGTGCGCCCTACGCAGTCCGACTGCTGCGAGCATTGAACGATGCACAGGTCCCCGTACGCCTCGTCATCTCGAAGACGGGATGGCGCCTGCTGGACGAGGAGATGGACATTCGCAGCGAGGATGCCCTGCGCGCGGTGACAGGCGACTGGAGCAATGTCATCATGTATCAGGACGACGACCGCGGTGCGACGCCGGCATCGGGTTCGGCGCCATCGATGGGCATGGTGGTGTGTCCGTGCTCGATGGGCACGCTCGCGAGCATTGCCCAGGGGACCACGCGGTCTCTGATCGAGCGGGCTGCCGACGTCGTGTTGAAGGAACGGCGCAAACTGATCCTGGTGCCGCGGGAGACGCCGTACTCGATGATCCACCTCGAGAATATGCTTCGCCTCACGCAGGCGGGCGCGGTCATCCTGCCTGCGTCACCCGGCTTCTACCACAGGCCGCAGTCGATGGAGGACCTGTACGATTTCGTGGTCGGCCGTGTCCTGTCGCAGCTGGGGATCGAGCATCGCATCGGGCCTCGCTGGCAGAGCGGGGAAATGAACGGGGAATGAGCCGGGAATGAGCGCAACACGCGTCGGCCTCATCAGCGATACACACGGCAAACTGCGACCCGAAGTGTTCGACCTGTTCGAAGGCGTCGACGCGATTTTGCATGCCGGCGATGTCGGCGATCCTTCCATCCTTGCCGAACTCGCCACGATTGCGCCGGTGCATGCGGTGCATGGCAACACCGACGACTACGATATCCGCGCGGTTGCGGGAGAGAGTGTTGCAGTCGGGTTGGGTGGTCGTCGGATCGTGGTGGTACATGGACACCTGTTCGGCTCCCCGACGCCATTCAATCTGCGCGCTGCGTTTCCGGACTGCGACGTGATTGTTTACGGCCACACGCACAAGCCATTGATCGATGCGTCCGCCAGGCCATTGGTGGTGAATCCCGGAGCGGCCGGTGCGGCGAGGTTCCGGTTGAAGCCGAGCGTGGCGATTCTGGACCTCGAGACATTGGCGGTCGAACTGCTGGAGATCGGCTAGGTCGATCAGGCCTGTTTGCCGGCTGCAGGCGGTTACAGGACTGGGAGACGCTTCCGCCTGGAGACGCCAATGCCGCCCGGCGCCCAGGTCCGTGTCAACTCATCCGGTCGCAGCCGGAACCATCGCGCGAGCAACAGGATTTCCGCCACCTGGGTCGGCTGCACCGCCGCCGTCGCATACAACTTCTTCGTCAGAAGCGTTCTCGCCTCATCCCGCAGCACCTGCTCTTCCGCGTCGTTCGACGGTGCCGGCCGTTCTGCCACGATACTGCCGCGTCGTATGATGTAGACGCGATCTGTCGCGCCATAGGACGTCGGGCGGTAGAGGAATGTCAGGGATTCGATGACGCCGCGCAGCGCCACGAGCTGGTGCCTTGCCTCATCGAGCCTGAACATGCGGTCGCGCAGTTCAGCGGCGTACTCGTACTGCAAGCGGTCGACAGCCGCCTGCATACGGCGGCGGAGGATGGTGAGCGGCATGTCCGCGTCGCCCTCGAGAAAGCGCTGGGCGAGGTCTACATGCTCGAGATACTCGCTCTTCGTGCAGCGGCCGGCACACGGCGCGAGACAGCGTCGCAGATCCGCGCGCAAGCAGCCGGGCGCGTGTTCCGCACTGAACATGTCGAGTTGATCGGCGAAGCGCATCGGCATCCCGGACTTGCAGTCACGCAACTCGAGGAGGTCCACAACTTCCCGCAGCGTTTCGCGCACATGCTGCCGGCCGCGGAACGGACCGAAATACTGCGCCCCGTCGCGCAGCACTTCACGCACGGTGAGCACGCGAGGCGCCTGCTCGCGTGTGATCTTGACGAAGCAGAATGCCCGGTCGCGCTTGTGCTCGACATTATAGGGCGGCCGCCACTGCTGAATCGAACGCATTTCATGCAGTACCGCAGCAAACTCGCTGGGCACGTAGTCCCACTCGATGCGATGCGTGTTGCGAATGATCTCGGCGGGCTTCCCGCGGTCCTCCGCTCGGAAGTAGGACAGCAGTCGCGTGCGAACGCGGATCGATTTGCCGACATACAGGACTTCGTCGCCCGGTCCGATCATGCGATACACGCCCGGCCGGTTCTCGGCCGTCGCGCGTACGTCGGCGCGCAGGTCGGCGGCCGCCCGCGGCTCAGCAAACTTCATTTCTGGCATTTCGGGCAGTAGAACGCCGACCGATTGGTCAGCACGATGCGCTTGATCGTGGAACCGCACGTGTGGCACGGTCGGCCCTCACGACCATATGCTTCCAGCTGGTTCCCGAAGCCGCCGGCCTCGCCGTCGGCATCGCGGTAGTCGCTGATCGTGGTGCCGCGTCGGTCGATCGATTCCTGGAGCACGGCGCGCAATGTGTCGCGGAGCAGTGACGCCTGTCGTCTGGTCAGCGTGCGCGCGCGACGCGTTGGCCGGATGCCGGCGCGGTACAACGCTTCGACCGCGTAGATGTTGCCGACACCGGCGAGCTTCTTCTGGTCGAGCAGGAAGTTGCGGATCGGCGAAATCGAGGTGCGGGTCAATGCATACAGGTGCTCGCCGGTGTGTGCATCGGAAAGCGGCTCCGTCCCGAGCTGCGTATCGCGCTCGGCCCACCCCGCGGCGTCCCGGATGTCGAGGTTGCCGAAACGGCGGGCGTCGTCGTACAGGATCCGGCGACCGTCGTCGAGGTCGAGCTCCGCGCCGATATGTCGCATCTCCGCTGCGCGCGGGGCATCCGACGTCACAACACGGCCCGTCATGCCGAGATTGATCACGAGTCGCACGTCGCCTTCGAACACGATCACTACGTTCTTGCCGCGGCGCGTGACATCCTCGATGCGACGCCCTTTCAGCATGGCGTCGAATCGTCCCGTGGTCAGTCCGGGGGCCAGCAGGTCCTCGCGGAGGATGCGCGTGCGCAGCACGACGCGACCGGGGACACGGTTCCGCAAGTCGCGGACGATGGTTTCGGCTTCAGGTAGTTCCGGCATCGCTATTCAGGCGCGGCTGAGTTCGCGCCATCCGATATCGTCGCGGTACTGGCGCCCCTCGAACTCGATGGCGGCTGCAGCCGCGCGACTCCGGGCGGCCGCTTCGGCAAGGGTCGGAGCCACTGCCGTGACCGCAAGCACGCGACCACCGTTGGTCACAAGCCGACCCCCGGTGACAGTGGTGCCTGCGTGGAAGATCATGACGTCGCGGTCGATCGAGTCGGGAATATGAATCTCATCACCCTTTCGCACGTCACCGGGATATCCTTCCGCGGCGAGGACCGTAGTGAGGGCAGCAGCGCTGCGCCACTCCATCTGCGTGTTCTCCAGCGATTCGCCGCGTGCGATCGCGAGCATCGGGTCGAGCAGGGAGGACTTCATCAAGGGCAGCACGACCTGCGTTTCCGGGTCGCCGAAGCGCGCATTGAACTCCACGACTTTCGGACCGTCCGCCGTGAGCATGAGCCCGGCGTACAGCAAGCCGCTGAAGGGACGTCCTTCAGTGCGCATCGCGGTGAGCGTCGGTTCCAGGATCTCCCGTCGCACCTGCTCGATGAGCTGCGGCGTCGATGTCGACACGGGCGCATACGCACCCATGCCACCCGTGTTGGGCCCCGTGTCGCCGACCCCGATCCGCTTGTGGTCCTGTACGCCGATCATCGGCACGGCATTCACGCCATCGCACAGTGCGAAGAGTGATAGCTCTTCACCCGCCATGAACGACTCGACCACGATCTCACTGCCGGCATCGCCGAATGTAGAAGCGTCGAGCATCATGCGCGCTGCGTCGAGCGCGTCCTCGACGCTGTCGCACACCACGGCACCCTTGCCGGCTGCAAGGCCTGACGCTTTCACGACCACAGGCGCACCATGCGACCGGATGAATGACGCGGCGAGATCGTACTGATTGAATGTTTCGAACGCCGCAGTGCGCACACCTGCGCGCGTCATCAACGACTTCGCGAACGCTTTCGATGCTTCGATTTCCGCGGCAGCGCGGGTCGGGCCGAACGCGGGGATATTCTGTAATGCGAGTGCGTCGGCAAGTCCGTTCGCGAGCGGGCCCTCCGGTCCGATCACCACGAGATCGATGTCATTTGCGCGAGCCCATCTCGCGATCGCAGCCGGATCGCCGGAATCGAGTGCGACCGCCTGCGCGATCGCACCCGTTCCACCATTGCCCTGCGTTACGAAGAACTGTGCAGCGGGCGCGTCGGCATGCAGCTTCCACAGGAGGGCGTGCTCACGACCGCCGTTGCCGACGACAAGGATGTTCATCAGCTGCGCTTGAGTCCGCCCAGCTTGTCACGCATATCCTTGAACGCCTCGCTGAACTGCTGGGCTACGTGTGACGCGTCCTCGGAATACGATCGCTTGGCCGCATTCAGGTCATCCTTGATCGGATCCGGCGCCTCGCCTCGCTTGCGGTACTCGCCGCGCAGCACGCGGTCATACTCGCCACTCTCGATCCAGTCCCGGATCTCGGCAGCGCGCAGCACATGGAACGGGTGGGTGGTGCCGAGCAGGTTGAGAACCTTGAACACCGTGTCCGCGACATCGCCCGTCAGACGGTACTCGTCCGCCTGCAGCATGAAGTCGTTGAGGTTGGTCTGTTCCATTGTGCCGCCGCCCGCCAGCTTCATGAACGATCGCATCGTGGCTTCGGGGTGCTGCACGGCGAGGAGTCCTGCGCGATCGGCGGATAGCTCGGACTTGCGCTGCCACTCGAGCAATCCGACGAGTACGACGCGCGCCGCGAGACCGACGACGGGGAATCCCATCTGCGCGAGCTGCATGAGCAGCACGGTCATGGTCTTGTACAGCACGTGGCCGGACAGGACGTGTCCAACTTCGTGGCCGAGGAGGTACATCATCTCGTCGCGGTCGAGCAGCAGCAGCGTACCGGAGTTCAACACGATGAACGGCTGCGTCATGCCGTATGCGCCGGCATTCACGACCGGTGTCTGCGAGATGAACAGATCGTACGGCTTCGGCACGTCGAGTGTCTCGCAGACCTCGAGATAGCAGTCGTAGATTTCCGGGAACTGGCGCCGTCCGACCTTCACCGCATTGGCCTGGAATGCGAGGCGGATCGGCTTCTCGCCAAACAGGCCGAACAACTTCTTCAGCACTTCGTCGAACACGGGAATGCGACGCAACGCCTGCAGCGCCGCCTTGTCCGCGGGGTGTTCCCACGCGCTCGGGTCGATGTCCCGCAGGATGCGGCGGGTCTTCAGCTGTGTGCCCTGTTCCATATGCTCTCCAGTCCCAGTCGGACGATCATGGTCTGCTTCCTTCGGATCCTACGCCGTGCCCGGCGCCACGGTTTCCCCTATCGAGCGCTCGTCCCGACCGCGACGCCGTCGCATACCTATGCCAGTGCCTGGTCGATGTCGGCGATGATGTCTTCGATATCTTCGATGCCGACCGAGAACCGGATCAATCCCTCCGTGACGCCCATGCGGTCGCGCATCGCCTTGTCGACGGACGCGTGCGTCATGATTGCAGGGTGACCGATCAGCGATTCCACGCCGCCCAGCGATTCGGCCAGGGCGAAGACGCGCGTCTTTTCGACGACGCGGGTCGCGCGCTCGAGCGAGCCGAGTTCGACGCTTACCATCCCGGTGAATCCGCGCATCTGCGACTTCGCGAGCGCGTGCTGTGGATGGGTCGGCAGGCCGGGATAGAAAACGTTCTTCTCGCCGACTTTCTCAGCGAGGAATTCGGCAACTTTCTGACCGTTGCTGTTGTGTCGTTCCATACGCACGTGCAGTGTCTTGGTGCCACGCAGCACGAGCCACGAATCCCAGGGGCCGGGGACGGCGCCAGCCGCCTTCTGCAGGAAGCGAAGTTCCTCGGCGATCGCGTCGTCGGCAGTGATGACAATGCCGCCGATCACGTCGGAATGCCCGTTCAGATATTTGGTGCTGGAGTGCACGACCATGTCGGCGCCCAGCTCGATCGGCCGCTGATTGAACGGCGATGCGAACGTGTTGTCCACCACGACCTGCGCGCCGGCCTTGTGCGCGATGTCTGCCACCGCCGCAAGGTCCGTGACCTTCATCATCGGATTTGTCGGAGTCTCGATATGGATCAGCTTCGTATTCTTGCGCACCGCATCACGGACCGCGTCGAGGTCGCTGGTATCGACGGGCGAGAACTCGAGGCCGAAGCGCTTGAGCACCGTCTGGAAGAGACGGTGCGATCCG
>JBBSJG010000187.1:0-6379 GCA_038257485.1 Longimicrobiales bacterium | reverse complement strand
GTCCGGTCGTTGTGCGGTGTGCCTCATGCAGACCGATGATCGCAATGACGAGCGACCAGATGCCGCCAATGAACACACCGGCGTACGGGATCACGGCCAGCAGCATGCCCGGACTGTGCGCGAAGCAATAGACGCGCACGGTGCGGCTGTAGGACCCTCGCTCCGTCGTCAGGATCAGCAGCATCACATGCGTGACCGCAGCACCCACGAAGAGTCCGATGATCTGGACGATGGGCGACAGCAGAAAGCCCACCAGCGGCGATGAACTCCTCGCCATCGCCAGCGCATTCGGCACTGTTGCCGGGTCGATCTCCGCCTGCGGCAGCACGATCCCCCAGAACATGCCGATCGCCGCAATGACGACACCGACCACGAGGTAGTACAGCATGGACGGTCCCAGCGGCGCCTCGGCCGGCATCGCGGCATAAAACCGTTTCGGGTGGAATGACGCTTCCGTCCACGTCCTGATGAAAGCGTCCACGACCGACGCGTCCTCCGCGGGCGGCCACGGAAACGCAGCAGCCGGCGAAAGTGTCTCCACTCTCTCCGGCTTCATCCCTTCGACATCGAAGTCAGTTTGTTCGATCACTTAGACCCTGGGCGGTGGGAGGTACCGGTGGACTTTGGCGACAAGGCCGCGGATATCCACCGGCTTCCGGACAAAATCGTCGGCACCCGCCTGCAGCGCCAGTTGCTGGGCGCCCTCCATCGCCGTGACGGCAATAATCGGGAGCCTGGCCGTCCTCACATCCGCCCGCAGCGCACGCGTCGCCTCGAACCCGTCCATCTCCGGCATCATGATGTCCATCAGCACCAGGTCCGGCGGGTCCGTAAACGCCATGTCCACGCACTGTCGACCATTTACGGCCACGACCACACGATAACCGAATGCCTCCAGCAGCGCGCGCAAAGCGTCACGGCTGTCGAGGTGGTCCTCTGCGATCAGGATTGTGGATACGGAGTCTCCAGCCAGATCGGCCGAAATCCCCTCGGAACGGGGTCCATGCATCAAGATGCTGCTATCTGTATGGAGGCTGCATCGCGCTCGTGATGACGTCATTGTCTGCGGGGCAGGCAAGTTCCGCGCCCTGTCCTGGACTCCGACGGGCCAATGAGACTGGACGGGTGCGACGTGTATTCCATAGCTTCACGCCATGATTGCTCACCTGACACGCGAGGTCGGCTTCGCGGCCGCACATCGGTATGCCCGGCCCGACTGGTCCGACGCGCGCAACCGCGAGGTCTTCGGACCCTGCAGCAATCCGCACGGCCACGGCCACAGCTATCGGCTCGCTGTCACCGTTGCGGGCACGATCTCCGCGGAGACCGGGTTCTCGACCGACCTCGGCGCACTGGACGAACTGCTGAGGCGCGTCGTCGTCGAGCCCCTCGACCACCAGCATCTCAACCACGTCATCCCGGAGTTCGCGGATGGCGGGTCGATCCCGACGAGTGAGAACATCCTCGTTCACCTGTGGCCGCGCATCGCGGCCGGCGTGCCAGCAGGCTCGCGCCTGGTCCGCCTGCGCCTCTATGAAGACGCCTCGCTCTATGTCGACTACGCCGGCGGGCAGGCGCCCGAATGACTACGGACGCCGAAGGCGACGTCATCCTGCAGTCCGCACTGTCTCGTGTCGTTATGGTCGACGGCGTGGCATGGAGTGCGCGGCTCGATGGTGGCGGGGCGGCCGGTTCAGGTGCGCTCGGACTCGGGATGCTCGAAGCAATTTCCTTTGCCGCTGCCGACTCGCCGGATATTCCATTGCGGGAGGTGCTCCTGCAGCGGGGCAGATTCCACCATCTTTATGACGACGAACTCGTTGCGCTGTTCGCGAGCTCTCGTCAGATCACCCGACGCAGATTCAAAGAGGAGTCGCATTGAGTTCGAACCCACGCCGCCGCATTCTCACGGGTGACCGCCCGACCGGCCGTCTGCACCTGGGACACTGGGTGGGCAGCATCCAGAACCGCGTGCGACTGCAGGACGAATACGAGTGCTTCTTCATCGTCGCTGATCTGCACACGTTGACGACGCGGCCGGAGAAGGAGTCGATTGCGCAGGTGCCGGGCAACATCCGCGAGATGGTGCTCGACTACCTCGCCGCCGGCATAGACCCGGAACGTGCGACCATCTTCGTGCAGTCCGCCGTACCGCAGACTGCAGAACTGAATCTCATCTTCGAGATGCTGGTCACACTGCCACGCCTCGAGCGATTGCCGTCCATCAAGGACATGGCGCAGGCGGCGAATCTCGACGTGCTTCCGTTCGGACTCGTCGGATACCCCGTGCTTCAGGCGGCAGACATCCTGCTGCCCCGCGCGGATCTCGTTCCCGTCGGCAAGGACAACCTCGCGCACGTCGAGATCACCCGGGAAATCGCACGTCGCTTCAACTACCTGTATGGCGAGACATTCCCCGAACCGGATCCGCTGCTAAGCGAAGTCGCGACATTGCCCGGCATCTATGGCGGACCCAAGATGTCGAAGTCGCTGGACAATGCGATCATGCTGTCCGACTCCGTCGATGACGTGCGCAAGCGCGTCATGCAGATGTATACCGACCCGGCACGCGTACGCGCAGACATTCCTGGCGTTGTCGAAGGCAACCCCGTCTTCACCTATCATGACGCATTCAATACCGACGCTGCCGAAGTCGACGACCTCAAGACGCGCTATCGTGAAGGGCGAGTCGGTGATGTCGAAGTGAAGAAGAAGCTGAACGTCGCGCTCGAGACCGTGCTCGCGCCCATGCGCGAGCGGCGAGCGACATTCGAGCGCACGCCCGATCTGATCGATGACATTCTGCACACAGGCAACGAACGCATGCGGGAAATCGCACGCGACACCATGGCACGCGTGCGCGATGCGATGGGCCTCACATACTTTCGTCGTTGAACATGTCACTACACACGGGAGCCCTCATGAAGAACCTCAGCCGAACAACAGCACTCGCCGTTATCCTGCTTGCGGCGGGCTGCTCGACCCAGTGCTCGACACCAGTCACATCAAATGGCACCTCCCCGTCAGCGCAGCAGACCGTCACACAGCCTGAAGTTCCGATCGCCTGCACGCCACAGCCCGGGTCCGAAGCACTCAACGAGCGCGCCAGCCGCTACGATTCCACCCGCATAACCCTCGGCGCAAGCGTCGCTCAGGTCTGCTACAGCAGACCCGCCGCCAAGGGACGCCCCGTGTTCGGTGGCCTTGTCGGCTACGGGAAGATCTGGCGCACCGGCGCCAATGAGCCGACCATCCTGCACATCCCGGTCGCTGCCGAAATCGCAGGCATCCGCGTCGAGCCCGGCAGCTATTCCATGTACACCATCCCCACCGAGTCCGACTGGACCATCATCCTCAATCGCTCCACATCACAGTGGGGCCACGAGAGCCAGTACAAGGCCGATGTCCAGGCGCAGGAGGTGGGACGCGCTCAGGTCAGGAGCGAACGCCTCGGTGACCATGTCGAAGCCTTCACGATCACGGCGGAGCCGGTTGGAACGGCCGGCACATCCCTGGTGTTGGACTGGGAGCGTACACGGGTTCGCATTCCGATCAGGGCTGTTGGTCGCTGATGCCCCCCTGTCGGCACACCGGGACGCTTGCTGTCACAGGGGCAGTGGGCCGGACGTTCTTGAGTTGACTCCTCCGTAAGGGAGACCATTGGATTTCAACGCTCTATTCGAGACGTTGTACCCGTCGGTCTATCGCTACGTCCTGCGGTTGACCGGTGACGCAGATGTAGCGGAGGATGTGGCACAGGAGGCCTTCGTGAGGCTGCTTCGGCAGACGCTGCCGGACGCCGAGGTTCGACCGTGGCTGTTTACGGTTGCGACGAACCTCGTGCGGGACGGGGCGAGGAAGACGGAGCGACGGATCCGGCTGCTGGCAGGGGCGCCGCCCCTGGTGAGCAGGCCGATGTCGGCGGACGAGCAGGTCGAGCAGAAGGAGAATGTGAGCGCGGTGCGAATTGTGCTTGATCAGCTTCCGGCGCGGGACCAGCAGCTGCTGCTGATGCGGGAAGAGGGCTTCAAATACGAGGAAATCGCGAAGGTGATCGGTGTTGCACCGGCTTCGGTGGGCACTCTGATTGCGAGGGCGTTACGCAAGTTTACGGCGCTGTATGAAGCGTCAGAGGTAAGGCGATGAGTCACGCGGGTGAGGGCCTGTTACAGGCATACATCGATGGGGAGGTGAGAAGCGAGGCGGAAGCTGAGCTGATCGCACACCTCGACGCGTGTGGCGCCTGTGCTGCCGAGCTGCAGGCGATGCGCGGTGCGTCCGCGCTGTTCAACAGCGCGATGTCCGTGATGACCGCCGCACCGGCCATGGTGACCGCGCGCGAGCAGGTGCTGCGCATTCATCGGACAAAGCCGGCCCAGGTGCTCCCGGTGTCGGGTGCCGGCTTCGGCCGGTTCGCGGCAGGCGGTCTTGCACGCGCAGCCGCGCTGACCCTTCTCGTGACAGGTGCAGCTGCCGCAATCATTCCCGGCTCGCCGCTTCGCCGCTGGCTGACGGGTTCCGTCGGCAGTGCGGACAGCGCGAACTCAACAGAGGTGGAAGCGCCGGTGGTGACACCTGCCACGCCGTCCACGACTGCCCGCCGCGCGATGGTACCGGGCGCCGAACTCGTGATCGCGCCCGCCAACGGCAGTGTCCGCGTTTCCGTGGATGCAACCGCGGGCGATGGTCGGGTCACGGTTCGTTTTGTTGATGCAGCGAGGGCAACCGTACAGACGGACTCGAGTGCGCACGCCGTTACATTCCGCAATGCGGCAGGCCGCGTGGACGTGTTGAATCTCGGGACGTCGGACGCCGAAATCACGATGCCTCGTTCACTTCGCACCGCAACCGTCGTGATCAATGGACGCACGGTGCTCGTCAAGGACGGCAGCCAGTTGCGCGTGACGGGGCCGACCGTAGCCAATACCGCAGACCTGATCGTGTTCCGCACGGGATCCTGACGCGCGCTATGGCGTAGGAATAGGGACCCGCCGATTGCACGGCCGGGTCCCTTTGTGTTATCTACCAGACTGATGACGCTCATGCTCTCTCCGCTCGTACTCGCACTTTCACTGTTTACTGCGGTTCAGCAGCCTGTTGGCGCGACCGTATCGGGACAGGTGCGCAGTACCAGCAGTGGCGGCCCACTGCGCTATGCGCGCGTTGAAGTCATCGTCAATTCCCGCCCCATCATTGCAGCGCAGACGGACAGCAACGGCGTTTACGTGCTGTACGACGTGCCGCCAGGCCGTCAGATCATACGCGCACGACATCTCGATCATGCGCCGCTCGAGATCGAGATCGTACTCCGGGGACTGACCTACCCGGCACTCGATTTCGAACTCGACCTCCGGCCCGTTTCGATCCCCTACGTCACCGGCATCGCCACCCGGCGTGGGTTGCCCGATACACTCGCCGCATCCAATTCGGAGCTCAGTCCGGCTGCGGCGCGCGCAATGGAATCGACGCCTGGTGTCGCCGAGCTCGGCCTTGCCGAGGCGGCCAGGGACGTGCCTGGTCGCGATCCCGTCGATCCGGCAGACGTCCTGTGGGTCAGAGGCGGTACGGCCGATCTCAAGCTCGTCCTGCTGAACGGCGCGCCCGTCTATGCGCCCTTCCATATCGGCGGCCTGATCCACGCCCTCGACGCCGACGTGCTGCGGTCCGCAACCCTGTACCTGGGCGGTGCGCCCGCCAAGTACGACGGCGGCCTGTCCTATATCATGGATATGGAGACCCGCGGCGGCAGGATGACACGGCCGCACGCCCGCATCGCCGCGGACATGCTCGCAGCCGAAGCGAGTGTCGAAGGACCCATTGGCAGCCACGTCGCCTACCTCGCGAGCGGCCGTAACGTCCATGGCTTCGGCACCGGACCTTTCTTCCGCTCGTCCTTCCCCTATGGCTATGGCGATGCACTCGGCCGCGTCGATATCGCAATCGGTCAGACGTCAGGCATCAGCATCATGGGGTTCTGGAATCGCGAACGCATCCGCATCGACAGCGGTGCCGTCATCAACGACGCCGAATGGGGCAACACCGCGGGCTCCATCCGGTACGTCGGAACCCATCGCAACACAAATATCCTCCTGACCGCCGGCGGCGGTCATTTCCAGACCGAACTCCCGCTCGGCGGGTTGCAGCCGCTGCTCACTATCGGGATCTCCGATCGCGAACGGATCGCTGCCGACTTCGACCGGCCGTTCGGCCCGGTCCGCATGTACTTCGGCGCTTCCCATGACCGCCTCGGGTTCGAGTACCAGGCCCGGTCACAGATCGGCGCTGTCGACTCCGTCCTCGTTCGATCGAGGGCGACCGGCAATGTCACGGGTACATACGCCGAAGGGAGCTTTACTGCGCTCAAGCGTGTCCGCGTGCG
>JBBSJG010000186.1:0-6390 GCA_038257485.1 Longimicrobiales bacterium | reverse complement strand
ACTAAGAGGGGCGCCGGTCCGGGGTGGGCCCGGAGCACCACCGTCGCATCGGTCAGGACCTGCTCGATCGCGTCAGAGCCGAGCCGCAGCTCGAGCGCCAGGGTGCCCGTGTTCCGCAGGGATTCCAGGGGCACCACACTGTCCAGGAAGATCGGCGGGGCGTCCTCGTCGCGGTCCCGGCCGGACACACTGCCGCGGATCAGGACCGCCGCGTCCTGCGTCAGGATGTCGTGGTACTGGTCCCAGACGTCCCCGAACGCGAGGACGGTGGCCGTGCCGTGGAAGTCCTCGATCACGATCCGGCCCCATTCCGCCCCATTCCGCTTCGAGATCTGCCTCGCCAGGGACGTCACGACGCACGCCAGCTCGATCTTCTGATCCCGGAACTGCTTGAGGGAACTCGTGTTGACCGCCTCGTACACCCGTACCTCGTCGCGGAACCGCTCGAGCGGATGGCCGCTGATGAAGAACCCGAGGATCTCCTTCTCGCGCTGGAGCCGCTCGCTCTCGGACCAACGGGGCAGTTCGGGCAGGGCAGGCTCGGGCCGCGGCGTCGAGTCGGACGCGGGCCCGCCCATGTCGAACAGGGACGCCTGCCCGCTCGCCTTCTCCTCGTGCCGGAGCTGCGCCTCGCGCACCACCATGTCGAGCGCGGCCAGGAGCTGGGCCCGATGGCCGGCCGGAGACGTGAACGAGTCGCAGGCGCCCGAAAGGATCAGCGCTTCGAGCGAGCGCTTGCCCGCGAGCCGGAGGTCCACGCGGTCGGCCAGGTCGAACAGCGACGCGTACGGCCCGCCCTTCACCCGGTTCTCCAGAATCGAGTTGACCGCGCCAGAGCCCAGACCGCGCAGTGCGCCGAGGCCGAAGCGGATCGTGTCGGCCGACGTGGGCGTGAACTTCCAGCCGGACTCATTGACCGACGGCGGCAGCACGCGCACGCCGTCCGCCTGGTCGGGCACGAAGCGCGCAAGCTCGCGACACTCCGCGATGTAATGAACCACGTCGTCCGTCTTGTCCACGACCGAAGAGAGCAGCGCGGCCATGAACTCGGCGGGATAATGACGCTTCAGCCACGCCGTCTCATAACTCAACAGCGCGTATGCGACGGAATGTGAGCGATTGAAACCGTATCTGCCGAATGTCGCGATCTGATCTGCAATGTCGTCGGCAATGCGCTTCTCGACATCCATTGCGACGGCCTTGTCGACGAACTTCGTGAGCTCCTTCTGGATGAGCTCCATGTCCTTCTTGCCGACCGCTTTGCGCAGCACGTCCGCTTCGGCGAGCGTGAACCCCGCGAGGACCTGCGCCATGCGCATCAGCTGCTCCTGATACGTGATGACGCCGTACGTCGAGGCCAGCGCTTCCTCCATCTTCGGATGCTGGTAGCGCACCGGCTCCTTGCCCAGCTTGCGACGGATGTAGACGTCCGTCATGCCACTGTCGAGCGGGCCCGGCCGGATCAATGCATTCGTCGCAACGAGATCTTCGAAGCGGTCGCACTTCATTGCGCGCAGCTTGTCCGTCGCGAGCGACGATTCGAACTGGAACACGCCGGTGGTGCCGCCGCGCGCGAGCATGTCGTAGACCGCAGGATCGTCGAGCGGGACATCCTCGATGCGGTCGTATTCTTCGCCCGTTACGGGATGACGCAACGCGCCGTGCCGCGCGCGGATCGCAGTCACTGCGTCATGGATCACCGTCAGCGTCTTGAGGCCGAGGAAATCCATCTTGAGCATGCCCGCCTGCTCGAGCGCGTTCATGTCCCACTGCGTGACCAGCACGTTCTCGTCAGCCTCACCGCCGCCGCCACTGCCTCGCGTGGACTGCGTGCATACGGGGACGTAGTCCTGCAGCGGTCCCGGCGCGATGACGATGCCCGCGGCGTGCACGCTCGCGTGGCGCGACAGGCCCTCGAGTGTCTCCGCGTACTCGACCAGCTGCGCCACGCGCTCATCCGTCTGCACGAGCGTGCGCAGCTCCCCGATCTTCTCCGCCGCCTCCGCAACCGTCATCGCCATGTTGGGCGCATTCGGGATCAGCTTCGCCAGCTTGTCCGTCTCGAACGGCTCCATGCCAAGAACACGGCCCACGTCACGGATCACTGCGCGCGACTTCATCGTACCGAATGTGATGATCTGGCCGACGCTGTCGCGACCATACTTCTCGCGCACGTACTCGATGACTTCGCCACGACGCTCGTAGCAGAAGTCGATATCGATATCCGGCATCGAGACGCGGTCAGGATTCAGGAACCGCTCGAACAGCAGGTCGAACCGGAGCGGATCGACGTCCGTGATGCCGAGCACATACGCGACGAGGGAACCCGCTGCCGAGCCACGGCCCGGTCCTACAGGGATGCCCTGTTCCTTCGCCCAGTTGATGAAGTCCTGCGTGATCAGGAAGTAGCCAGCGTAGTCCGCTTTGTCATTGGAGATGACGCCGAGCTCGTAATCCAGACGCTGCGTCCATCCCTCAGGCAGCGGGTCGCCGAACCGAGACCTCGCCTTTTCGTACGTCAGCTTGTAGAGGAACGTCGCTTCGTCCGTGAGCCCCGCCGGCAGCGGGAAGGACGGCACGTAGTACCGTTTCTCGAACTGCACATTGACGGCATCCGCGATCGCGAGCGTGTTCTCGATGACGTCGGGGCGGTCGAACTTCGCCGTCATCTCTTCCAGCGACTTGAAGTACAGGCCGCCGTCGTACTTCATGCGGTTGTTGTCGTTGCGATCCTTGCCGAGTCCGATGCACAGCAGCACGTCGTGCGCGTCATGGTCGGACGCGCGCAGGAAGTGCGCGTCATTGGTGGCGACGACCGGCAGGCCGAGTTCGGCCGCGAGCTTGAAGATTTTCTCGTTCAGACTGTGCTGACCCGGCGAGTCGTGCGCCTGCACCTCGAGGTAGTACCGGCCGTCGAACAGGTTCGCATACCACGTCGCGGCTTCCTTCGCGGCGTCCCATCGGTCGTTCGCCAGGTGGCGCGCAACTTCGCCCGCCATACACGCGGACGACACGATGATCCCCTTCGAATGCGCGGCCAGCACCTCGCGATCGATGCGCGGACGATGGTAGAACCCCTCCAGGTACCCGATCGATGTGAGCTTGACGAGGTTTTTGTAGCCTTCCTGATCCCGTGCCAGCATCACCAGGTGGTAATACTTCTCGTCCGGCGCTCCCGGGCCATCCATCTTGCGAATGCGTCGATCACCCGGGGCGACATACGCCTCCATCCCGATGATCGGCTTGATCCCCGCCTTCTTCGCCTTCTCGTTGAACTCCCACGCGCCGTACATGCAGCCGTGGTCGGTGAGGGCGAGCGCGGGCATCTCGAGCTCTTTCGAGCGCGTGATCAGGTCGGAGATCCGGTTCGCGCCATCGAGCAGCGAGTATTCCGAATGGGTATGGAGATGCACGAAAGACATGGGGTTCGACACTAACCTAAATGACTGTCGTGGAACAACTTGAATGTGAAGCGCCAGGATGCTTCAGCCAGCTGTGAAGCTAGCGAGGTGGGGTAGGGCCTGCAACGCCTTGCGCAGTCGGCCCGTCGTGTTGCCAGCGGCGTAGAGCGCCGTTACTCTGGCGCCATGAACCAGTCAGCAAACGAAACGCGCGCAGGTCACAGCCACGACCACGCCGGGCACGACCACGCCGGCCATGACCACGCCCACGACCATCGGGATCTCGGCCGTCGGCGGTTGAGCATCGTGCTCGTCATTACGGCGGGCTTCATGATGGTGGAGCTGGTCGGCGGCCTGATTTCAAACTCGCTCGCATTGATTGCCGATGCGGGTCACATGCTCAGCGACGTCGCCGCCATCGCGCTGTCCATCTTTGCGCTCTGGTTCGCTCGCCGGCCCGCTACAGAGCAGAAAAGCTACGGCTACCACCGCTTCGAGATCCTGGCTGCATTCGTCAACGGCATGACGCTGGTCGTCATTGCGCTCCTGATCCTGTGGCAGGCATATCAGCGCATCGTATCACCGCAGCCTGTGGAAGGTTCGCTGATGCTCGGCGTGGCGGTCGTCGGGTTGATGGTGAACATTGCCGCCGCATTCCTCCTGCACAGCAGCGCCGGCCACAGCCTGAACGTCCGCGGCGCATATCTCCATGTGCTCAGCGACATGCTCGGCAGTGTCGGCGCAATCGCAGCAGGCCTCGTCATCATCTTCACCGGATGGACGCCTGCGGACCCGATCATCTCCGCAATCGTTGCACTACTGATCCTGGCCAGCTCCTGGCGACTGGTGCGCGAGTCGGTGGATATCCTGCTGGAGGCCGTACCGTCACACATCGACCTGGGTGACGTTCGCGGTGCGATCGCAGACATCGCAGGCGTCGAAGAAGTTCACGACCTGCATGTGTGGACACTCACGAGCGGATACCTCGCGATGAGCGGCCATGCCGTGATCACCGACGCGACACACTACAAGGAAGTGCTGCGCAGCATTCACGAGCGCATGCATGAACGCTTTGGCATCGATCATGTAACCGTGCAGATTGAGCACCAGACACTCTACCCGCTGCGCCGCGTCGAACGAACCTGACCATGGCAGAAATGATCAATGTGCGCTCCGGCGCGCGCGAACAGCTTCTCGACATCACATCACAGGTCACACACTTCGTGACCACTTCCGGCGTCTCCAACGGTGTCGTACACCTGTGGTCGCTGCACACCACATGTGGCCTTACCGTCAACGAGGGATACGACCCCGACGTCGCGGCTGATATGGTACGGTTCATGGCGCAGCTGGTGCCTGCATCGGACAGCTTCCGGCACACCGAGGGGAACTCTGACTCTCACATCAAGACGGCGCTCTTCGGGCCCGGCCTCACACTCATCATCGGAGACGGTGAACTGCTCCTCGGACAATGGCAGAAGATCTTCCTCGCCGAATGGGACGGCCCGCGGGAACGGGAGATCGCGGTCGTGGTGCAGGCAGTCGCGGAGTAGCACGCAGCCCGCAGACAGGATCACTTCGTTCTCTGTCACTCAGGTCCCGCGAGCAGACCCTCCCTCGCCCGCACGGCACCCATATTCGCCGCGACGATAAATTGCAGTATCACCGACGAAGACTTCGTCGAGATCACCTGCACCTGCGGCAATATCATCCCATTCAGGGGCTGCTCTCCAAGCACGATCCTCGCGCCTTCGGTCACATAAACCACCGCGTCCGACGGTATCATACCAGTATCATCGCGCCCTGCCACAAGGACGTTCACGGCCGACGCGCCCTGCTTACCCGAGAGATAGCTCGCGAGTACGGCACCAAATCGCACGTCGCTCACAACAACGTAGGTCGGTGCCCGCATGAAACTCTCCCATACCGGCCCCACGATATCGCCGCGCACTGACACGCAGATCTCCGCTGCACCCACGGCTCGCGCGAGCTCAGCTGCTTTTTTCCATGTCGACTCGATGGAAATGATC
The DNA here is from genome assembly GCA_038257485.1 of Longimicrobiales bacterium. Lineage (GTDB taxonomy): Bacteria > Gemmatimonadota > Gemmatimonadetes > Longimicrobiales > RSA9 > DASUXU01. The sequence continues at coordinate 959 of JBBSJG010000186.1, read as the reverse complement.
AAGTCCGCCTGTACCAGCTCAACCGGCATGACGTCAATGCTCAATTCGTCTATCGTCGCACCAAACGCTTCCAGGCCGTAGAACACGCGGAGTTCCCGTTTGAGGCCTTCCACCTGATCGGTCGTAGGCGCGATCACGAACGCCCGTAACCGCACCGTGTCCGTCGCGCGCCGAAGCCACTCCGCGACTTTCGATGCCGGCGCCTCAAGCCGCACTGTCTCAGCAAGCACCTTTACGATCCATCTCTCCGTTATTCCCGCAGGTAGCCCGCGCGTCAGCGGCCTGTCCGTCGCGATATAGGCACCCGACCGCGGCCTCAGTTCAACCAACCCCTCATTTGCAAGCTCCTCGTACGCTCGCGTGACGAGCCGAGTATTCACCCCAAGCCGCGCCGACATCACCCGCGTACTCGGCAATTTCGCGCCGTGTTGCCACAGCCCGCTTTTCAGGGCATTCAGGATCTGCTCGCGAATGGAGGCGGCGAGTACACTGGACCGTTTGGACACTGGATGTTCTTCAATTCATGGAAAGAGAACCCAAAGAAACATATGATCGGTGGGGCACAATAAATGCCTCACATCCGCTTCTGACGGAAACTGCTGCTCACTAGTTACATCAGTTGTGTACCGTGTGGAGAAGAGAGGACGCGAGTTCCACCACGGACCATATGACAAAAACGCACGTTGCCAACAAAAACACTATGTCTCAGGAGGACGCATGAAATTCTATACACCGGCGGCCAGGAAACGGGCAGCACCAATGCTGCTGCTGGCGCTGATTCTGGGGGCCGTCGTCGCACAGAGAGCGACGGGGTCGGACCACCAGCAGACGGCATTCACCGAACTGAATCCGCGGCTGGATATTACAGACGTCTTTGCATTCCCCGGCTCGACCGACTCCCGTATCGTGCTGGCCATGACGATCGCGTCGCCGATCATCGGCAGCGGCGGTGCCCGGTT
>JBBSJG010000185.1:0-6406 GCA_038257485.1 Longimicrobiales bacterium | reverse complement strand
GGACAGACCCTCGACTACGCGACATCCACGCTCGATGCGGGCGACCGGCCCGACGCTGGGCTGCTCCGCGATGTGAGACGTCGCATTCAGCGCAGTATCGATGACGCGGAGCGACTGGTCCACCTCGTGGAAAGCGAGTTCGCGCGCGATACGAACGAACCTGTTGGTCATCCAATCCCGATGCGCGCGCACATGGAGCGTGAGATCGACGCGTTCAAGGATGAGGCGGCCGCGGCCGGCAAGACGATCGTGGCATCATTCGAAATTGATAACGGGTGGTACGCGCTGGATACACTCGTGCTTCGACACCTGCTCGGTGTGCTTCTCGACAACGCCATTCGTCATGCCATGCCCGGTGATATCCGGGTCCACGCGTCGGTGCGCAACGGACGCCTTACCTGCGTCATCTCAGACCCCGGACCCGGGGAGGAGGACCCGCTCGCGACGGGCCTGGGCTACGGGTTCCAACTGGCGCAGGAGCTCGCTGCGAGGGCCGGCGGGGAAATCAGTTCCTCACTCGCCTCGTCCGGCTCGATGCACAGCCTGACACTCCCGGCTGAGCTCGTGCCCGAAGCCGCCGTCGGCCCGCCGGCCGTGTTACAAAACGACACGCGCCGTGTTACGAACGCACGTCAGGCCGACCCATCGCTTCACTAAGTTGTTAAGCCGCAATGAGTTGTGTTTGGAGCATGATTTGCATACAAACGGCGCCACACAAGCACTCATCCTTCTTATATTGGCGACGAAATGCCCCAACTGACTGACCCGCGTGCGGCCGCCAGTTTGCTCGCATTGGGTAACGATCTGGCACGGTCCGTCACATCTGTTGATATATGTGCAGCACTCGGTAACAGGCTGCCGGCGATCAGCGGGGCCGATCGCGTGCTCGTGTTGCGGCGGACTGCGCACCGGACGTCCGATCAGCATCAGTTCACCGTGGTCGCCAGCTCGCACCCGGAAGATCGCGCCATCGTTTTTCACGCGGTGTCGCCGCTGACCGGATCGCGCGCGGTTCAGCGCCGTGCAGGTGCCGGCCAGGACAGTGTGTATACCGACATGTACCGCTGCCTGCCGTCTCCGATGCAGACCGTCGCACATACGTCGATGGGGCTCGACCACCTGATCCTCATGGGATGGTCGCACGAGCGCGCGCTGGACGATGAAGACTGGACGATTCTGGAAAGCGTCGCGCGCCAGGCATCCGCTGCCCTGGAACGCGTGGATGCGCTTCGCCGTGTGCAGGAGCTCTCCCTGGAGGACCCGGAAACCGGCCTCGGCAATCGCCGCCTGGTGGAAGTAGTGCTGGAGCGCAGCTTCGCGCGCTCGACACGGGGCGAGCCGCTGACGGTTGTTTCGATCCGGCCCGGTGCGGCAGCTGCCGCCGACTCGTCGCGGATCGCGGAATGGCTGCGTGCGAAGGCGCGCGGCTCCGATGTGGCGGCGTACCTGGAGGAAGGCGTGTACGTCGTCGTCCTTCATGCCTCATCCGCAGAAGGTGCCGGCATCTTCCTCCGCCGCATTCTCGCTTCCATCGGCGAACCGGAAGTCATCTGTGCGGTGGCCGAGCAGGATGGGCGGTTCGCAACGCCCGATGCGCTTCTCAAGGACGTGCTGAACCGGGTTGGCATTGACGCGAACATGAACTGAACGCCAGGAGTCCAATGGCGCAGCATCATCGTTTAGAGGACCGTGAGGTCAGCATTCTCATGGTCGAGCCTGCCGTCGCCCCAGGGCCCGACGGGCAGGGGCAGGGTGCGGGCGAGCCGCTCGTCGTGCGGTACAGCATTGATCCACATCACGGTGTCACCGCTTCGCGGCCGCATCAGGAAGGCTGGAAGCTGGACGCGTCGGCATTCCTGCTCGACCTGCCGAATGAACCCAACGCCATTCTCGTCGTCGGCCCGGAGCTGCGCGTAATCGAACGCGGCATGGGCGGTTCAGAACTGCTGAATCGCGCCGCACTGGGCGCCGCTGCATGGCGGCGCGAGCAGGCGCGCTCATTGCGCCGTCTCCGGCTCCCGGACCGTCTCCTCGCCTTTTCGGAAGAGCTCAACCGGGCGCAGTCGCTGCCCGCCGTGTGCGCAGCGCTCATCGAGCATGTCGGCCGGATCGCCGGCGGATACACAGGACTCGTCTACCTGCACGAGAACACGGGTCCCGGCCAGGAGGGACTTTTTCCTGCGGACCACCCCTGGCTGCTGCGTGGACTCGGTGCGGCATCACTGCCTGCCGATCTGCGCTTCCTCGGACCGGGCCTCATATCTTCGGACGAGGTGCTGCCGTCGCTTGGTAGTCCGTTCGGCAATCTGGCACCCGTCTTCCACGAGGCCGCCGCCGTCGCCGCCGCGTACGTGCCGCTCGGCGATCGGGGCATGCTGCTCGTGTTGGAACGCCGGAGCCACCGCATCTTCGAGGCGGAAGACTGGGATCTGCTCCGCAGCGTGGCACGACAGGCGGAGGTGGCCCTCGAGCGGGTAAACCTCTTTGAGAGGGTGCATGCGCTCACGCTCACGGATCCACTGACCGGCCTCGGCAACCGCCGAAAGCTGGAGGTCGTGCTCGAGCATGCGTTCGCGGCAGCCCGTCGAGGTCAATCGCTCAGCCTCGTCATGATCGACATGGACGGGTTCAAAGAGTTCAATGACACGCACGGGCATGTGCGCGGCGATGAAGTGCTGCGCGGGTTCGCGGAAGCGCTCCATCGGCAGGTGCGCGGATCCGATCTCGTTGTGCGCTACGGTGGCGACGAATTCCTGTTCGTGCTGACGGGCGCGACCGCCTCCGATGCCGAGATCATGGTGGACCGGCTGCGTACGGAACTGGATGTCAGCATGCGCTTCAGCGCCGGTGTCGCGGAATACCACCCTTCGGTCACCTCGCCCGCCGACCTCATCGACCGCGCGGACCGCGCGCTTTACGCCGGCCGGCGAGCGCGCGGCGGGTCTGTCACAAGGGCACGCTGAAGGGCACAACAAGCCCTTCGCGAATTGCACCCAACCACCTCTTCGGATAGATTCCTCCGTCGGTCCAATACGTCCCGAGCCCGTGCGCAAATGCTTGTTGTAATGAGTCATTCCGCGACCCCTGCGGAAGTCAATGATGTGCTGGAGTCCATCCGCGACATGGGCTACGAGGCCCGCCCGATACCGGGGAAGCAGCGGACCGCGATCGGGCTGATCGGCAACGACGGCAAGGTGGACAGCGGCCGCCTGGAGGCCCTCCCCGGCGTGCTCCAGATCATTCATGTAACCCAGCCCTACAAGCAGGTCTCGCGTGAGTGGCGCGCGGAGCCGACGATCATTGAGCTCGAGAACGGCACCCGCATCGGAACGCCGGACCTGGTCGTCATGGCCGGGCCCTGCTCCGTGGAATCCGAACGTCAGATCCTGACCGCCGCGCACCTGCTGCGCGCCGCCGGGGTCACCATCCTGCGCGGCGGCGCGTTCAAGCCGCGCACCAGCCCCTACGCGTTCCAGGGCCTCGGCCTCGAAGGACTCCAGCTCCTGAAGAAGGCGCGCGACGAAACGGGCCTGGCCATCGTCACGGAAGCGCTCGAGTCGGATACCGTAGACCTCGTTGCCGAGTATACCGACATCATCCAGATCGGCGCGCGCAACATGCAGAACTATCCGCTCCTGCGCAGGGCGGGCAAAACAGGCCGGCCGGTGCTGCTCAAGCGCGGACTGGCTGCAACGATCAAGGAACTGCTGCTGAGCGCCGAGTACATTCTCGCCGAGGGCAATCCGAACGTGATCCTGTGCGAGCGCGGCATCCGCGGCTTCGATGAGAACACACGCAACGTTCTCGATCTCGCCGCGATTCCGGTGATTCATTCGCTGTCACACCTACCCATCATCGCGGATCCGAGCCATGGCACCGGTGTGCGCGCGATGGTGACGCCGATGGCCCTCGCGGCCGTTGCGGCCGGTGCGGATGGCCTGATGATCGAGGTGCATCCCGATCCGGATCACGCGCGTTCGGATGGTGCACAATCCCTCTGGCCGGATCAGTTCGATCAGCTCATGGTGCAGGTTCGCGCGGTCGCAGAGTCCACCGGGCGCGCGCTCGTCCAGCCGCTCACTCGCCCCTCGAACTGAAACCGCGGGGGCAACGGCGCCCCCCGACCTCCCATAAGGAAACCGCATGATGCCGAAGCCCGTACCTGCAAGTTCTCAGAAGTTGCATTCCCTCATCGAGTCCAACACCGCCGTTGCGGGCATCGTAGGACTGGGGTACGTGGGACTGCCGCTTGCCGTGGAGACTGCCCGCTGTGGCTTCCGCTCCCTTGGCTATGACGTAAGCGCCAGGGTTGTCGACTCGATCAATGCCGGCCGTAGCCACATCATCGACATTTCCAGCGACGTGTAGAAGGCGTTTGTCGGAGATGGCCTGTTGAGCGCGACGACGGACGAGACGCGCCTGACTGAGTGCGACACCATTTCCATCTGTGTTCCAACACCGCTCGGCAAGACCAAGGATCCGGACCTCTCGTACGTCATCGCTGCAACCCACATGATCGCGCAGACGCTGCATTCCGCTCGACCCGCACTATCTGTCCTGGAAGATGAAGACGCTCGACTACCGCACACGAATGATCGAGGTCGCGAGCGAGATCAATGCCGAGATGCCGCACTACGTCGTGCGCAAGGCAGCCGATGCGTTGAATCACCGCGGCAAGGCGCTCAGCGATGCATGCGTGCTCGTGGTCGGTGTCGCATACAAGAAGGACATCGACGATCTGCGTGAAAGCCCGGCCATGGACATCATCCGACTGCTGCAGTAAGGGCGCGGATGTGGCCTATCATGATCCGCACTGCGCGACGATCGCCGATGATGGTCACACCACGATCACGAACCTGCCCATGCACAGCATGCCGCTGACGGCGAGCGTGCTGGAGAATGCGGATCTGGTTGTGATCGTTACAGACCACACGTCGATCGATTTCGCCTTGATCGCGAACAACGCCGCGCTCGTCCTCGACACCCGCGGCGTGATGCGAAATGTGAAGGGCAAGGCGCGCGTGGTGGGACTGTCGGGTGGGGTTGAGCACCCCGGTGGCACGGGTCTGCCGCGACGCAGCTGGGCGGGGGTATCGACCGCCTGAGCAAGGCCGCCGTTGCCTCTCTGATCGACCTGGTCACCGGACTGCGGCCGAGCAGGGAATAGGGAAAAGGGAAACGGGCTGGACGGCTGGAGGGGGAGGGCTGGAGGGCGTGGAGGGCGTGGAGGGGGAAGCACCTCCTTCTATTTGGGACGGTGGCGGCGCTCGTTTAGTGCTTGCGCGCCTTTTCCAGTTCGATGACGTCTGCCTGATCCTTCGGCCGGCCAGTCGCCTTCTTGTTGGCGATCAATTCGTCGATACCAATCACCGGAACGGACATTCCCGCGATCTCGACGAAACTCCGGCGGACGTGGGCTTCAGCGTAGCCGACTCCATCAATGGACGTGAGGATGTCGATCCTTTCTGGCTCCACGCCAATCTGAAGAATCACATCCGGGTCGGCGAAATCTGCAGCCGTCACGGCCCCGACGGGCGCACCAAACGTTACCAGCGCACGGAGAACTTTGTCACCGTTGGTGGGGCCTGGCCCGATCCAGAAGTCGAGGTCTCCTGTAGCACGCGTGTATCCATACGCCGAAAGGGCGAACGCCCCTACAATCATGAAATCAACGTGTTCTTCGAGAAACGCGGAGAGCATGTCGAGAAAATTTTGATTCATCGATACTGTCTCCTCTGAAGGCCCAAGCGTCCCGTGCAAGCTGGCACATCGCTGCCCATCGTTCAGCTACGGGCAGCGTCGCCAGGTCCGACCGGTCGTCTGCCTCAAGCCTGCTGATGATCCGAACCCGGATGTTTTCACGCTGATTCATTCCTTACTCCTTTGCCCGCACCATTATACCCCCCAATAGCAATGTCGTCCAAGGGTCATTTTCTCGCGCTGCGGGATCGCCCCTGGCAGGCCCCCCTCCACCCATCCGCCCCTCTCCACTCCTCCAGCCCATTTCCCATTTCCCTGTATCCGTCGTCCATCGTCGGCACCCGCTCGCCGCCCGGTTCAGGGCCATTTCAGGTACTCGCCACAACAGTATTGGTTTCGCTGTTCAATCTGGCTGTGAGTGCCCAAGCGTCGAACTGGTCAAGCATCTGCCATCGTTGTCTCGGCCCATCGGGCGAAATTCCTCAAGTCCTCGAGCAGCGGTCTCGGCGAATCCGAGCTGCGAGTCGCTCAGGATCCGGCCCTGTGAGCGTGATTGCATCCTGGACGAGTGTGGTCCACCATGGATCGCCCCCGCTGAGTCGAAGCACATCATCGGGACTGATGCCGACGATCGAGGCTCTGAAGTCCAGTGACTTCTCCGCTTCCATGAGCCGGTCCCGGATCAATTCCGTTCCCTTCTCGACGT
>JBBSJG010000184.1:0-6420 GCA_038257485.1 Longimicrobiales bacterium | reverse complement strand
TGGACGGGTCGCCGTGACGGGGCGGCCACACCCCGCCGTCAGCCTTCGATCTCAGGGAAGGGCTCGTCCTGCGTGGCTTTCGTCTTCCGCCACGCCAGCTTGACGGTCTTGTCCCCGCGGGCGAACGCATTCCACGACAGCACGGCCAGGGCGGCCAGGTACGGCCCGCGTAGTTGCTGCTTGCCGCCCTTGCCGCGCTGCCGCCAGAGCAGCTCGCGGAGCTCATACGTGGGGGAGCCATGGGTCTCGTCCTCGCCGCGCTGCACGCGCGCCAACCACTGGGCCGCCTTGCGAGGCGCTTTCTCCGCCGCCAGCGTGTAGACGAACCCCAGAATCGAGTGTGGCTGGATGTCGGGCGCCTCCGCCACCTTCGCCATGGCGTCCACCAGGCCCTTGTGGCGGCGCAGCACGCCGAGCAGCTCCGCATGCGACACGGCCTGGCCCGAACTCAGAATGGACCCGTTGTCGTAGTGCCAAATCATCTTCGCGCTCGCCTGGACCTTCCGCCCCACGGCCGCCGAGGGGACGGACCCTTGTATGGTGATGGCGTCGGCGAAGGACCGTTGCTTGCCGGTGTCGACGATGCGAAGCGCCTTTTCGTCCATGTCGCGAATGACGTGAAACGGCACCGTCTTGCCCGACTCGACCACGGCCGACAGCCGGTGCTGTCCATCGCGCAAACGCCCCTTCTTGTCGAAGCGCACCGGGTCGCCATTGTCGAACCAATTGCCCTTCGACATGTCGCGCGCATAGCGCTCGAGATTAGCGCGGTTGAGGTGCCGGTTCGGGCCCATCGTCGCCAGCCACTACGCGGCGAGCTCGGGGGTCACGTCTTCGACTTCCGTCTTGAGCGGAGTGTCGCTCATGAACGGGCTCCTATCGTGGGGTCGCAGATCTTCTGCGTCTGCATGCGTGCATCATGTGGCCGACGCGAGCTCGGCACGAGCGAGTATGACGACGGTTGTGCTCGTGCGCAACAGTAGGGTGCATGATCTAGACAGCGCAATATGGGACTGAGCGTGCGGTGCTCGCCTGAATAAAGAGCGTCGGTGCCAATAAGCGGAACTCCTGGAACGCTTCGCGCTGGCAACCTGACGCACCGGTTGAGCTCCCACGTCCCTCAGAGCCTCAAGCAGACATGGGGAAACGCCCCTCCCTGCAGTTCGCTGCACGTCTGTGCACCTGGCTCCGCTCGGTCTCGGCGAATGCGCGCGGGCAACAGCGGCAGTGCGACGCGCATGGAGCAGCGATGATGGTGACATACCCGCCAAGTCTGTCATCGCGTTACCAAAAGATCCCCCCTCTGATCAATGGCGACGGCGCAGCAAGTTGCCGACGTTTTGTGGTCAGCAGCCATTGCGCACGACGGAGAACGGTATCGGCGTCAGCGAACGCGCAGAGCACCTAACGGCCCTGTGCTTGCACGATTCAGTGGCGGTTGGGTGCCGTTCTCGCGAGCGCGAACAGCGACTCGCGTGAAGACGTCGCAAGGAGCTCACACGCCGCCGACCAGGAGGTCGTAATGTCCGTCACACGCCGAGTTCGTTCCCACGTCTGTCCGCGCGGGGTCGGTAAGCGATTGAGAGAGGGTGTACGGATGGTGCGGTCACAAGGCAGGCGGGCTGGAATGCTCGGCGTCGTGATGCTCTCGGTCGCCGGTTGTGCTGACGACGATAATGGGCCGACGGGACCACCGCTCGAGCCGGCGTCGCAGTTCCCGGTGATGCAGCTGCCGCCGGGCTACACCATCGAGAAGGTGGTCGGAAACTTGACCTTCCCGTCGGCGCTGACGTTCGACGACCAGGGCACGATGTACGTCGCGGAGGCGGGCGGCGCGTTCGTCGATCTGCCACCCATCGCGCGCATCATGCGCGTACAGAACGGCGCGGCCACAGAAGTCGTTAAGCTCGAGGATCGTGGAATCGCGGCGTCGGTGGTAGGGCTCACCTGGCACGACGGGGCGTTCTACGTCAGCCACCGCGACCCGACCGACCGCAGCGGCGCCGTCTCGCGCGTCACGCTCGCCGGGCAGATTACGCGCATCTTGAGCGGCATCATGGACAGCCAGTCGGAGCACCAGGTCAACGACATCAAGGTGGGTCCGGACGGCATGATGTACCTGGCGACCGGTCCGGCGACGAACGCGGGCGTGGTCGGACTCGATCTGGTCCCGTTCATCATGCGGAGCCCCAACGTGCGGCCGGTGCCCTGCCAGGACCTGGTGCTTGTGGGGATCAACTACCGTACGCCCGACTTCCGTACGGCCGACCCGTCAGACCTGGTGGAGACGGGAGCCTATATGCCCTTCGGCACGCCGAGCACGCCGGGCCAGCGCATTACAGGCTCGAAGAAGTGCGGCGGTTCGGTCCTCGTCTTCGACCCGAACAACGCCGAGGCTACGGTGCGACCCTTCGCCTCGGGGCTGCGCAACACGATCGGCCTCGCGTTCAACACGAACGGTCAGCTGTACGGCGCCGTGAACGGCTACGACATCCGGGGCTCGCGCTCGGTGAATGACGAGTTCGACGCCGTCTATCGCATCCAGGAAGGTGCCTGGTACGGCTGGCCGGACTTTTCCGCGCGGTTCGAGCCGGCTATCCACCGCAAGTTCGACGTGCCCGACGCGCTGCAGGCGCCGAAGTTCCTGAACGGGCAACCGCTGCCGACGGATCGCCTGCATTTCGTGATCAACCACCAGGCGAGCAACCTGCAGACGCCCGACCGCTCGGTGATCCACGGGCTGCATCCGATCAACTCGTCCCCGTCGGGCATCGACTTTGCGCCCAGCACGTTCGGCAGCTTCGGCGGGCAGCTGTTCGTGGCCGAGTGGGGCGACCTGGCGCCGCCGACGAATCCGCTACGCGACAAGCCGGTGGGCTCGCGCATCATGATCGCGCTCGGCAACGGCAGCGTCGTGCCGTTCATCCAGAATGCGAAGCCGGGCCCAGCCTCGGAGCAAGGCGCGCCGGGCATGGGACTTGAGCGGCCCTTCTACGTCAAGTTCGGGCCCGACGGCGCGCTGTACATCGTCGATTTCGGCATCGCACGCATCAACCCGGCGAGCCCGGGCACGCCGTACGAATTCCCGACGAGCACCGGCGTGATTTGGAAAGTCACGCGCACGAGCCCGTAGGTCGCATCGTTTTGGCCGGCGTGCCGGATATGACCACCGGCACGCCTCCCCGCCGAGATCCGTCGGAGGGTGTTGCGGAAAGATTCCCCTTTGGGTCGATGGCGATTGCGCCGTGGGTTACCGACGTTACGGGTCAGCACTCCACTGCGCATGAAGATGCGATGAATGGTATGGGCGTCCGCGAACGCGAAGGTCATCAGAACCTTCAAGTGCTTGCAGTATCAAGGATCGCCGGGTGCCGTTCTCCCGAGCACGAACCGCGAGTCGCGAGTAGCGTGAAAACGGCGAAAGTATCTCACACGTCGCCGACCAGGAGGTCGCAATGTCTGTCACACACCGAGTCCGTTCCCGTATCTGTCCGCGCATAATGCTGTCGCTCGCCACGCTGTCGCTCGCGGCATGTGCCAGCGGATCCAGTGGATCCAGTGGGTCTATGGGAGCCACTGGATCCACCGGGACTATGGGAGCCAGCGGAACAACGCGCATGGAGTCGGCCGGTACTCTGGAAATGGACCGCCCTACAGCCAGCAAGATGATCGCCGCCTGGCCCGCGAAGCAGCGCGAGACCGCAGCGCTCATGATCGCCAAGTACGGGGAGCCCAGTGTCACGGGCGACCGCATGCTCGCCTGGTACGGCACCGGCCCGTTTGTGAAGACGGCCATTACGCGAGACGAGGTTCCGCACAACTTCCCGATGGCGCACATCGACTACCTCACCCAGACCGTGAAACATCGCGTGCCTGCCGACAAGATGGCGGACCTCTATGCGTACGACGGCAGTGTGTACTACCATCGCACGCGTGGCGAGCTCTCCGCGCAGTGTGACGTAGAGGAGATGAACCTGCTGGCGCTCAACCTCGCGCACGATGTGATCACCGGCAAGCGCACACCAGCCGACGCACGCGCGTTCTACGCGAAGACGGCGATGGCGTTCAAGGGAGGGGACAAGTCCAGTCCCTACGTGCAGGGACTGATCTTCCAGACGGAGCCGAACGCGGCCGATCCGGACCAACCGCACCCCATGTAAACGGGAGGACTCCTGTGGACAAGCGCGCGGGGGCACGGCGGACACACCGATGCCGGAACCGATGCTGATGGAGATGATGTCCGGCTACCGGTCGAAGGCGAAGCTGGCAGGCAGGGTGCGATGACGCTGGCGCGCCACGAGCGCATCGTGGCCGGCATCCCGATGCGCTGGGAGGAACAGGGCGCCGGGATGCCGGTCGTGCTTGTGCACGGCATCCCCACCGGGCCCGCTCTCTGGCGACGGGTGATGCCGCGCGTCGAGGGCGCTCGGCTGCTCGCGTGGGAGATGGTGGGCTATGCCGCCTCCATCGCCGAAGGGCGGGAACGCGCGATTGGCGTGGCGACGCAAGCGGAGTATCTGCGGCAGTGGCTGGACGCGATGGGCCTGGAGCGCGTTGTGCTCGTCGGCCACGATCTTGGAGGCGGCGTGGCCCGCATCCTCGCCGTAAAGCATCCGGATCGATGTGCGGGGCAGATTCGTGCGCTCGACGTTCGGGACACGCTCGACATCTCCCCGCGACTGAATGAGCTGCGCGGCCTACCGGCGCGCGTGGTGTGGGGCGACGCCGACAGCTTCCAGAAGGTGGAGTATGGCGAGCGTTTCGCGCGCGAGCTGGGCGTGCCGCTTGAGCGCATCGAGGGAGGTAAGCATCTCACCCCCGAGGATCACCCGGACCGCATCGCGGGCGCTCTTGCGAGTCTCGTGCGCGAGATTCGGTCGCGCGCGGCACACGACGACGGAATCAGGACCGAGGACGGCGCATGAAGCCGGTGATCGTGTTCGACGTGAACGAAACGCTGCTCGACATGGCGGCACTGGACGACACCTTCGGTGAGATTTTCGGCCGTGCCGACTCGGTGCAAATCCGGAAGCAATGGTTCAGTCAGCTCCTCGAGCTCTTTCTGACTGCCACGGTTGTCGGCGCGTACCGCAGATTCGACCGGCTGGCGGACGACGCGCTGCACATGACTGCCGCGCAGCGAGGCCGCGAGGTGACCGACGACGATCGGGTGACGTTCAGGAAGGCGCTCGGCGAGCTGCCAGCCCACCCGGAGGTCCTGGCCGCGCTGCAACATTTGAAGGCGGCCGGCTTCACGCTCTCCGCGCTCACCAACTCGCCTCGCGAGTCGGCCGAGCAGCAGCTCGAGCGCGTGGGCCTGCGCGAGTTCTTTTCCCGGGTGCTCTCGGCCGATGACGTCGAGCGATACAAGCCGGCGCGGGAGGCCTATGAGCATGCCGCGCGTGAGCTCGACGTTACGCTTGATCGCATCGTGCTCGTGGCCGCGCACTCATGGGACGTGGCCGGTGCCCTTGCCGCCGGATGTCAGGCGGCATTCGTGGCGCGTCCGGGGCAGGCGCTGAGCCCCGGCATTCCGGAGCCGCAGTACCGCGGGCGCAATGTCCGAGACGTCGCCGAGCAGATCATGATGAACGAGCGCTAGTGCCGGAGTTCAAGCGCCCAATCACACATCCGTTGATTGGACCAAGGGAGTCTTTTCAAGGAGCAGTCCGATGGCCAGCATCGAATTGGGAACCTATCTTCGCGGCAACAGCGCGAAGTACCACGAGTGCATCGAAGCGTGCGTGACGTGCCTCGTGGCATGCGAGATGTGTTCCGACGCCTGTCTTGACGAGAAGGACATCGCCATGATGCGCTCGTGCATCCGGCTCGACCGCGATTGTGCGGATGCGTGTGCGGCGGCCATCCGGGTGATGAGTCGGGGCGGGCCGCTCGCCGCCGAACTCTGTCGGGCGTGTGCGGAGGCGTGCGACGCCTGCGCTGCGGAATGCGAAAAGCACGCGAGCACGGCCGAGCACTGCCGGCTGTGCGCCGAGGCGTGTCGCAAATGCGCCGAGGCTTGCCGACGGATGGCCGCGTAGCCTTGATACGCGCGAGGCGCCCGGGCCCAAGCCGCCGCTTCATACCAACTATCCCCACAAGGCGAAGCGCGACACCGCGCTGTGCTGCGCCAACTGGCTGGCGCTGTGAGCGCAAATGGTGTGTCGAGGGGTATACACTGTTTCCCCAACACTGATTTGAACGCTTCCCCAGATTGCTCATGCTTGCTAGCGGAAGATTCCACAACTGGTGCGTGGGCCGGGCGATTCACGCTTGACCATCACCTGTTCTATCAGTACAATCCCGATGGTGCCGATTGGGGCAACATCAGCTGGGGTCATGCCAGCTCGACCGATCTGGTGCTTTGGCGAGAAGAACCCGTCGCCATCAACCGCACTGACAGCACACTGATCTTTTCTG
>JBBSJG010000183.1:0-6466 GCA_038257485.1 Longimicrobiales bacterium | reverse complement strand
GCGTTCGGTGTCGCGTGCAGCATCTCCGGTGTGAACGCCATGCTACAGCTCCGTCCTGATCGACCAGAGGTCAGGGAACGCGTGGTTGAAAAGCGTCTCACGCAGATACGCAGCGCCCGAGCTGCCCCCCGTTCCTCGCTTGAAGCCGATCGTTCGTTCCACCATGCGGACGTGACGGTAGCGCCACTCCTGCACACCTTCGTCGAGGTCGACCATGCGCTCCGACAGATCGCGCGCGACGAGGTCGGTGTGATACGCGTTGATCAGCACCTTCTGGAGCGGCTCCGACGGCGCGACCGGCTGCGTGACGTCCCGGTCGAGCAGCTCCTGTGGCACGGCGTGGCCGTGCTTCGCGAGGAAGTGCAGGAACGAATCCCATAGCGTCGATTCCGCCATGCGCTTCGCCAGCATCGTGTGCCCGACACTGCCCTCCGGATAGTGCTTGACGGCACTCTCACGCTTGAGGCCGAGCTTGAACTCGAGCGCGCGGAACTGCGCGGACTGGAAACCACTGCCCGAATCGAGCCGGTCGCGGAACGACAGGAACTCCAGCGGTGTCATGGTTTCGAGAATGTCGATCTGTGTGACGAGTACCTTCAGGACCGTGAGCACGCGCTTGAACGTGTGCTGCACACGGTTGATCTCGTCATTCGCGAACAGTTTCTGCATGTGATCGATCTCGTGCAGAATCTGCTTGAACCAGAGCTCGTATGTCTGGTGGATGATGATGAACAGCGTCTCGTCATGTTCAGGACCGTTCGGTCCGTCCGACGCGCAGATCTGTTGTTCCAGCAACTGATCGAGCCGCAGGTACGTCGAATACGTCAACGGCTCGCGCGGCGGGGCGTCGTCATTTGTGTAGCTCATATGAACCTCGGCGTGTAGCGCTTGAGTGTGTTGTACTGTGCGGGCCAGGGCATCGCATATCCCTCTTCATGCGCCGCGTGTCGTGTCCAGTACGGGTCCCACAGGTGCGCCCGTGCCAGCAGGCACAGGTCCGCGCGACCCGATGCGAGGATCGTGTCCACATCGGTATACGACGAAATATTCCCGACCGCCATTGTCGGTACGCCAGCCTCGTGGCGGATCCGGTCGCTGAACGGCGTCTGGTACAGTCTGCCGTAGATGGGCTTCTGTTCCGGTACCGTCTGTCCTGCGGATACGTCCACTGCATCAACGCCATGCTCCTTGAACATGCGCGCGATTTCGACGGCCTCCGTAGAGTCGACTCCGTCAGGCATCCAGTCGACCGCCGAGATCCGAACCGACATCGGCTTGTCAGCGGGCCAGGCCGATCGCACTGCGTCGAACACTGCGAGCGGAAAACGCATTCGGTTTTCGAGGCCGCCGCCGTGCGCATCCGTCCTGTGGTTCGTGAGTGGTGAAATGAAACTCGCGAGCAGGTATCCGTGCGCGGCGTGCAGCTCGATCCAGTCGAAACCCGCGGCATCCGCCATCGTCGTCGCACTCACATACTCCGCCATAATATCCGTCATATCCCGCGCGTCCATTTCGCGCGGTGCGGGACTGTGCGGATAGTAGGGAATCGGCGACGCAGAGACCGTGTCCCACGAGCCGTCGTCCAGTGGTTGGCTGTCACCCTCCCACATCCGCTTTGTGGAAGCCTTACGGCCGGCGTGCCCGAGCTGGATGCCGATTTTTGCACTGCTGTTGAGATGCACGAAATCGACAATGCGGCGCCAGCCGTCCACGTGTTCCGGCGAGTACAGACCGGTGCACCCGGGCGAGATGCGACCGTCCGCGCTGACGTCCGTCATCTCGGCCATGATCAGGCCGGCACCGCCGATCGCGCGCGATCCGATGTGCACCAGATGCCAGTCATTCGGCGTGCCATCGATGGCACTGTACTGACACATTGGCGACACGACAACGCGGTTCTCCAGCAGCAGCCCGCGCACGCGGTACGGTGTGAACAACGGCGGTGGTATATGCGACGGCATGTCGACGCCCGCCTGCTTGGCCGCCTCTTCCGCGAACCACCGATCCACCCTCGCCACGAACTCGGGGTCACGCAGTTTCAAGTTGGCATGCGTCACGCGCATGCTGCGCGTCAGTAGTGTGAACGCGAACTGGAGCGGGTGCTGCTCCATGTAGCGCTCGGTCTCCTCGAACCACTGCAGGCTGACTTGCGCAGCGCGCTGGAGGCTGTCCACCGTCGGACGACGCTCCTCTTCATAGACACGCAACGCAGACGGGATATCCGACGGATGTGACTGCAGTGCGGCGACCAGTACGATCGCGTCTTCCATGGCCAGCTTCGTTCCTGAGCCGATCGAGAAGTGCACCGTGTGGGCAGCATCACCAAGCAGGACGACATTCAGGCTGCGGTCGTCATGCTCGCCGCTGTAATGCAGTGTCTCATTGCGCACGGTTCCGAACTGACGCCAGATGCTGCGGTTGCCCTTGAGTCGATGTCCTTCGAGTTCCTGGGCGAACAACCGCTCACAGAATGCGATCGTCTCACACTCTGTGGCGCCCGCCATGCCCGCCGACTGCCACGTGTCCGCCGTCGCCTCCACAATGAATGTGGACTGGCCACCCTCGTACTGGTATGCGTGCACCCGCCACAAGCCGTGTTCGTCGTACTTGAAGTAGAACGTGAACGCGGGAAAAGGTCGTGTCGTCCCGAGCCACACAAACCGGTTCGGTCGTACATCGACGGACGGCTTGAAATGCGACGCCAGCCGCTCCCGCCACACACTCGCCGCGCCATCACACGCGATGATCAGGTCGACATCGCCGACCTGCGACGCTGCATTGATCTCGACACCCGCGCGGATCTCGACTCCGAGTGAAGTGGCTCGCCGGGCGAGGATGTCGAGGAGCGCGCGACGGGACAGACCGCTGAAGCCATGGCCACCCGACGTGATGGTCTCGCCCTTGTAATGGATGTCGATGTCATCCCAGCGCGCGAAGTGCGACGACATCTCCGCGAATGTCTCGGGGTCCGCGCTCGCGAGATTGTCGCCCGTCGCATCCGAAAACACGACGCCGAAGCCGAATGGATCATCCAGGCGGTTTCGCTCGTAGATGATCACCTCGTGCGACGGGTCCGCACGCTTCAGCAGGATCGATGCGTACAGGCCGGCAGGGCCCGCGCCGATGCATGCAATCCTCACGACGTGGCATCCTTGATCAGGATACCGGCGACAATCAGGTGCTGAATCTCGGTCGTTCCCTCGTAGATACGCAGTGCACGCACACTGCGATACAAGCGGTCCACCGGGTGATCCATCAGGACGCCGCGGCCGCCGACGATCTGCACTGCGTCGTCAACAATGCGCTGCGCAGACTCGGTCGCGAACGACTTCGCCATGGCTGCTTCCATCGTGATCCGATCCGCACCGCCGTCCTTCTCCCACGCCGCGCGATACACGAGCAGACGGGACGCAGTGAGGTCCATCGCCATGCGCGCGAGTTTCTGTTTGATCAGTTGAAACTCTGCCAGCGGTTCATTGAACTGATGGCGCTGCGTAGCATGCGCAATCGCCTCATCGAGCGCGCGCGCACCCATGCCGCACGCAGCCGCGGCGACTGTCGGGCGCAGACGGTCGAGCGCTGCCATGCCCAGCTTGAATCCACCACCCTCTTCACCCACGCGGTGATGCGCAGGCACGCGACAGCGATCGAACGCAATCTCGCCCAGTGGATGCGGAGCACTCATGACCTGTGCACGCACGAAACGAAGACCGGACGTATCCGCGGGCACGAGGAAGCAGCTGATGCCGCGGCTCCCTTTCGACGCGTCCGTCGATGCAAACACAGTGTAGAAGTCGGCTAGACCCGCATTCGAAATGAGTGTCTTGGCACCGTCGATCACATAGTCGTCGCCATCGCGGCGGGCGCGCGTCGTCATCGCTGCCACATCCGAGCCCGCTCGCTCTTCGGTCATGGCGAACGCCGCGATCGCCTCGCCTGCTACCGCGCGATCGATCCGGTGCCGACGCAGCGCGTGCCCGGCGTCGCCTTCATCCTGTGGACCGGTCGCATCTGCGGCGATCAGTGGTGCAGTGCCGAGCGCCTGCAATGCGACGACTGCATCGATGAGCGGTGATCCATATGCGACGGCCTCGCGCAGCAGACAAAGCGCGCGCAAATCGTTATCGAGGATCGATGACAGCCAGCCGCCTTTGCCGAGCGTCTCTGCCACGGACCTCGCCTGCGCACGCGCGCTTGCGTCGTCCACCGGGTCACCGAGTTCGAGCAGATGGCGCAGCAGGTAGTCGCGCAGACGGACCGCGAGCGCAAGGTGGGCCTCGTCGAGGAACGCGCGAACGGGGCGCGTGTCGAGCGATGCACCAGACACCGATGCCATCAGTGAAACTCCGGCGGCCGCTTCGCGATGAAGGCTTCGTACGACTCGTGGAAGTTCGGGTCGAGCATGCACGCAGCCTGGATCTCCGTCTCCCAGCGCATCCCGCTGTCTATATCCATCGACCATTCACGATCGAGCGCTTCCTTCGTTACGCTCAGGCCAAACGACGGTCCCTTCGCCAGCTTTTCCGCGAGTGTCCTGGCCGCCGACATCACTTCAACCGCCGGCACAACGCGGTTGTACAGTCCGATGCGATAGGCTTCCGCTGCGTCGATAAAATCCCCCGTCATCAGGATCTCGCTCGCACGACCATGCCCGACGATGCGCGGGAGCAGCCACGTCGCGCCCATGTCTGCGCCTGAAAGGCCGACCTTCGTGAAGAGGAATGCGATCTTCGCGGTGTCGGCCGCCACGCGCATGTCGCACGCGGCTGCCATCACTGCACCCGCGCCTGCCACTGTGCCATTCAACGCACCGATCACCGGGCGCCTGCATTTGCGGATGGACAGGATCAGCTCACCCGTGATGCGCGTGAATGCGAGCAGACCCTGGAAGTCGCGGCCGTGCAGCGCGCCGATGATGTCCTCGACGTCGCCACCCGAACAGAACGCGCGGCCCGAACCGGTCAGGATGATCGCGCGCACACCGGGCTCACGGTCGAGCGAATGGAAGAAGTCGCGCAGCTCTTCATACACTTCGAAGGTCAGCGCATTCAACCGATCCGGCCGGTTGAGTGTGACCGTCGCAACGCCAGTCTCGGTGTCGAGTGCGTAGAGGAATGATTTCGGATTGAGTCCCATGGATGTCCCCGGCATGCTGGAATGAGTCAAGACGAAACTTCCGGACCTGGTCCGCTGAGCACTGCTGTTGCCTCGATCTCGACCATGGCACCCTCATCGACAAGACCGCTCACGACGACCACCGACATCGCGGGGTAGTGGCGGCCCATCGCATTGCGCCAGGTCTCGCCGAGATCGCGCCGGCTCTCCAGGTACGCGGCGAGGTCGGTGACGAAGATCGTCATGCGGCCGATGCTCGCCGCATCACCGCCCGCGGCGCGCACGATCGACAGGACATTCGCGAGCGACTGCGCCCACTGCGCGACCATGCCACCGTCGCTGATCCTGCCATTCGCGTCGCGCGCGGTCTGGCCGGCGACGAACAGGACGCGGCCGCCCGCAGGTGCCAGCATGCCGTTGTTCCAGCCCTTTGGCTGGCCGAGCGATTCCGGATTGATGATGTCGAAGCTCATGCCATGCCATTCCCGCGGTCACTGCCGCCGTCGATGATGATCGCTTCGCCATTCATGGCGTCGCTGCCCGGCTCGCACAGTGCAAGCACCGCGCGCGCGATTTCAGCGGGTGTCACGAGTCGTGTCTGTCCTGTCGTCGCAAGCACGAGCGCGAGTGCCTGATCCGCCGAGCGTCCTGTCTGGCGCATGACGTTCGATACGCTCCGGTCCGTCATTGCAGTGTCCGCGAAGCCCGGGCAGACGGCATTGACCGTGACGCCCGAGCCGGCGCTTTCCGCCGCAGCGGCGCGCGTCAAGCCGATCAGTGCGTGCTTCGATGCGGCATAGGCGGAAATGTACCGTTGGGCTGAGAGACCCGCCACGGACGAAACATTCACAATGCGACCCCATTTCCCTGCGACCATTGCGGGCATGAATGCACGCATGCAGAGGAACGCGGCGGTTGCATTGACGCGCATCACGCGATCCCAGTCTTCCAGCGTCGTGCGATGCAGCAGCGCGGAATGACCGACGCCCGCATTGTTCACGAGGATGTCGACACTCCCGAAATGCGCAGCGGCGTCACTTGCCATCTGCGCGACAGCGTTCTCATCCGTCACGTCACACGGGATCGCAACCGCGCGGCCACCAGCGTCGACGATCGCGCGCGCGACGTCCTCGATCTCTGCCGTATTGCGCGCACTGATGATGACGGCCGCACCAGCATCCGCGAGCGCGATCGCGATCGCTCTGCCGATCCCGCGGCCTGCTCCCGTGACGACGGCGACGTGACCATCGAGCGCGCTCACGCCTCCTCCGCGAGAGGCGGGGCGTGAGGCGCGATGTGCTGTGCATGCGCTTCGTCGAGGATGGCGCCGAGCGCGTCGATCGTACGGCGT
>JBBSJG010000182.1:0-6528 GCA_038257485.1 Longimicrobiales bacterium | reverse complement strand
GCGAGTTCCTCCCGCACGACCTTCAGCGCCACGCGACGCCGGTGCTTCAGGTCCTCGGCGAGATAGACCGTCGCCATGCCGCCCTGGCCGAGCTCGCGCTCGATGCGGTAGCGATCCGCGAGTGCGGCGGCGAGTGGCGTTGGGATCGGGCCAGCAAAGAGTGACATGCGTCAGCGCTTCGCTTTCATTTTGGCCAGGAGTTCCTGGTGCCAGTTGTCGACCACGACCAGCTGTCCGCCACCCGGTGCCTGATCCATCGACGCGAGTCGCACCATGACGAAGTGCGTGTCACCGGGTGCGGTATCGTAGAAAGGCACCGCGTTTGATCCGAATACGTTGATGCTGCCGAGTGAAAACAGTCGTCGCGGCTCGCCTGACGCGAATGTCGACCCCGGCATGATCTGCACAACCATGAGGTCGCCATCAGCGCTCTCGAAATACAGCTCACGGCCGTTGCGTGACCAGCGCGGTGCATTCCCCCCGCGATTCGAGATCTGCCAGCGCGCGTCGTTGGCATTTGGGAACGGCCGGACGAAAACCTCGTCCCGCCCCGACTCGTTCGATATATACGCCATCCATTTGTCGTCCGGGGACAGCGCAACCCCCTGTTCCCTGGCCGGAGTTGTGACGATGGGCATGGATACCGAATCACGGCCGGGGCGGACGGCAAAGATGTCATCGCTGGTCCCTCTCTGGGACTTAATGAAGATGAGCCACTCCTGGCTGGCCGATATTATCGCTTCATTGATCTGCGCACCCTTCTCACTCCACACCATCTGGGCGGGCGCACTGCCGTCCGCGCGTTTCTTCCACACCGATTGAATATTTGCGTCGCTCCGGGCGAGGTATAGAATGGACTTTCCGTCAGGCGTCCAGCGCGCGCGGGTCGCACCGCGGGCGTCGAATGTCAGACGGGAAAAGGCTCCGGCAGGCAGATGTTTGACCCAGATTTCCGGTGCTGTGGCACCGACGATGTCAATCGTGACTGACTTACCGTCCGGGGAGAGGCTGAGTGCTCGATTCGAGGAGAAATCCAGGCTGAGCGGCGGGTCCATCGGTGTGAGTGCGCCCTCACGACTTACATAGACCATCTCGGCCACACCGGTAGCTGAAGCCTTACCTGGCACATACAACAGCGTGCCCGTGGCGGAGAACGCGATATCCGCCGACCCGAACGGCTTGATCATGACACCTTCGAACAACGGGACCGCGGGTCCCGTCAGCTTCATGAGGTCCTGGTTGAAAGGCGCGGCGACGACGGCGCCGTCCGCGCGCAGGTACACCAGGAAGCCCGGCTCGATATATCGCGCAAGCAGTCCTTTGGTCAGCACGTGGCGCTCGTGCGTCTTCAAATCGAATGCGATAATCTCGAAATCGGCGGGATTGAGATTCGGCCGGGAACGGTAGAGGATGCCCTTACCGTTCGGTAATGCGTCCGGCCACGCCAGTCCGATCTGGCCTCTTGCAGAGTCGATCGGGATCGCCAGTTCCGGCGTTCCCCCGTCCGCCCGGACGCGCATGAACCCATCAGGAGCATCGAAGTAGATCCAGCCGTCAGGGGCCCACGTACCCCCGCCGCTCGATCCAAGGCCGGGGCTTGCAAGCGTGATCGGCGGGCCGCCGCTCACCGGTATGACCTTCAGTTGCAGTGTCTGTACGGCACTGGAAAAAGCGATCGCGCTGCCGTCCGGCGAAAAATACGGGTTCTGGGCGCCGGCGGTGCCCGCGAGCGGCACCGCATCGAGCCGGTTCCTCTCGCGCAGCCACAGTTGATCGCCGGCCTCGCCTGGCCCGACGTAAGCGATGTACCTGCCATCAGGAGATATCGCGATGTTGATTCCGATGGTTCCCTGACGCATGGACTGTCCGACCGGCAGGCCCATGCTATAGCGAATCACGGGGGGCGCGGGCGGGGGCCGCAGGAGGCCCACGAGCGCGACGGCGCCAAACACGGTCGCCAGCGCGGCCGCGGCGAGTGCGCGTGCACGCCAGCGTGATGCGCCAACCGGAACGGCCGCGGACGCTTTTGCTGTCGTGAAGTGTGTGTCGGCGAGGGCTGCTGCGAATTCTGCCGCCGACGCGAACCGGTCTGCCGGCAGCTTCTCCACGCCTTTGGCGATTGCTGCGGCCACATTCGGCGGCACGGACTTGCGCAGCTTCGTGACCGGCGCCGCTTCCTCCGTCACGATCTTCATGATGATCTGCTGCGCGGAGCCGCCCAGGTGTGGCGGCTGGCCCGCGAGCATCTCGTACAGCACGCTCGCTAGCGAGTAGATGTCGGAGCGCGCGCTGATCTCCTTTTCAGCAGTTGCCTGCTCGGGACTCATGTAGTGCGGTGTGCCGAGACTGAGTCCGGTCTCCGTCATACGACCACCCGCGGCGGCACTCACGGCCAAAGCAATGCCGAAGTCCGCGACCATGGGCCGGCCTTCGTGCAGCAGGATGTTCTCAGGCTTGATGTCGCGGTGGATCACACCGTGGCGATGCGCATAGTCGAGCGCATCTGCGATATTCGTCGCGATGCGAACGGACTCATCGATACCGAGCTGCGTCTCGCGATCGAGCTTGCTGCGTAATGTCTCGCCATCGATGAACGGCATCACGTAGTACAGAAACGAGTCGGCGACGCCCGAATCGAAGAGCGGCAGGATGTGCGGATGCTGAAGCGCTGCCGTCGTCTTTATTTCCTGCACGAAGCGATCTGCACCGAGCACTGCGGCGAGTTCCGGCTTAAGGACCTTCAGCGCAACGCGCCGGTCGTGCTTGATGTCGTGCGCGAGGTAGACGGTGGCCATGCCGCCCTGGCCGAGCTCACGCTCAATGCGGTAGCGGTCTGCGAGCGCAGCCATTAGACGATCGAGCTTGTCTGTCATTGCGCCATCGCTGGTGAAATTGCGGTCCCACTGCCGAACTCCTGCATACGCCGTTCGGCAATATCCGCGATGCGTTCAAATTCGGGCGTTCCACGAAGCGAATCCAGGAACGGGTTGTAGTGCGCGATGAAGGCGTGAGGGTAGAAGCTGCTCATCACAGCGTCTTGCATGAGCTGCAGTGCGCGCTCGACGTTACCGCCCAGGGCAAGACTTTCGGCAATATGAAATCGCGTGTGACCATCCAGTACGTCGGTGTTGACGTTCGCAAGCAGCTTCAGCGCCTCGTCTTTTCTGCCTTCGGCGCCTGCGACCAGTGCGCGAAGCTGAAGCGTGTACGGCATGAGCGGGGCGCGCTGACTCATGAACTCGGCCTGTTGCGCAGCATCGCCATAGCGGCCAAGCAGAGCGTAGTGATAGCCGAGTGTCCAGCGGTGGATCAGACTCTCAGGATCGAGCGTGAGACTGTGCTCCATGGAGGCCAGTCCCTCAGCGGGCCGCCCCAGGAACCACGTCGCAGCGGCGGACAGCATCCCGGCTTGCGAAGAGAGCGGATCAATGGCAGTGATGCGACGGCTCAAGGCTGCCGCTTCCTGCGCCCGCCCTGCGCCCATCAGGGAAATGCCGAGGTAGAAATGAACGTCGGCGTCATTCGGATCCAGCTCGAGCGCCGCGGATAGCGATGTAACAGCCTGCCGCAGGTCACCGCGTTCGTAGCCGACGATGCCCAGGATGGCGTGGCCGTAGGCGGCGCGCGGATTGCTCGCGATGAGGGAACGTGCTTCGGCCTCAGCCTGGTCGAGCGGGCGCATGTCCTGGTTCATGCCTGCGCGCACCTGTGACACCAGTGCAAGGCCGCGAAGAGCGCGCAGCGCCGGCACCTCGCCCTCGAGAGCAATGGCCTGATTCAGAAGCGCATTGCCGCGTTCGAGCTTATAACGGCGCAGCTCCTGCCGGGCTTGCAGGTAGAGCTCGAAGGCGCGCACGTTCGCGATGGGACGGTCGGTCAGCATTACATCCTCTTCGCTCGACAATGTCACATGCAATGCGTCGACAATGGCGCGTGAGACACGCTCCTGCAGATCGAACACGTCATCGACTGTGCCGGTGTATTTGTCGGCCCAGATGCGGCTGTCGTCATAGGTGTCGATCAGCTGGGCTGTGATGCGCAGCGAGTTCCCTGCTTTTCTGACGCTGCCTTCCAGAGCATAGCGAACGCCCAGCTCGCGGCCGATTGCACGCATGCCCTTGGTCGTGCCCTTCATCTGCATCGACGATGTGCGCGACGTGACGCGCAGCGCACGAACCTGTGCCAGGTCCGTGATAAGCTCTTCAGTGAGACCGTCCGCGAAGTATTCGTTGTCGGGATCGGCACTGACATTCGTGAACGGCAGCACGGCGAGCGATTTCTCGCTGCTCGGTGGCGGCGCGGACACGACTGAGTCCGTTGATCGCAGGGCTGCCACGACCTGCGCACCGATCGCCGGCCGGTGCGCCGGCGATTTCTCCAGCATGCTCGTAACCGCCTGGCTCACGGACAGGGGCACGACGTGGCGCAGGTCCGTCACGCTCGGCGGCGCGTAATAGAAACGCTTCGCGATCACTGCCTGCACGGTATCGCCCGTGAAAGCGGCTTCACCAGTCAGCAGCTCATGGCAGACACACCCAAGAGCGAAGAGATCGCTGCGGCCGTCGACGTCTTCACCGGCGGCCTGCTCCGGACTCATGTATGCCGGCGTCCCGATCATGACGCCGACCTGCGTGAACGCCGCAGTCTGTGATGACGCCGCCGCGACCGCCTTGCCGATGCCGAAATCGGCGACGACGGCGTGCCCTTCGTGCAGCAGGATGTTTTCCGGCTTGATGTCACGGTGTACCACGTCGTGACGGTGCGCGTAGTCGAGGGCGTCGGCAATTTCGATGGTGTAGCGCACCGCGTCGTCTACTGGCAGTTGGCCATCCTGTTCGAGGCGATCACGCAGCGTCTGCCCGCGCATGACCGGCATCACAAAGAAGAGAAAACCGTCCGCTTCACCGGAATCATAGAGTGGCAGGATGTGTGGATGATTGAGGCGCGCGGCGAGTCGAATCTCGCGCAGAAAGCGATCACGCCCGAGCGACTCAGCGATGTCAGATCGAAGTACCTTGATGGCGACGTCGCGATCGTGCCTGAGGTCGTGGGCGAGATATACCGTGGCCATGCCGCCCTGACCGAGCTCGCGCTCGATGCGATATCGGTCGGCGAGCGCGGAAGTCAGTCGCGGCATATAATCGTTGTGAACCAAATTCATCTTGTCACTTCTTCGCCCCCATCTTTACCCTGAACTCCGTGAACCAGTTGTCGACGACGATGAGTTGCCCGGCGCCCGGGGCCTGAATGGCGCCAGCGCGGCGCACCATCACGAAGCGCTGGTCGTCCGGCGTAATGTCGTAGTACGGCACCATGACGGACGGTGCGATCCCTGTACCCAGCGCGAACAGCCGGCGAGGCTCGCCTGGCAGGAAGCTCGGGCCGGGTGCGATGTCCGCAGCCATGAGTTCGTTGTCGGTGGACTGGAAGAAGAGCTCCCGTCCGCTGTGAGACCAACGTGGTGCAATGCCGCCGCGCGTTGACACCTGCCAGCGGCCATCGCCGGTGGGGAATGGGCGGACGAAAACCTGCCGTACGCCCGACTCGTCGGAGCTGTACGCAAGCCATCTCATGTCTGGTGACAGCGCCGCGCCCTGCTCCGCCGCGGGTCCTGCGACGAGTGGCGTGGGGACACTGTCACGCCCCAGCCGGACCCCGTAGATGTCGCGGTTGTTGCCGCCGGAGAGGACGCGGTAGATGAGCCACTCGCCGTTCGCCGAGAGGAATGCTTCCGAGATCTCCGTGCGCGGCAGTCGCCACACGGTTTCGGGCTGCGAGCTCCCGTCCGCTCGCTTCCGCCAGACTGCCTGGAAGCCCTGCGCGTCTCGGGACAGGTACGTTACGTACCGGCTGTCCGGGGACCAGTTCGGTACGCTTGATCCGGTGGCTTCGAACGTGAGCCGGCCGAGCGCGCCGCTCGGGAACTGCTTGACCCAGACGTCCGGCGCCGCGGTGCCCTGGATGTCCAGCGCCAGCATCCTGCCATTGGGTGACAGGCTGAGCGAATAGTTCGCTGACGGGTTGAACAACATGGGCGGGTTCAGCGGGGTCTCATTCCCCTCCCTGCTGACATACACCACCTCAGCAGCCCCCGCTTCCGACGTCAGACTCAGACCCGGCACGTACGCGAGCGTGCCATTGGGTGAGATGGCCAGGTCGGCCGAACCGAACGGCTTGGTCATGACGCCCTCGAACAGGGGCACTGCCGGACCGGTCATGCGGAAGCGGTCCTGATCGAACGGCGCAGCGAGGACAGCGCCGTCGACGCGCAGGAAGACCACGTATCCCGGTTCGACGTAGCGCGCCATGAGGCCCTTGGTCAGAACATGACGCTCGCGCTTCTTCGGATCGAACGCCACGATCTCGAAGTCGGCCGGGTCCAGGGCGCGACGCGACCGATACAGGATCCCGCCATTGGGCAGTGCTGCCGGCCACGCGTGGCCGATCTCGCCGTTTACCGAGTCGAGCGGTACGTACAATTCGGGGCTGCCGCCGTCAGCCGGAATGCGACTGATCCCGCCCTGCGTG
>JBBSJG010000181.1:0-6583 GCA_038257485.1 Longimicrobiales bacterium | reverse complement strand
GGCTTGGTGCCGCTCGTGTAGCGCACGTCGGTGCGCACAATCGGGTACGGATGCGCGACGGCACTGTTGTACACGAGCGTGGGTGCTTGCACGGTGCCCTTCGACATCGTGGCGGGCAAGCCGTGCGTCACGCGCAGATCGGCGCACTCGCTCGCCGCACCGGGAACCAGCGCGAACGCGAGACAGAGCGATCGGTCGTGTGACGTGCCGGGGTTGAGCCCGGTGAGCGAGACGGCCAGTTGCGGGGGTTGCACGGCGCGTGACGACGGGGCGGCCAGGCCGACGCCCCCGCAAACGCCGGCGATGCACACCACCGCACTGATCAGGAACGCCGAACGTCTTGAACGCATCGTGTATCTCCGGTGCAGGCAATGGCCGCGACACGCCACCGCGCGTCCGCCTCACCGCACCATGTGGGACGCGCTGTGATACCCGCCATAGCGCACGTGCCCCAAACCGTCACACGGCGCGCAAGCACAGTCGAAAGTCATTATTGGCAATTGCTTCCCGAACTGCCCAAAAATCTTGCCACCAGCGAACCCTGCGGAGAGTTCTGGTGTCCAAACTCACTGTGTGTCCTGAAGCACGCAGTTCATCCCTCCCGCAGCGCTCCTGACCCCATGCAGATCCTACGCTCCCGCCGCGCCATCGCGGCCCTGCTCGTGCTTGTGCTGCTCTCGGCCGCCTGGGTGCTGGCCGACTCCCCTGAAGACGACTCGGCGCTGACTGCGACCGTGACTCGAGGCGACTTGCTGGTCCCGGTCACGTCAGCAGGAGAGTTACGCGCCTCGTCATTCGTGCAGATCCAGGGCCCTGCGAACGCGCAACAGGCCGGCGCCTTTCAGATGAAGATCTCGACCATCGTGCCGGAAGGCACCATGGTGAAAGAGGGAGACGTGGTTGCCGAGCTCGACCGTTCAACACTCGCGAGCAAGATGCAGGAGACGCAACTCAACGTGCAGAAGGCCGAAGCGCAGTACGAACAGGCGATGCTCGACTCCACGCTGAACCTGTCCAAGGCGCGCGAAGATCTGCGCGGCATGGAGCTGGCTCTCGAAGAAAAACGTATCGCTCGAGATCAGGCCAAGTTTGAAGCGCCCAGTGTGCAGCGACAGGCAGAGATCGACTTTGAGCGCGCCGAACGTGCGCTCGTGCAGGGTGGAAAAGACGTGGTCACGCGCACGGAACAGGCGCAGGCCAAGATGCGCGAGGTAGGCGCCGACCTGGAGCGGCAGAAGAGCCTGCAGAACGTGGTGATGGAAGTGATGCAGGGCTTCACCGTCAAGGCGCCGTCGTCGGGCATGGTGATCTACGTGCGCGAGTGGAACGGCCGGAAGAAAGGTGCCGGCGCGCAGATCAATCCGTGGGAGCCCGCGGTGGCCACGTTGCCCGACCTCTCGAAGATGGAGTCGATGACGTACATCAACGAGATCGATGTGCGCAAAGTCGCCGTGGGGCAGCCGGTGCGCATTACGCTCGATTCCGATCCGGACAAGCAGCTTGAGGGCACTGTCGCAGCCGTGGCCAACGTGGGCGAGCAGCGCCCGAACTCCGACGCAAAGGTCTTCGAAGTCAAGATCAATGTCACGGCGCCGGACACAACACTCCGGCCCGGCATGACCACCGGCAACATCATTGAAACTGCGCGTCTCACCGATGTGCTCTCGATCCCGCTCGAAGCGGTCTCCACGGCGGACAACGTGTCGTACGCATTCGTGCGTCGCGGCGGACGCACGGTGCGGCAGGAGATCACGGTCGGAGCGATGAACGATACCCACGTGGTCGTGAGCGCGGGGCTGGAAGAGGACGAGCAGGTGTTACTGGTGCCGCCCACCGATCCGAACAGTTTCACCACGCAGCGCCTTTCAGGTGACGCGCCTTGAACGCTGGCGCGCCCTCAGCGCGCGCATAACCACACAAACCGCCTTCGCCCTGCGCACGGCACTCGAAGCCGTGACGCACAATCGATTGCGCGCAGGACTGACGTCGCTCGGCATTCTCTTCGGCGTGGCCTCAGTGATTGCCATGCTGGCGATCGGCAAAGGCGCCGAACAGGAGATCCTGGAGCAGATGCGTCTGCTGGGCACGAACAACGTGATCATCACGCCGTACGTGGAGCAGGAAGAGGGTGAGGCGGACAATGGCTCAGCCAGCAAGCTGCCAAAGAAGTACTCGCCTGGCCTGAGTGTGGCCGATGTCGCGGCAATCCAGTCCGTGATTCCAGGGCTCGATGCGGTCTCGGGCGAAGTGGTGGTGAACACCACGATCACACGCGAGGGTGTGCGTCGATCCGGGCGAGTGGTTGGTGTGGACACGAGCTACTTCCGCCTGCTCAACCTGCAGCTTGCACAGGGCTCATCCTTTTCGGCGGCGCAAGCATCCGGCGAACTGCCGGTGGCGATCATCGGTCATGGTGTTCGCAGTCGCTTCTTCACCACCGAAGCGCCGATCGGTCGGCAGATCAAGGTGGGCAACAACTGGTTCACAGTGGTGGGCGTGCTCGCGGACCGGCAGATGATCGGCGAGAACGCCGACAAGCTTGGCATTCGTGATGCGTCGATGGATGTGTACGTGCCTGTTCGCGCGATGCTGCTGCGCATTCGTGATCGTGCGCGGCTGACGTCGAGCTCAGTTGAGGCGGCGTCTCGTGCTGAGGGAATGGTCGTGGTGGGCGCGGAGGAAGAAGATTCCGAGGTGCGTGAAGAGCGTACAAATCCGCATCAGCTTGATCGCATCATCGTGCGCGTGAGTCAGGCTTCAGCTGTTCCTCAGGTTGCGGACATTCTCAGGCGATTGATCGCGCGTCGTCACAATGATGTCGTCGACTATCAGATCACCGTGCCCGAGCTGCTGCTCAAACAGGAGCAGCGCACCAAGACGATCTTCAACGTGGTGCTGGGTGCGATCGCATCCATCTCGCTCATTGTGGGCGGCATCGGCATCATGAACATCATGCTCGCGTCCATTCTCGAGCGCATTCGCGAGATTGGCGTGCGACGCGCGATGGGCGCAACGCAGGAAAATATCCTCGCGCAATTTCTCGTCGAAGCCGTCCTAATCTCGGTGGTTGGCGGAACGGCGGGCATCATCGTTGGGGCGGGCATCAGTGCCGGCATAGAGCAGTTCGCCGGCATTCGCACGCTGGTGGCGCCGCTGTCCATTGTGGTCGCGTTTGGTGTCTCGCTCACTGTAGGACTCGTGTTCGGCATCGTTCCCGCGTGGCGCGCCGCGCGACAGGATCCCGTCGTCTGCCTCCGCTACGAATGACTCGACTACCCCGCCCCTGTCTGCGCCTCAGCGCGCGCGCCGCCTTGCTGCTCGCGATGTGTGCGAGCGCGCTCACGCTGCACGCGCAACCCGCGCCCATGGAGTTCACCCTGCGAGATGCCGTAGAGCGTGCGCAGAATCAGGGACTGACAGCGAAAGCCTCGCTGGCTTCCCGTCGAGCGGCCCGTGAGCGTGATCGTGCGTTCGCCGGTGCGCTGCTGCCGCAGCTCTCGCTCATCGGCAACCTGCCCGTGTACAACCGGTCCATCATTCCCGTGCTGCAGCCCGACGGATCAACGATCTTCCGTCCGCAGCAGCAGAACGAAGCCGCGCTCACGATGCAGATCGCGCAGCGCCTGCCGCTCATTGGCGGCGATTTCTTCGTGAACTCTTCACTGTCGCGTCTTGATGTGTCGGGCGAACGCGACTTCCGCACATGGCAGTCCACACCGCTGCTCGTGGGCATCCGACAGGACCTGTTCCGTCCCAACCGTCAGCGCTGGGACAATCGTGAACAGGATCTGCGCATTGATATCGCGGAGCGGTCGTTTGCGGAGTCGCTCGAGGAGATCGCGATAACCACGACGAATGTGTTCTTCGATCACTACAACGCGCGAGTGGGATTGGAGAACGCCCAGACCAACCTCGCCGTGAATGACAGTCTCTACACGCTCAATGAAGGACGATTCCAGGTGGGGCGCATTGGCGAGAACGATCTGCTGCAGAGCGAACTCGCGTTGCTGCGCGCGCGCAATGCGGTTGACGCGGCGAGTCTCGAGCATGACCGCACGCTGGCCGCGCTTCGTCTGGCGCTCGACCTGCCGATCGGTGCGCCGGTTCGCCTTGTCGTGCCGGTGGAGATTCCGCGCATCGTCGCTGATACGGCGCTGGCGGTGCGTGAGGCACTGCGCAATCGTGCGGCGCTGCAGGAGCTGGAGCTCACTGAAGTGCAGACCGACCGGCGCATCGCCGAAGCACGCTACGGAACCGGCCCCGGTGCCTCGCTGCAGGCGTCCGTCGGCTTCAACCAGACAGGCGCGGATGCCGGCGCCGTATACCAGGATCTGCGTCAGGCGCAGCGCTTTTCGCTCGGCGTGCAGCTTCCCGTGTGGCAGTGGGGCGTGCGCAGCGGACAGATCGAGGCCGCGAAGGCTGAACATTCTCGCCAGGAGTTCACCAGTCGGCAGTCCCGCGAGCAGACCGCGCAGGATGCGCACTTCGCGGCGCTGCAGCTCTCACTCGCCGAGCGCCTGCTCGATGTCGCAGCCAAGGCCGACACGGTCGGCACGAAGCGATTTGATGTGGCGAAGAATCGTTATGTGATCGGTCGCATCGGCATCGACAATCTGTATCAGGCGCAGACGGAAAAGGACGGCGCGCTGCAGTCGTACCTGCAGGCGCTGCGCGGCTACTGGGTGGCGTACTACCGGCTTCGGCGGCTCACGATGTACGACTTCGAGGCGGATCGGCCGATTGGAGTGCGGGCGACGATTCAGTAGCTGGCGGTCTTTTCTCGAACGCAGACGGGCTTAAAGCGTCCTCAGATGTCAAGCAATGCGCTCGCACGCGCCGCACGATCGATGGCTTGTGCGCGTCCTGGGGTTCGACCCTTACTCACGCTCTGAAACGCGCATTCGTTTCATTTCCCTACGGCTACCACCGCAGTCGCAGCCCCAGGCTTAGCCGCCCGTCCACCATCACGGGCCCGACCTGCGTGCCCCTGGCGAGCGCCGCCACATCCACGGGCTGCCAATTGTCGGTTCGCACCACCAGCCCAATCACTCCACCCGCTGCCGCGCCGAGCGTACCGAGCACGACGCCCGCACCGAGTGCAAGTTCGTCTGCAGAGAAGTACCCGTCACCGCCGTCGGCGAGCCCCAGCACAACACCCGCCGTAGCACCAGCAAGGAGACCGAACAGCATACCGCGCTTGCCGTTCGTGCGTGTTCCCTGCCTCACGTCGAGCCTGGCGATTTGCGCCAGGCCGAGCGTCAGCGTTTGCGCCTCGCCCCAGACAATCGAGAGGGAGTCGCGCGTAACCTGTCGTATTTCTCCCACGACCGATTCGGCATCAAGCTGAGGCTGTCGATACGTGGGCGTGACGCGCACGCGCGAGCCTTCGCTCAACGTGCGGGTCACCGTTGGAGACGCAACCTGCGCATGAAGCAGTGAAGCTGACAGTACGAGGGGGCTGAGCAGCATCGCGAGTTGTGCAACGCCGATGACGCTAAGGCCACGTGCGCGGCGGGACACGCGTGCGTTGAACGATGTGTGGATCATGACCGATGTCCTCGCCAGAGGGAGTATAGATGCGCGTTCGCGAACACGTATTGTGGGTGTCGCGTCGCCCCCCGTCGATCAGCCAAGGCACGTAGTCATGATGCCATGATGACGTAGTCGGCGCGGGCAGCCGCTCACCCTCGCTGTGGCATACGACCGACCCAATCGCCGATCGAACCGGAACGCTGACCGTCGGGCGCGAGGTCGACTACGCACGAGTGGACCGCAATCCGCTGGAGGACATCACTGCCCTGCAGGATGTACTGCTCGTCGTGGCGGACGGGCGGGTGGCGGTGAAGAGGATCCCGTTCGCGCTACCGGGGACCGATTCGGGGCGCCCAGATCCTACACCGAACCTGATGCGCTGACGAACGCGCATCGTGACGCTCCCGGCTTCACGGCGGTGCGATTGAGTGAACTTCGACGTGCTCAGCTCCGTCCGAATCAATCACCAGCAGCGCTACCTTGTTGCGCCGCACATCGAGCAGTTGCTGATTCATCGAGAGCGCTATGCTTCGCTGATACCGACCATCGGCCGTGAACACAAGCACGCGGCGTTTGCCATCTTCGCCGCGCGGACTCTCTTCGACCCAGATGTCGCCGCGTTCATCGCACCGCAACGACCGAAGCATCGGCACGAGGCCGCTTGGGGTCATCGCGCGCATCGCGGCCAGCTCACCACTCGCCACCTCGCGACCTGGAGACTGCAGCTGCGCCGCACGCGCATAGTCCACTGAATCGGCGGTCTGCGTCGACCTCACCACACGAAGCCGCTGCGTCTCGACACCCGCCAGGCTGAACCACGACACCACGTACCTTGCGTTGTCGGCGAATAGCAGGTCTCGCCCGCACGGCGCGACGAGTGGGCGATTGGCCAGCAGCGACAAGCCGAACGAAATGACGTCCTCCGAGGCGCTTGGCATGACATAGCGCTCCAAGCCCGGTACCGGCCCGATGATCGTCCGGCTCTCCGCGAGCGAATCGATCGCAACCACCCACATCGGAGGTCGATCCATTCCAGACTGCGACAGCGCGC
>JBBSJG010000180.1:0-6587 GCA_038257485.1 Longimicrobiales bacterium | reverse complement strand
TTCCGTTCAGCATGGCGCGGTATTGTGGTGCGACATCGAGCGCGCGCTTCCCGCATCGAGTGATGCCGCGCGCCGGGTTGTGGCCCTCGCCCGCATGGTCGATGTCATTGCAGCCGCTGCAAAGGCAGCCGAGTGCGAGATGCTCACCATGCATACCGGCATTGCAGTCATCGCGGGGTTCCCGACGCCTGCGCGCGATGCCTGCGCACGTCTCGCGAACGCCGCGCTGAAACTCAATCAGGCGCTGCAGGACCCGCCGCTCCGCTTCGCATTGCATACAGGCCCTCTCTCCGGGGCGGCCGTCGGAAGCAACGGGCTTACCTACTGGGTGTGGGGCGATGCAATCGATCTCGCGCGACGTCTCGCCGGGTGCGCAAAGGCAGGCGACATCTATGTTACGCCGGCGGCGAATAACGAGATCAAAGATGGATTCGCCACCACGAAACACGGCGTGATCGATGTGCCAGGCCGCGGCGAGATGCGACCCTTCCTGCTGCAAAGTGTTACGGCCGTCGTCACGGTATGACGCTGGCCAGTCTCATCACCAGCTCGCGCACCGCGGCTACATCAAAGGGTTTGTAGATCCGCTCATTGGGAACGCTGTCGAGGAAGTCCCGCGTCGCGTCGGTGAACGCGCCCCCGGTCATGAAAATGAGCAGCTCGAACTGCAACGAAGCGGGCCGCTGCGAATAACTTCTCGCAGCGGCCCGCCTTATCTCTATCATGGGACAAACTACCGCACCACGAACCGCTGGACCAGCCCCGCTCTGGCGTCGGCTCCCTGCTGAACGTCGACCACCAGATCGGCGCGTCCGGGGTGTGCCGGCGTCCATTCGAAGTCGTAGGTCTCGCCGACGCCGATGCGGCGGACGGTTGCGACACCCATCTGCCGGAGTGAGGCAGGCAGGTCCGAACCGTCCTTTGCGACCGGGCGCCACTGTAGCGGGACGTCACCGTTGACGAGGCGCAGTGCTACGGCGTCCGCGGGGAGAATGTTGATGAATCGCAGCCGGTATGTGCTCCCGCTGCGAAGGACCAGCTCTGGCGGGTCGGTGGAACCGTTCAGCGCGGCTTGCGTCCTGCCATGCTTTAACACCCCGCCCGCGATGAAGACGAGGTCGGTCTCCGGGTCATAGCGCTGGGCGGGCTCGAGGACGATGAGCGGGCCGTAGGAGCCGGAGGACAGCTGCGCGGTCTCGTCCATGTGCGTGTGATAGATGAACGTGCCGGCGCGGGGAGGCGTGAACGCAACCGTGAAGGAGTCGCCGCGCACGATCAGCGGGGCGAGCGCGCCCGCCGCGCCGCTCCAACCGGCGACGCCGTCGTAGAAGCTCTCGAGCTCCATTCCGTGCCAGTGCACAGTCGTCGGCTGGTCGGTGTTATTGACCACCGTGATCGCTGTTGTCGTGCCGCGGGTCAGGAGGAGGGGCGGGCCCGGAATCCGAACCGAATCACGCGCGGCGTCGCCGGTTGCCATTTCATAGCCGTACGCGCGCTTCCCTGTGCTGTCCGGCTTCGACTGCTGGATGAGGAGTCGGAGTCGCTGCGCGGGTTCGGGCACGACAGGTGGGCCCGCGCCGCGGTTGAACGTGGTGATGCCGAGGACCAGGCCGGCCATGCCGGTGAGCGCATGCTGCGCCACGTCATGGCCGTCGTGTGCGCGCATGGAGTCCGGGCGTTCGGGGAACGGTGAGATGTGAGGTGCCATGTGGCAGTGCATGAGCCAATTGCCCGCACGCGTGGGCACCCAGTCCATTGTGAACGTCGAACCCGCCTGCATGAGCTCCGTGACCACGTGTCTCACGTCGCCGGCTGCAAACGCCGAGTCGTGCACGCCGGAGCCCTTCGACAGTACGCGGAAGTGGAACCCGTGCAGGTGCATCGGGTGCGGCAGGTAGCTGCCGTTCAGCCAGCGCCAGTGTACCGTGTCACCGACGGCGTATTCCATGCGCTCCGTGTGCGGCCAGGAACGACCGTTGATGGCGAGCTCCCAGATGTCTTCCACGGCACCCGGTCGTGTCGTATCGGGAACAATATCGATGACCGTCATGACGAAGATCCGTTCACGCGGATCCGGCTTCGTGCCTCGCGGATCGATGACGATTGCACCGGTCAGTTGGCCGTCCCGGCCCTGACGACGGTCTGGACCGGCATGCTGTCCTGTCGTCCCCCAGTACAGATATGTGCCCGGTTGCCCGGCTGTATACCTGATCTCGCGTGTGGCTCCCGGCGGAATGTGAACGGTGTCTGTCCCGACGGTGCCCGCGCGGAGGCCATGGACCGTGAGCGTCGAATCGACGAATGTGTTCCGGATCCGGACCCTGATGTCCGTTCCCTGTTCGGCGCGCAGCAGCGGCGCAGGAATCCGCGGCGGTCCGCCGGGCTCCGCAAACGCCATGACTGTGACGGCCGAGTCCACGCCTGCGTCCGGTCGCCACCCTGCCCAGCGGGCTTCGAGGCTGAGCGCGAGCGCACCTGTGCCGATGTGTCCTCCCGCCACGCGGTTGTCGTTCGGGACGGCCTGCTCAAGCACGGATGTCGGCGAGATGAAAAGGATAAGCGCTGTACCAGCGGCGATGATGCTCGAGAGGAGTGAGACCGGCAGTATCATGAACGCATCCTGATCCGGGGTCGCTTGCGTGGAAGTTCCCAACTATACGTGAAGGCCGACCCGTCTGACAGAAGCATCTGAGACGCGCGTCAGGCACCTCCACTCCACGACTGGATGCATAATGCGGTCATAGCGATTGCTCAGGGGCCGGATTTCTTGCCCTCGTCCACTGCTTCTCGTCACGGCCGGTGCGTCGCGCACAGGTGCCCTCAGGCGCACGCGCCGCCGCGCCGTTTTGTGCGAAGTATCGCGGGGCCGGCTCCTACTTCTCATGCAGCAATACCTGTAGCGCTTTCGAATACCCGGGAGCAGTAAGCTGCAGTGAGCTCCCCACCCGGCAACCGTTGTGTAGTTCCATTCAATGACGGGAGTTATGAATCCGGCGGACCCGGGATTGCAACGGTAACCGCATAAGGACACGACCTGTGCAAGTTCCGCTAACCACTGAAGACCAATGCGCCCCGCCACTTCAGCCCTCATCACAGCCTGCCTGATCGCCGGATCCATTACGGCGTGCAGGCGCGACGACCCGGATCCCGCCATGTCAGTCACGGACTCCACTGCTTCCGTGACTGCGTCATCATCCGCGGCTGCGGCATCGAGCTCGCCTACCATACCACCGCCGGCCCGGGCGCTCGATCCGGACGCCGCCGCTCGCGTCCAGGTGGCGCTCGATGCCCGGTTGAGCGAAGTCGAGTCGGCCGTGCAGAACCTGCCCGGCCTCATCGGCTCGATCCGCCAGGACATGCGGCGCTATCTGAATGCCGAGCACGTGGCGGCCGCGCAGCGGAGTGGTGTCGGTCCCGTCAGAGACAGCGCACATATCGCCGCACTCGTAAAGTCAGGACGGCTCGTGAGGCTTCCTGATTCCACAGAATGGTGGGTGCTGCGGGACCTCAACCAGTCGATGCCCTACGTCACGCCCGGCACGAAGGCGACCATGGAGGAAATCGGGCGCCGCTTCCAAGCACGTCTCGATGAACGCGGCCTGCCACACTTCAGGCTCGACGTCACGTCGGTACTGCGGACCGGCGCACAGCAGGCGGAACTCCGACGTCGCAATCGCAACGCGTCAAGCAGCACGAGCTCGCACGAGTTCGGTACCACCTTCGATGTGGCGTACCTCGCCTTCGCAGCACCACTGCGCGTCAACGACCCCGAGGCCGGTCAGCTCGACGCGCGCCTGCGTGCCTACGCCTTGACTCACCTCGATACCATCGGCAAGCGTCACGCGCCCCATCTCGAGGGTGAACTGGGGGCCGTGTTCCAGGAAATGCAGCAGCAGGGCCGCATCATGACGCTGCGTGAGCGCAGCCAACCCGTATTCCACACGACCGTGCGGGCAACCGGATCGAGCAGCCACTGAACAGGCCACGGCGGCGAGTTGTCTACCGAAGGAGCACATGAAGAAAGCACGGATTGCAGCAGCTCTCGCGGCGACATTGCTGATGGCGACAGGGTGCGTACCGCAGGTCCTGCACGGACCGCGTGTCGAAACTGGCAAGACGGGTGTACTGCAACTCAGCGCTGCGCGGAGTCTGCCGATCAGTGAAACGGAGGACTGGAGCGATGACCGCTTCGTGATCGGGCTTTACGGCGGCGGCAGGATCGGTAGCGTGTCGGCGGATGGCCGCACCGCATACTCACTGGGTGCGCAGGTGCCGCTGTCCGGCGTCCTGCTCGTGCTGTTGAGCCCACCTGATGAGGCGCTCGAAGTCCTGGGCGCAACGAGCTATGTCGATGCCTACCTGCAACCGAACCGCCTACCGACGGGCATGACGGACTATGGCGTGGGAGTACTCGTATCCACAGCGCTTGTGACACCGTACGCGCAGTATGGCAGGACCCTCGGACCGGGGGCATCATGGTATACGACGCAAGCATTTGCATACAACTACCGGGCGAATTCCGGCAACGCGCTGCTCTGGCTGCCGAGTATCTCACGGCGAAGTGCTGACGACGGGCGAGGGCGCGCGGTGAGTTACACTGCGGGTGGCACGGTCGGCCGGATAAGCGACCGCACCCATTGGGGTCTGATTCTGGCGGTCACGGCAGAGATCGGTCCGAAAAAATGATTTGCGGCGCTCAGGGCAATGTGTTCCGCGAACTCGTCGTACATTGCCGCACGAGGTGGTCGCCTCCCGGGGTTGCGAGAATGCCCGACGCCTTCGATAGGCATCATTCTCGCATTCCCACAGGGATACAGGTGATATCCAATATCCGGATGGAGATCGAGGCGATTTCGGGACCGACTCCGGGTACACGCAACTCGATGATGGAGGCTATTGTGGAACCAGTCCCCTATGAAATTCGTGAATCGGACGTCGATGAAGTGCTCGGTGCGCATGGAGTGTCCGCCGATCGCGACGCTGCATTCCAGCACATAATGAAGCATACGCGCGACATCGACGAGATTGTGCGTACGGCGCCGGAAACGCCGGGCGACGCGGCGTCGCTGCATCGTGATCGTGGCACGTTGGATGGCGGCCGGTCGGACGAGCCGTCCCACGCGCGTCGTGAGTTCGCGCTCGCGGCGATCGAGGATGTGCTCATTCGCGATGGCTTCCTGGATGCGGATGCAGGGCGTGTGTTCCCGGTTGCTGAGCGCCACGACCGCTGAATCGATGACCTCACAACGCAGAAACGGCAGTGTGTGCGAATCTCACAAATTTCGCATCACACCGCCGTTTTTCTGTTCCGAGCTCACTGAGCCCGGTATGGAGCCGGCGGGAATCGAACCCGGTGATGTAGTGGCGTAACGCGTTGTGGTGCGTCTGTAAAGTTTCGTGTGACAAAAACCGCGTGACGAAAATTTGAGGGGGGGCACGGAGGGAGCCGAGGTCAAGCCTTGGAAACTCCGCGATTTAAGTGAGCCGGCTCCTACTTTTCCTGCAGCAATACCTGCAGCGCCTTCGAATACCCGGGAGCAGTAAGCTGCAGTGAGCTCCCCACCCCGCCAACCGTTGTGTAGTTCCCCTGAAAGTTGCCCTCAACCGTCTTCCCCTCGTACACCATCGCGGTGAACCTGAGGGTAAGGACCGGACGCTGGTAGCTCCCGGAAATCGTGATCGGCACCGACGAGGCAGCATTCGTTTCCTTCATCGTTCCGCTGCCATTCACCGTACCATTTCCTCCCTGGGTCAGCGTGAACGCCAGCGTGATCGGATTGGTTCCTGTGCTGCTCCCCGTCCACTCACCGCTGACCGAAGCGAGAATGTCTTCGAGACCCCGGTTGATGTCCTCTTCAGTCGGGCCGTCGCCGCAGGCGCCCAACAGAATACTTGCCAGAACAGCTGCGCGGAGTGAAACAGTCCTGAAGATGACATTCATACGGTGGAATCTTTGGTTGCGGGTGAGGTGCAGCAGTGGTAGTGGCACTGCGCCGGCGTTCCGTTGCAGATCATGCTATTAAATTGATTACGGAACCGGTGATTGACAACTCCCGCGAAACGCTGGATTGCGGTGAAAGGAGTTTATCATCGGTGGCGCATGGACGAAATGGTGAATCGTGCGAGCTCTGGAAGAGAGGCCTCCCGTGGAGTTGAAGTTGAGTTCATTGATGTTGTTTC
Organism: Longimicrobiales bacterium; assembly: GCA_038257485.1. GTDB lineage: Bacteria > Gemmatimonadota > Gemmatimonadetes > Longimicrobiales > RSA9 > DASUXU01. The sequence continues at coordinate 407 of JBBSJG010000180.1, read as the reverse complement.
TGCTGATCGGCGGCGGCTCCGTTGCGGCGCAGGCCCCGGCCCCCATCGGCACGGATTTGCGGCCCGCTCCTTCATGGTCCGTTGGCGCGACAGCCGGTACGCTGCAGACCCCGCGATCAACGGGGCTGTCGCGGCGGCCATGACCGTACAAGTCCCCGCGATCGCACCCGGCACAGGCATGCCGTCCTGGTTGAAGTGGGGTCTGGTTGGCGGGGTCGCCACGGGAGCACTCGCGGCGCTGCTGACACAGGTGTCCATTGATGTGGATACCCCAGCCGCTGCGGAGAGCGCTGCACGAGGGTTCGTCATCGGATTCGTCGTGGTCGGTGGTGGCGTGGCCGTGTGGCAGCTTGTGTGCAGTCCTGACAGCTGGTCGCGCCGCAACGGGTTGTGCACGTCGCGACGCT
>JBBSJG010000179.1:0-6672 GCA_038257485.1 Longimicrobiales bacterium | reverse complement strand
CGCGTGGGTATGGAAGCCGCGCAGCGGCCTCACGCGTCCTCTGCGCCTCTGTGGTGAACAAATCCGTTCTTCGTTCGCCGCCAGCCGACAACAGATTATTCACCGCAGAGGCGTAGGAGACGCCGGAGCCGGCTGCGCTGGAATAGCGGCCTCACGCAGCGCCCTAGAACCGGACATGCCTGGCCCTCGCCATGACGTACTGCGGGTACGCATGGCAGTTCGGCGTGTTCGAGCCCGTACGGCACCCGTTGTACCGCAGCAGCGCACGCGTCACATTGCCATTCTCGTTCTTCAGGGCATCCGCGAGAATCCGGGACCCCGTGCAGATGTTCGATTCGACATCGTCCAGGCGCGTACCACACGGCTTCCAGTTGCCGCGGTGGAGCGGCATCACCTGCATGAGGCCCGTCGCGCCCATGAAGCTCCGGGCATGCGGATCGAGCATCGGGTTCTCTACCAGAAGCACGCCGACAAGGATGCTCGGATCCACCTTTGTACGCTTCGCCTCCCGTACCAGCGATACCGACACACGCCTCACCAGGCGCGGGTTGTCACTGCGATACCGGGTCAACACGCGCTCGATCGGGGCAACCTCACGTGCATACGCGCTCTCCACATTCCCCAACGCTCGCTCCATGCTCACCAGGCGGGCACGCAGCATCTGTGCGGAATACTCTGTCGCAACGTTCGGCTCCGCCTCTGCGACCGCCGGGCCGTAACCGTAGGTCACTACGCAGATCGCAATCAACGCCAGCAACAGCTGTGCTCGACGCGGCGGGCGCGGTGGCGTCGACACACGGAATACCGAGACCATCAGCCTCGCCATGTACCTCATGCCATCACTCATTTACTACCTCGTCCTCGGGTCCTGCGGGGCATACGGGAAAGTCCCGTCCGCCCTCCGGGGCAGCCAGCATTAGCAAGGGGTATACCCCTTGCTGCCGGGCGTTGCACCACCGTTCCCCTAAATTGTTATCCAATAATTGGTTAGGAATTTCAAAAAAAGTCTGGCGAAGCGGCTGATGCCACATTTGCGGGTACTGATCAAGGCCCGGGGGACGGGCTGGTATTTACGCGTCCAGGTCGACCCAGCGGATGAGTTCGACCAGCGGGCCGCGACCGTCGTGGTGCCACGTAGGCGAAGGCCACGGCAGCTGTTCAAATGTCGTGATGCGCGTGACGCCCGCGCGCGCAAGTACGGGAGCGAGTTTCTCGATGCGCGCGGTGTCGGCGGCAACTGCCACACTCTGCAGCACATCGCGGAATGGATGGACGAGCGACGGGATCTCTTCCACTGATAAAACGGGGTGGATTGTGAGCGTGCGGTTGAGACAGCTCGGGGTGAACGCCGGCGTCGGGTCGTAGATCACAGTGCTGCTGTGCGGGATATCACTGACGAGCTGCACGCCGAGGCCGCCGATCCCGCGGAATTCGGCGCTGTCGCGCGCGGCCCGGATAGCCGTGGCGTCGGCGGGCGGGAGTGGCCCGCGCGGCAGTTCGTGGTCGACGCGATGGAGGGCTGCGGCGACCCGTTCCGCGAATGCGAGAGGTCCGATGGTGCCGCCGGCCTCGACGTAGAGCAGGTGTGGCGAGACGCACCCCTGCTGGTCGAAGGTCGCTACCGCCATTGCGACGTCCTTCGCCAGTGCGTCGACGCGCGTGGCGTCCGCGAGCGCCTCGCTCGCCACGATCCCGAACGAGATGCGAGGCCCGTGCTCGCGCACCGCGAGGTGAGCGGGTGCCCGCCGGCGAGTATCGGCGATCGCTTCCGCGCCGCCATAGTGCACGAGGAGGTCGGCCTCCGCGAATGCCGCTGCTTCGAGGTCCTGCGATCCGCCGGGCCAGTATACAATCGCCACTGCGCCGCCGATGTCGGCATCGATGACCGCGAGGGCCCGGGCGAACGCTGCGGCGAGAACGCGCTCCGAAGCTGCCGGCTTGCCGAGGATGGGTGCTTTCACGAGGAGCGCGCGGATGATCGACGTGATGGCCACGCCCGGTACGTTGCCGGAGAACAGGTGGAGGGAGAGGTCGGGGGGCGTGGCGTGCAGGCGGCGTGCGCCCAACGTCGCGAATCCGTCGAGCGGCGAGGGACCACCGAACTCCGCCGCCACGAGCCCGTGCAGCGCATCCGCTGTCCAGTCGGCCATCATCCGCTCGAGCACATACGCGGTCATTGCCTGCGAGTAGCCGGTACTGGCGGCCACCATCTCAGTAAGCTGTGTGTATGCGACGGCGTCATCGCGCAACGCGGCAGTCGCGCGATCGATGACATCGATGATCTCCGTGACCGGGCGCGCCCGCAGGTGCGCGCCATTCGCCTTCGCGTGGCGAGCGATGTGTGTGATGCCCTGCGGCGTGAGTAGCGGTGAGCGGAGCACATGGTCCGTCCCGTCGAGTGGGATGTTCTGCCACTGCGCGACATCTGCGGCGTCGAGATGTGGCAGATGGAATGCGTCGAATGTCATCGCGCGCGCACTGCATGCAGCAGGTCGTCCATCGCGATCGAGCAGCCGCGTGGCTGAGCCCCCGGTGAGCGACCCAGCAGTGCATAGCCGTCGCCCACCGCGACGCCGAGATCCTCCGTCTGGACAGCCATGACAGACTCGAGATTGGCCAGATCGAACAGTTGGACCAGGCCTGCGTCGCCGTCCGGAACCGCTTCGAGTGTGACTGGATCGACAATGCGGACGCGCATCCACGGCGGCGGCCGCTTGCGGCGGGGCCCCGCGTCGCCATTCGCGAAATATTCGCGCAGCGAAACGTCATACATCTGTGAACACAGTTCCGTCATGCCGTACTCGTTGACGGACGCGTGCGGCGGGATGCCGATGAGCTGCTCATAGGAAGTGAGCAACGTTTCCGCCGGCACTTCGCGGCTCCGTCCCTTGTACCCGCCCGTATCCATGAGTCGTGAACCTACCGGCAGGCGGAAGCGGATGCCGCGCGCAGCGATGTCGTCGAGCCAGTGCACGAATGAGAACGACGTGCCGAGGATGCACACAGCCCGATCCTGTTCGGTGTGTTCGCGCAGTGCCTGCTCGAATGCATCCGTATCAATGCCCCGTTCCGCCGAGGCGAAGTTGCGGCTGCCATCTTCGCCCAGCTCGGCCATGACAGTTGTCACCATGTGGGCGAGCGAGGAGTCGGGGATCTCTGATGCAGGTGGAATGATCGACAGCATCGGCATCGTGACCGCATCTGGGAGCAATGCGGCCGCGAAGCCGGGCAGGAGCGACGCATTGTAGAGTGACAGATCGAGTACGTAGTGCGTCCCCCTCCGTTCGGCACCTTCCGTCGTGCCACTGGTTCGGAATACCGCTTGCGCAGCGCGGGCGTCACCTGTCGTCAGCGCGACTTCCTTGAACGCGGCAGTCGGGACGGGAGGAACAGAAGTCCAGTGTGTCAGGCCGTCCGGTGTAACGCGGCGGCGGTCGCAGTATGCGCGGTATGGTGCATTGTGCGTGTACTGGTATTCGAAAACGGAGCGTGCGTAGCGATCGAATGCGGCATCATCGAGGATCGCGTCGGCGGGTGTCTTGAAGAGCGCGAGCAGCTGGTCGCGCGGCGTTGTGCCGGCGTGATCGTACATCCGAATGTCAGACGAGCGGAGCGATGGCCTCGACGAGCGCGCTGCCGTCGATGACGGGTGCTGAGCAGCCGTGTCTGCCGCGAGCGTATGCCGCGGGCGACGGTGAAGGCGGGATGGTCTGCGTGCCGAGTCTGCCACCGTGCGGCAGCGACCACACGCGGCGAGCGGCGAGCGGCAAAGACAGCGCCCTCGCGCGCAGGTGTGCTGCCGCGTCGGCGTCCCCGACCACGATCACATTCGGTGGCGCCGTGAAGAACTCCTCGACGGCCAGCGCGAACGTTGCGCCCGCCACACCGAAGCGCCCGGCCTGCGGCGACAGCAATGCAAGCGTACGCTCACTCAGTGCGCGATACCCCCGCTCGCCGGTGGCAAAGCCCAGATCGAGAAGGACGCGCGCACAGCGCGCATTCAGGTCGAATGGCCGGTCCCGATAGCGCAGCGCGCCCACATCATGGTGCGTGCGCGTACGATCCCAGAAGCCGCCGTCCTCCGCCCAGAAGTTCGTCTCGATGGCCTGTGTGAGCCGCTTCGCGTGTGCGAGCCACTCTCCGCGGCCAGTGCTCTGGAACATCGTGATGCATGCGCGCGCGGTTTCCACGCTGTCACTCAGCAGGAAGTCGATCTCGGGAGCATAGCCTTCGGCGCGGTAGTGGCACATCAGCCCGTTCGAAGACGTCATCTCCTTCAGCAACTGCGTCAGCGAGGTCTCTGCACGCGCAATCCAGTCAGCGCGGCTGAGCCGGCCGCCCGCAGTCGCGAGCGCCGCAATCCACAGCGCGTTCCAGCTCGTGATCACCGTGTCATCGCGCGGCGGCGGTGTGCGCAGAACGCGTGCATCGGCAGCGAGCTCGAAGAACGTCTCGTCCGCGGCCTGGCTTCCTCCCCACAGCCCGCCCGGCAGAGCAAGAACGGAATCCACCCACGTGACGGTGCGTTCCGCGATCTCCGCCCAGTCCGAACGGTCGCGCACGCATGCGCCGGTCGCGTACGATTCGAGCTGCAACGCATTGACGTCGAGCAGCTTTTCGTGGCGGGGGGATGTCCAGTCCGCTGCAGTGGCGTACCGATAGAAGCCGCCGTCAACCCGGTCGAACAGGTCGCCCGCAAGCATGCCGTCGAGTGTGCGATCCGCCATTGCGAGTGCCGCCGCGTCGCCTGCGGCGGCGAGGACGTACAACAGCTCGATGGTGTCACCGGGCGGGAACTTTGGTGCGTCGCCGAAGCCGCCATTGCGCGCATCGAATGCATCGCGCGTCGCGGCCACCACGTCGTCGGACGCTTCCCTGCGCACGAGGCCGACTGCTGAATGGCGCGTGCGCGACGCCTCGAGCGCCCGCCGTCGCATTTCGATTTCCTTCTCGAACTCCTCGCGCCGTTCCGACCACGCGGCAACCACGCCCTGTGCGACACCCGTCAGCGCTGCCGCGTCGACATAGGTGCCGGCCCACAGCACTTCACCCGTCGGCGTCAGGAACGCCGTCGTCGGCCAGCCGCCTGCGATGTAGCGGTCCTGGACATGCGGGTTTCGATCTGCATCCACGCGGATCGACACGAAGTTTTCATTGATGAGCTGGATCACCGCTGCGTCGGCATAGGTCGTGGCGTCCATGATATGACACCAGTGACACCACGTTGCGGTGAGGTTGAGCAACACGGGGCGATTCGAGGCAGCGGCCGCATCGAATGCGGCTGCGCCCCAGTCACGCCAGGCGATGATCTGAGTGCGCGACCCGACTTCTACAGGTGTATAGCTGAGTGTCATGCCCAAGAATACCGCTGAATGCGTGCGAGAGCCAGCCGAAACCGTCAATCCACGCGGAACCGCTCGCTGCGTGCTTCGACCCGGCGGTTCGGCACACCGAGTACACGGATGAGCAAACGCTTGGCGCCCTGGCCGATGGCGCCCGGGATGGAGTTCTCGCCTTCGACGGCGGGCTGAAGCTCTCCCTGCAGCCATCTTTCGAGTTCCTGCAGGTCGGAAACCGAGAGCGTCTCGACCTCGAGCGTCGCCGTGTAGTAGTAGCGACCGGGACGGCGTGGTGCGAGTCGAATCGGCAGCTCGCCCTCGATCGCGGACCTCGCCAGATCGTACGATTCGAACGACCTCGACGGCCCCGTCGTGCCGACCGGTCGCACATAATAGCGACGGCGCAACGGCTCGTAGACCAGCACAGCCGTCCAGGTCGCATTGCCCGCGAGGCCGTCGAAGAAGCCATCTCGCCAGAGTTCTGTCCTGACCCGCAGCCGAATCGGCAATCCCGATGTTGCGGCTTCCTCCAGCTCATCATTGGCGAGCACCGGACCGAGGCGCACGACCGCGCGATGATCACGCGGATCGGATGTCACCTGCAGCGGCGCCGCCTGTTGCGCGTGGGCTTGTGCGATGCTGCCCGACAGGGCGAACAGCGCCAGGACGATGGCGGCAATCACAGGCGTGGCCCAAGCCGCACGAAGAAGTTGAACTGGTGCTCACTGCGTGACAGTGGGACTGCCCAGTACAGACCGAGTGGGCCGAGCCTGAGACCGAGTCCTGCATCCGCCTTGAAGTCGTCAGTGCCACGTGTGCGACCGTTGCGCGACTCGGCTTCCGTCCACGCCCGGCCCGCATCGAAGAATGCAGACCAGCGCACGGAGTTGGTGAGCCAGCTGCCGAGGCCCAGCTCGTGCGCGACCTTGCTGGCGAACGGGAAGCTCGCCTGGTATTCCACCTGCATGATCGCCATGCGGTCACAGCCATGGAACGGATAGAATGTGCCGTCCCGCTCCACTGTAGTCGCGCGCGCGCCGCAATCGAACGCGAGATGCGGATACGCGGGCAGTGAACCCGCACCGCCGAGTGTCTGCTGTCGCTGCGCGGGAAGCGGCCCGCCATCGAGGGATCCGCCCGCAATGACGCGGAGCGCGAGACGCGAATACGGCGTGATCCGCGCGTACCGGCGGATATCGACGAGTGCTGCTGTGAACTCGTCCACGGTCTGGACGGACGCGGGCAGTGCAGTGATGGCGAGCGGCTCGAGGGATCCGCCGAGCCCCTGTTCGACGGAGCCGCGGATGTACCAGCCGTCCGCGGGATCGCGGAT
>JBBSJG010000178.1:0-6712 GCA_038257485.1 Longimicrobiales bacterium | reverse complement strand
GTCTTTCAGGAGCACGCGGCCGGTGTAAAGTCGATTCTCGAAGCCGGCGGGAAAATCGGTGTCGGCAGTCGCGGTCAGCTGCAGGGGCTGGGAGCTGTGGATGATACAGTCGGGCGGGATGCGGCCGATTGACGCGCTGCGATCGGCAACGCTGCTCGGTGCGCAAGGCATCGGGCTGGGTGACGACATCGGCTCGATCGACCCGGCAAGCTCGCGGACCTCGTCATCATGGATGCGAATCCGCTCGACAACATCAGGAACACGAATACGATCCGCCTGGTCATGAAGAACGGCCGTCTCTACGACGGCGACACACTGGACGAAACCTATCCTCGCCAGAAGAAGCTGCAGCTGGGCGACTGGGTAAAGGTCGATCCGTCCACACAGGTCAGGGCAGGAATCCGCTAGACAAACAGGAGGTCCCATGCGGTACGCGTATGGTTGTATGTGTGTCGGAGCTGCTGCACTCGTGATCGCGTGCGAACGCAGTCCGGTCGATCTTCCGTGCCAGCCACCGCAGTGTGTGGCGGACCTCGCGGTGGCGTCCGTATCGGTGGCAGGCGAGGAGCGAGACACGCAGACCGGCCTGCGCGTTGTGCGTCCCGGCGGCGTGAATGTCACAGTAGTCGTGCGCAACAACGGGTTGGGACGGTCCTACGCTCAACTCATGACGCTCGATCTCGACCGTACGATTGCGCGCATCGATACTGTCCCGCGCATCGAGGCGGGCGAATCGTGGACGGCATCGTTCAAGTTGAGCGACGCGCAGCTGGGCGCGTTCCTGCTCGACACGGATATCATGCGTGTGACGGCCACCATCGCTGCCGTCGAATCCAACACCGCAGACAACACGGCATCCTCCGAGTCGTTCCATCTTGCACTGCCTGCACTGAAGATGTCGGTGGCCCTGGACTCGTCGAGACTGCGGGCAAATGCGGCAGTACCTTCAGCCACAACCGTAGAAAACGTGTCGCGTCATGCGGGTCTGCCACCACTCGTATTTGCATTCTGTCTGCACGACCTCGGCGGCAGGTGCGCGAATGGGTTCAATGGTGTCGGCTTCGGCTTGCGCGAAGTGCCCGCGCTCGCGCCGGCGCAGATCGTTCAACTCGTTGATCCACTTACGGTGCCGAGCACGGCAGCACACCAGAACCGCGCGACCATGTACATGCTCGGTGCATGTGTCGCCGAAGCGGGTGTCGTGGCGTCAGCAATGCCGTCGAAGGGGACGTGCGTGGGCGTCCGCGACATCGAGGTCCGTCCGGACTACGAAGCGTGTGCGCCTGTTCGACTGCAGCCGGACGAGCCAGCGGAAACGACGGCGATATGTCAGCAGCCGTGCGACATCTTCGTATACTCCGTGGACGTCACGCCGGGTCGCAGCTATCGCATTGAGACGGTGGACGGCAGGCACGACAATACGCTGGCGTGGCGGACGCGCTATCGTGACAATCCGCGTGACATGTCGAGCGCGGACGGGCTCCAGCCGCAGGTTGCTGCGACGGTCTACCTCGTGACTGCGCCGAAGTACTGTGGTGCAGTGGGCCCGCACCGGGTGGTGCTGCGCGTGGACTGAGTAGCTCTTCGATGACGCGCGCAATCAGGCGCTGCCGCTCATCACCTTCTCGAGGGTGTCCTTGCGGGTACGGCTGAGCGGCAGGCGGGTGCCGTTGCGGAGCACGACGACATGACGGTTCGCGTAATCGAGACGCAGTTCCTTGACGCGGTCGACATTGACGATCGCAGTGCGGTGTATGCGCACGAAACGGCGGGGATCGAGCTGGTCTTCGAGCGAGCTCATGCTCTCGCGGATCAGATGGGTTGCATCGCCGACATGAAGCCGCGAGTAGTAGTCCGCCGACTCGACCCAGTCGATGCCGTCCACTGGCTGGAAGAAGACGCGACCGCTCTCCTTCACCATCACGCGACTGAGGTAGCTGCCTGCAGGGTTAGCGGCAGCAGTCTCGGCCCCGCCCGTCCCGCCCGGCTCCACGGCAGCGCCCGCGCGGCGCTCGTAGACGTCGAGCAATGACGCGATCCGCTGAGTCAGACCATCAGTGCTCTTGTCAGGCGTGCGCTCGATGTGCTGCCGCGCGCGATCGATCACTGCGAAGAAGCGTTCGTCGTCGAAGGGCTTCATGATGTAGTCGAGCGCCTGCACTTCGAATGCGCGCACAGCGAACGTGTCGAAAGCAGTGATAAATACAACGGCGCCGAAGTCGGTCTCGTCGAGTGCGGCCAGGACTTCGAACCCGTTCATCTCCGGCATCTGGATGTCGAGCAGGAGCAGGTCGGGCTTGATCCTGCGAATGACGTCCACGGCTTCCGCGCCGTTGGTCGCTTCGCCCGCCACGACAATCTCAGGTCGCTGCGTGAGCAGGCGGCGCACGCCGGCGCGTGCGAGCGGCTCGTCATCGACGACGACTGCGCGAATCTCAGTCACGCTCGTTGTTCCGCGTGCCGCCGTTGCCGGCAAGCGGTGTGGTGTGGAATGGGATGCGCAGCGTGACGAGCGTCCCCTGTTTCGGCGCGTTGCGGATATCCATCGTCGCATTGTCGCCGTACAGGTAGTGCAGTCGCGCGACAGTGTTGCGCAGACCGATGCCGGTCAGGTTGTCCATCGAGAACGAGGGCGACAGACCGGGTCCGTCGTCGCGTACCGAGAGCAGAAGACTGCCGTTCTCGCGTGCGACGCGTAGCTCGATCTCGCTCGCGGCGGCGCGGCGCGAGATGCCGTGCCGGATCGCGTTCTCGATGATAGGCTGGAGGACGAGGTTGGGGATGAAGGCATCGCGCGTACCCTCCTCCACGACGATCTCCACGCGGAGCCGGTCCTGGAATCGGAGCTGTTCGATTTCGAGATAACGGCCGAGGAAGTCGAGCTCTTCGCGGATCGGAACTTCCGGTTCACCTTCGTCTTCCAGGAGATGGCGCAACAGGTCGCTCAGCCGCGCGAGCATGCGCACGGATGTCTGTGTTTCTCCTTCGCGCACCAGCATGGCGATCGTGTTGAGTGTATTGAAGAGGAAGTGCGGCTGCAGTTGCATGCGCAACGCACCAAGCTGCGCTTCCTTGAGCTGCGACTGCAATGCTGCCGCGATGACTTCGCGCTCGCGCAGCCGTCCGTAGAAGTCCATGGCGTAGCCAATGGACGCGACCGTCGCGTAGATGCCGGAGCCGAACGGCACGAAGAAGAACATGGCCTGCACCAGCCTGCTCACCGTCATCGACGGCGTATCGCCGCTGGGCAGGATCGTGATGATGGACATCCAGATGATGCCGAAGAAGTATCCGGCCATCAAGCCCATCCACACGTGGAGAAGCACGGTGCGCAGTCGCGACCCGCGATCGAACGGCAACACGGACGCCGTCGCAAGAATGAATGGTGTCAGCACCGCCCAGTAGTACCAGGGCAGCCCCTGCCGGATGAAAAGGCCAGGGAATGAAGACGACGGCGGACGGTCCGGCGAGAAGAGCAGCAGAATGGAGAATGCGACGGCGGGAATGGTCCAGATCGCGAACGCGAGAACCCACACGCGTCGGACACGAAGCGGACTGCGCGTGAGGGGTGGTCGCGGATCGGCGCCGGCCGCGGCATCATCACCAGCGGCCTGCGCGCGCCCACGTACGATCGGGATTGCCTTCCGAAAATCCATCATGTTGCCAATCTCGCACGACGGGTGGTGCAAGGAAACCACAATGCAGCCGGTGGAGCGGTGATGCAGGGAAGCGGAGTGGAGCGCGGCGAATCGCGATCCGCTCGTCGGCAGCCGTGGCTCGCCGCTTCGGACGCGGGTGTCGCTGCACGCTGGTTGGGCAGGCCGAGGCGTGCTGTCAGATTGAACCGGAATGTACGCGGTCACATGAACGGAGGCAGTGATGTCATACAGCAGGCAGATCATACTCGGCGTAATCCTGGCGTGCGCGTCGTCGCAGTCGACATTGCAGGCAGCGGCTCAGGCGCCGTCGCCCGTAGTGCCGGGTGATGCGGTGGTCGAGGGTAGCCGCGTCCAGCCGGGGACCAGGACGTACCGGATCGATGCGCAGGCGGGTGAGCGGACCATGGAAGTGGGGACCATGACGCAGCAGGTGACGGCCACCACGTTCGAGGGGCGAAGTGCGCTGTTGATCGTGCAGACCATGACGAGCAGGATGGGGACGGGCGTGGATACCGCCATTGTCGACGCCGCGACGCTCGCACCGATCCGGCACCGCGGCCACAATGCAGGTGGTACCCTGTCGATCGACTTCGCGGGCGTAAAGGTGACGGGTAGCAAGAAGGACTCGGAGGGGAGCGCCCAGGCGATCGACCAGACGCTGACCGAGAAAGTGTTCGACGCCAATATCATGGACTTCCTGGTACAGGCACTTCCTCTGGCGACGGGCTACAGTGCTCGCGTGCCACTCTATATCTACGAGCGCGGCGGTTTGGTCTGGTATGACGTGAAGGTCGCCGGTGAGCGGACAGCCGAGGGGAAGCCGGCATGGGATGTGGAGCTCAAGACGCCGGAGGCCGTGATCCACTACCTGGTCGACAAGGCTGACCGGGCCAATCTGGGGTATGAGGTCACCATGGCAACCGGGATGAAGATGACAATGACGCGCACGGGCAGTTGAGCACAAAAAAGAAGAAATACTCGCCGGAGCAGCGGAAGGCATACGCCGCCTCCTCACCGCCACCGCTCCCTGTGAGCGCTGTGCAGGACTATTTCGCGATCGTGCCGCCGGGTCTGGAAGCGGTCACGGCGGCCGAGGTGCGCGCGCTCGGCGCCGAACCGGTGGTGGTGCCGGGTGGCGTCGAGTTCAAGGGTGATCTGCGTGTGTTGTACGGCGCGAACCTGCGGCTTCGGACCGCGACGCGTGTGCTCGTGCGGATTGCGACGTTCCGCGCGCGCACGTTCCACGAACTGGAGCGGTATGCGCAGAAGGTGCCGTGGTCGCGGTATGTGAGGCGGGAAGGCGTGGTCGCGCTGCGTGTGACAGCGCGCAAATCGAAGCTGTACCACGAGGGTGCGATCGCAGAGCGTCTCATGACGGCGATCACCCAGAAGGTTGGCGGAGTCGAGAAGGCGACGGCACACGCGGACGACGAAGGGGCGGAGCACAGCACGGGCCAGTTGTTCGTGATCCGGTTCGTGCGCGACGAGTGTGTGGTCAGTGTGGATGCGTCGGGGGCGCTGCTGCATCTGCGCGGGTACCGCCAGGCGATCGCGAAGGCACCCGTGCGCGAGACCATGGCGGCCGCGATGCTGCTGGGCAGTGGCTGGGACGGCAGCACACCGCTGGTCGATCCGATGTGCGGGTCCGGTACAATCCCGATCGAGGCAGCGCTCATCGCGCGACGTATCGCGCCTGGCCTCGCGAATCCGAACCTGTCACCTCGCGGCTACGCGTTCGAGAAGTGGCCGGGCTTCGATCCCCGCCTCTGGATCGAGGTCATCGAGGCGGCACGCGCGGAGGTGCTCGAGCGGGCGCCGATCGCCATTCACGGGTCGGACCGCGATGCCGGCGCGATAACGGCAGCGCAGGCCAATGCCTCGCGCGCGGGCGTGGCGGATGATGTGACGTTCGAGAAGCTGTCACTTTCTGCTGCCAACGTTCCCGAGACGGACGCGTGGCTGGTGACGAACCCGCCGTACGGGGTGCGGGTCGGGTCAGGCGATCAGCGGGACCTGTTCGCGTCGCTCGGCCGCGTGGTCCGTGACCGGCTGCCGGACGGTCGGGCAGTGCTCCTCACGCCGGACCCGCAGACCGGGAGGCAGGCAGGGCTCCGTCTGGATACAATGTTCGTGACCCGGAACGGCGGGATCGCCGTCGGCATCATTGCGACACCGGGCCCTACGGCACATGCCGAAGCGGAGTTGTTGCCGGATACGCCGACCGAGTACCTTGCTGTCGAGACCCCTCATGAAGGAGATGAATGATGCGACGTCTTATGCTGGGTGCAGCCGCCCTGTTTGCTTTCGCCGCCTCGCCTGATGCGGTGCGCGCGCAGGTCACGCCGGCTGCAGCGCCAACGCTGACACCGCCGCTCGAGATCGGTGCCATCGCACCCGACTTCGAACTGCCCGGCGCCACGCGCTATGGCGTACTCGCGAAGCCGGTCAAACTCAGTGACTACAAGGGTGAGATTGTCGTCCTCGCATTCTTCTTCAGGGCGCGGACAAAGGGCTGAACCATCCAAATGCACGCGTACCGTGATCAGTACGCGCAGATCTTCAATGATGGACAGGGCGTCGTCGTGATCGGCATCAGTGCCGATCCGGTGGAGGGACTCGCGTCCTGGATGCATGACGATGACTTCCAGTACCTGATGGCCAGCGACAAGGACCTTGCGGTTGCGACGAAGTACGGCGCACTCGCCGGGCGGGGCGGCCTCACGAATCGCAACCTGTTCGTGGTCGGGCCAGACGGTCGGATCGCATATCGGGCAACGCCGTTCCGCGAAATCGATCCGACGTCGTACCGCGAGCTTGGTGATGTAGTGAAGAAATTGCTGCCGGTGGCTGTGGATAGTTTGTAGGTGAGACCGGCGCGAAAGGCGAAAGGCGAAAGGCGGCTGGCGAAAGGCGAAAGGCGAAAGGCGAAAGGCGAAAGGCGAAAGGCGAAAGGCGAAAGGCGAAAGGCGAAAGGCGAATGGCGAATGGCGAATGGCGAATGGCGAATGGCGAATGGCGAAAGTGGCCTTCACCGGGTACACGATCACATTGTC
>JBBSJG010000177.1:0-6747 GCA_038257485.1 Longimicrobiales bacterium | reverse complement strand
CGGTGACGTGATCGGCCACCTCCCGCCCGAGATCGAGCAGTGGCTGTCTCCGTGGCTGCTGCGAGGGGGCAGGGCCGCGGCCACCGTCATCCGTGTCGAGGGGGACGACGTGCCGAGCTGGCGACGGCTGATGGTGGAGGTGACGTGTGGTTCGCCCTAGCGCGTGGGGCGGTGCTACTATATAAATAGTAGTATGCGACGACAGCTCGGCTTCCCCATCCTGCTCATCATCACTGCCGCCACCGCCGCGACGGCCGGGTGCTCGCGCGCCATGAAGCCCGCCGGCTTCGTCGAGGGCGCGGTGCAGGAATTCGTGATCCCGTGGCAGGGAGCGTTTCCGAGTGACGTCGCGGTCGACACAGCGGGCGTGTTGTGGTTCACGGATCGGCTGCAGCATCGGATTGGCAGCTTCGACGCGCGCACGCGCAGGTTCCGTTCGTACGATACGCCGACAAAGAAATCCGCGCCGTACGGCCTCATTGCGGATGGTGCGGGAGGTCTGTGGTTCACGGAGAGTCGCGCGGGCCGCATCGGTCGCATTGATGCGCGCACGGGCAAGATCCGCGAGTACGTGCTTCCCGGCGTGACGCGCGGTCCGCATCACCTGGCGATCAGCGGAGGCAGGATCTGGTTTTCGCTCCGCGAGTCGCGCGGGTACGGCTGGCTGAATCCTGCGACGGGTGAAGCGCAGGTCACGAGCACACCGTTCATGCAGCCGTATGCCGTCGCAGCCGGTAATGATTCGACGGTGTGGCAGTCAGGCTTCGACGCGGCGATTCTGCTCGTCATCAACACGCGCACGCTGGCGGCGGATACGGTGCACCTGCCAGTGTTGCCTCCGCCATCGAACCTCACTCCAGCGCAGCTGCGCTATGCAGGACCGCGCACCATTGTGATGCGGCGCATGTCGACCGATCCTGCAGGACGCGTGTGGATCACAGATTTCCGCAACAACAGGGTGGTGTCGTTCGATCCGGCCGATGCGACGTTACGCGAGCATCCGCTGCCGCGCGGCGCAGCGCCGTACGGCATCACGGCGGACGCGAACGGCATCATCTGGTATCACGAGACGAGCCCGTCGCAGATCGTTGCGCTCGATCCGGCTACGGGCAGTCGTCGCGCGTGGCAGCCTGCGACGCGCAGTGCATCGATTCGTGATATTGCGATTGATGTGAAGCGAGGCCGGGTGTGGCTGCCGCTGAGTGATGCGGGCCGGATCGGTCTGATTACGCTTCCGGCGCCCAAGTAGCTGCGCGCAGCCTTATGGGTCCTTGGAGGTTTGCCAGCCGACAAACGCGCCGAGCAACGCACCGGGCACATCCGGCGCTAACGCGGCGATCATGTGGCTCCCAACCACCGTAGGTCCGGTCCTGCCCACGCCTCGCGGCCTGCCGTCGTGAAAACAGTGCGCGACTCGTGCAGCAGCGGTTTCGCAGCAGGTCTCCCGGTGGAATTCGGCGACTGAGCTTACAGGCTGTTGACGGCCAGGTTGATGAGATCACCAACCTCGACGGTTTCCCGCGTCCAGTACGGCTCGCCATACGGCTTGCGGATGAGCGACCCGTAGTGGGCGTGATGTGCGAGGATCTGGTCACGCAGGGGCCGTGAACCGCCACCGAACACATCGCCCATCGACGTCTTGCCGGCGAACTGCGAGCCGTACGCGAAGATCGCACCGAGTTTACGTTCCATCTGCGGCGTGATGTCCAGCACCATGGTCGGCGCGGGCGCATTCTCCTGGTATGTCAGTGCGTAGAGGATTTTGCGGGGCCGGTGCGGATCGCCGATGACACCCGCGGCATTCTTCACACCGGCGATGAAGCACGCGTCCCGACCGAGCTCGGAGGCAGCGCGATGATCGGGGTGCCTCGCCTCGGGCCAGTGCAGGATGACGGTGGACGGGCGCAGTTCACGGAGGATCGTCGCGACAACCGCGCGCGCCTCGATGGAATTGACGAGTCCCCCGTCCGGCAGACCCGCCGTCGCACGCGCGGCCAGCCCCATGATATGCGACGCCGCCGCGGTCTCCTCGCGCCGCCCGCCGACGGACCCGAAGCTTCCCGCCTCGCCACTCGAGAGGTCCAGGATGCCCGTGCTGTAGCCGCCGTCTGCAGCGTGGATCAACGCGCCGGAGCACAGCAGCTCGGCGTCGTCCGGATGGGCTACTATCGCGAGGAGGTCTATCATGGTGGGATTCTAGTGACTGCGGGGGTTCGCGGCTACGTCGTGGCGCTGCGCACGGGGCGAGACGCGCTGTGGCGGTTGGCGAGACGCGCTGTGGCGCTTGGTGAGACGCGCTGTGGCGCTTGGCGAGACGCGCTGTGGCGCTTGGCGAGGGCGAAAGTGAACGACTGACCGCGTAGGGGCATACAAAAGGGTGCAGGCCACGCCGTCCGTTAAAACACTTTCGCCTTTCGCCTTCGCCATTCGCCATTCGCCGCGAGCAAAGCGAGCAAAGCGAGCAAAAATCCGTCACTCGTACCTCAGCGCCTCCACCGGATCCATACGCGCGGCACGCCATGCAGGCCAGATGCCGAATACGACGCCGGACAGCACCGCCATGGCGAGGGCGGCTGCGATTGCGGACAACGGGACGGCCGCGGGTATGGGTGTGAGCTTCGCGATCAGGAACGCTGTGCCGCCGCCCAGGATCATGCCGATGCCGGCCCCGATGAACGTCACCGTGACGGATTCGAACAGGAATTGCCACAGGATTTCGCGCTTGGTCGCGCCGATGGCCTTGCGGATTCCGATCTCGCGCGTGCGTTCCGTGACGGCAATCATCATGATTGCGACAACACCGACACCGCCAACAAGAAGTGCAACGGAGGACAGTGCAAGCATCACCATGAAGAACACACCGGTGAACTTGTTGAACGTCGCGACCATCTCTTCCTGCTTCATCACGGCGAAGTTGTTTTCGTCCGCCGGTCGGAGTCCGCGATGTGTTCGGAGTGTCGTGATCACCTGGTCGATGGCTTGGTCCTGTGTCGCGTTGTTTGCCGTTACCACGAATACGCCGAGCATACCGTCCCACGCGTCCAGGTGCTTGATCGCACTGGTGTACGGGATCACCGCCCAGTTCTTCATGAGCGCGGAGAAGATGTTTTCCTTCGGTTGGAACACGCCGATAATGTTGTACGGCTGACCGTTGACGCGCACCTGGCGGCCGACCGGGTCGAGCGCGCCGAACAGTGCTTCGGCAAGGTGCTCGGTGACGATGATGACCTGCGCCGCGGATGCGACGTCGGCGGCCATCATGTCGTGACCGCGCGTGATCGTACCCGTCGTGTAGTCACCCCACCCGGCATCCTGCCCTTTGATGTTGATGCCGCTGAGACGCTGACGGCCGACGGAGATCTCCGCACTGGTGCCGAGGTCGACAACCTTCGTCTTCACGGCGGGAAGCGCGCCGATGAGTCGCGCCTCTTCCACAGTCAGCTTGGGATTGTCGCCCCACGGTGGGCCGTCATCGTCGAACCGGATGCCGCTCATATTGAAGCGCGCGACATAGAAGTTCTTCGGACCCGCGGCGTCCATTTCCTCCATGACGGTCGAGCGGATGCCCTGGATCATGGCGCTCATCATCATGACGGTCGCGACACCGACGACGATGCCGAGGATGGTGAGGCCGGACCTGAACTTGTTGGCACGCAACTGATCGAGCGCCAGCGTTGCGCCTTCGACGAGACTTTCCAGACGCATCGGCTACTCCGCGCGCAGTGCGACGACGGGATCCAGCTTGGCCGCCTTGGCCGCCGGATATAGCCCCGCAACGATTCCTACGCCACCACCCATCACGACACTGGCGACGATCCATACCGGCGCGATTGCCGCGGGGAGTGGTGATACGGCCGCGACAATATTCGCACCGATCAGCCCGAGGATGATGCCGATGACAGCGCCCATCAGTGACAACGTCGCCGATTCGACGAGCACCTGGATGTGAATATCCTGGCGACGTGCACCGAGCGCTTTGCGGAGACCGATCTCGCGCGTGCGCTCCGTGACCGACACGAGCATGATGTTCATGATGACGATGCCGCCGACCACGAGCGCAATCGAGACGAGACCGGGGAACGCGATCAGCAGGATCTTCTGGATCCTCTTCCAGAAGCCAAGCGACTCCTCAGCGGTCTCGATGGAGAAGTTGTCCTGCTCCATCGGCCGCAGCTGGTTGCGCACGCGCATGACAGCCTGCATACCCAGCTTCACGGATTCGATGTTCTCCGGATCCACGGGCCGGACCAGAATGTTGTCCACGACGCCGCGCGGGTTGACGATGCGCCCCATTGCTGAATGCGACGGCGCAATCGCGCGATTGTCCATGGAGAACCCGAACAGCGAGCCCTGCTTCTTCAGTACGCCGATCACGCGGAACGGATCATTCCCGATTTTTACGACGCGGCCGAGCGGGTCCAGTGCGCCGAACAGCTTGTCTGCGGCCTCGGAACCGAGCACGACGACCGGCACACCGGCGCGGTCTTCGGGACCGGTGAACCCGCGGCCGCGTTCGATGTCGAGGTCGCGGATGCGGAAGAAGTCCGCCGATGCACCCGTGAACTGCACGTTGGTCACTTCGACACCGCGGTCGGACCGGAGCGTACCGCCGGCCCCGGACTCGACCGCTACCAGCGCGGGATAGTCGAGCTCGGCGCGCAGTGCATCCGCATCCTTGAACGTGAGGCGAGGGCGGCGCTGGTACGTGCGCCAGACGTCCGGGTCCGAACTGAAGTCCATGTTGGGGCGGCGGGTGAGCGTCAGGGTATTGAGCCCGTAGATCTTCCGCGCGAAGTCCTCCTCCATGTACTTGTTCATACCCTCGACGACACTCACGACCGTGATGAGGAACATCACACCGATGATGACACCCAGAACCGCGAAGAAACTCTTGAGCTTCTGCGCGCGGATCTGGTTGAGCGCGAGCACGACGCCTTCACGCAGCAGCATGCTATGCTCCCGCCGCGGTCAGGTCGGAGGCGGACGACGCCGCGCGGGCATAGCCGACCGTACCACCCACGATATCCGATGCGATGATGCCGTCGCGCAGTGTGACCGTGCGATGCGCGCGCTCCGCGATATCATGTTCGTGCGTGACCAGGATGATCGTCTGGCCGATAGCATGCAGCTCGTCGAACAACGCCATGATCTCGTTGCCCGTCTGGCTGTCGAGGTTGCCTGTCGGCTCGTCCGCCAGCAGGATCGCCGGGCTGTTGATCAGCGCTCGCGCGATGGCGACGCGCTGACGCTGACCGCCGGAGAGTTCCGACGGCTTGTGCTTCATGCGGTCGCCCAGTCCCACCTTCTCCAGCATGGTCTCGGCGCGCTGCCGGCGTTCCCTGGAAGGCACACCGCCATACACCAGCGGCAGCTCGACATTGTGCAGTGATGTCGCGCGCGGCAGCAGGTTGAAGGTCTGGAAGACGAACCCGATCTCGCGATTGCGGATGTGCGCCAGCTCGTCGTCATCCTTGCCGGCGACGGCCTGGCTGTTGAGCCAGTACTCGCCAGCGGACGGTGTATCGAGACAGCCGATCAGGTTCATCAGTGTAGACTTGCCCGAACCGGAAGGACCCATGATCGCCACGTACTCATTGCGTTCCACCCGCAGATCTACTCCGCGTAGTGCCCGCACTGTTTCCGAGCCGATCACGTAGTCCTTCCGCATGCGCTCGATCCTGATGATGGGATCGCTCACTTACTTTTTCTCCTTGACCACCGGTGCGCCCTTCGAGGCGGGTGTAGCCGACGGCAGCGGGCGTACTGCCTTGCCGTTCTCGAGCGTACGGATGATCTCGTACGGGCCGGCCACAACCGAATCCTTCTCGGTGATGCCGCTCAGCACTTCAAAATGTTCCTTGCCAGAGATACCGATCGTGACCGGAACGAACTGCGCCTTGCCGTTGCGCACCACGAAGACGCCTTCCCGGTCGGACGTCTTGTCCTCCAGGCTATTCGGGATGTCCTTCGTCGCATCCGGCTTCGCGTCCCTGGCATTCGCAGCCTGCGGTGTCGCCATGTTCTTGTCGCGCACGGTGAGCGCAATGATCGGCACGGTCAGTACGCTCTTGCGCTGTGCTGTCACGATCTCCGCCGTAACGGAGAGGTCGCTGCGCAGGATGCCCGGCGGGTTGTCGAGTGCAATGACGATCTCATAATCGATCGACTGGCCCTGGCCGCCCGTACCCTGCTGTGCTGCGAGCTCCGGTGAGCGCACTGCGCTGTGCGCGATCTCGGTTACACGGCCGGTGAACTTCTCCTTCGGGAATGCATCGATCTGGAGCAGTACGCTGTCGCCCAGCTGGACTTCCGGCATGTCTGTCTCGTCGACGCGGACGACCGCTTCCATCGAACCGAGGTCGGCCACCGTCAGGAGCAGGCTGCCTGCGTTGTTCATAGTACCGACGATCGCGGTTTCACCCTCATCGACATTGAGGCGTGTGACGACGCCGTTCATCGGTGCACGGATCACGGTCTTCGACAGACGGTCCGCGGCTTCGTCGACGCTCGACCGTGCCTGTTCGACGCCATACGACGCGGCCTTGAGCTGCTCGCGTTGCACGGACACCGCCGTCTCTGCGTCATCCAGTTGCTGCGGGGTCACCAGGTTCACGTTCGTCTTCTGCATGGACACGAGACGGTCGTAGTTGCGCTGCGACTGCACGAGACTCGCACGCGACTGCGCTTCACGCGTCAATGCTTCACTCACCGCGCCGCGGGCACGCGCGAGCGCTGCCTCATACTGCG
>JBBSJG010000176.1:0-6783 GCA_038257485.1 Longimicrobiales bacterium | reverse complement strand
CGGGCGAGGCTCTCCCTATCTGCAGCGAATCTTCCCGTTCCAGGCTGCTTACCGCGCGCGAGGCGAACTGCTGTTCCGTCCGACGTGGGCGCCCGACGGTCAACGCATTGCATTCAGCGATGGACTGGCGCTCAATGTGTGGAACATCGCGCAGCCATCCGCGATACCCATCCCCAATACGACGGATGGGGTGAGTCCCGCATGGAGTCCGGGCGGCGACCGCATCGCATTCACGAAACTGGTGCGAGGCGATTCCGCGGCAATCGTGTGCGCATGCACGGAGCCGGGATTCGTGCAGGAGATTCCTGACATCCACACGCGCTGGCGTTACATCGTGTCCCGCACCGTTCTCGTGCTCATCAACCCGGACGGTACGAACCCGATCGAGATCGCTGACGGCCAGGAGCCTGCGTGGTCGCCCGACGGGAATACGCTGTACTTCCGGCGTGGCGACGACATCTACCGCATCGCACGCACGGGCGGCACTGCAACCGTTGTCCCGCAGACCACGGGCGGGCGGTCTCCGGCGGTGTCGCCCGACGGCCGCTGGCTCGCATTCACACGAGGCACCGCGAGCAATCAGAACATCTGGATCCTCAGCCTGAGCGTACAATGAAGAGCAATCCGACTGTGCAGCAATATTCCATGCGACGTTATGTTCTGCTGCTCGTCCTTGCGGCTGCGGCGCTGACTGCCACTGCATGCGGCGACCCGATCGTGGTGCTCGGCGAATCGCCCGGCACCGTGCGCAACGTCGTGGGCATCGGCGACAGCAGTGGCACCCGCCGTGACTCGATCGCGACCCGCTCCCGCTTTCTCACGCTGTCCGCAGTCGCATTCGATGATGGTGACAACCTGCTGTATGTGGCGGATCGCGGATCGACACGCGTCGTCAGCGGGATCACGACGCCGATCGGGCGCCTGTTCTCGGTGACATCCGCAGGGAGACTGCAGCTCTTGCTCGACGGCGGCGGCTGTTCGACCGGCGGCGTCTGCCTTGTAGAAGCGACCAACATGATCATCGCGCCAGGTCGTCGCCTGATCATCGCCGACGCGCTCGCTAATCGCGTGTTCCAGTTCGATGTCGCAACACGCGTCATGACGACGCTCGCAGGCACCGGCGCGGCGGCCAATGCGATCGACGGCGGGGTCGCAGCATCATCGGCACTCAATCAGCCGTCGAGCGTCGTGCGCGCTGGCGATGGCACGCTGTATATCGCGGAGCAGGGCGGCACGCGTGTGTTGCGCATCGGGACCGACGGTGTGTATCGCATCATCGCCGGCGGCGGTGCCAGCAGCATCGGGACATCGCCTACGGCCGCCACGGCAGCACGCCTGGGGCGGCCATCGGGACTCGCGCTCGATAACGGCGTGCTCTACATCGCCGACCGGCAGTTTGCCGCGGTCTATGCACTCACGATCTCGACGGGCCAGATTGCGCGTATCGCCGGCGACGGTGTATCAGGCTTCGCCGGCGACGCGGGACTGGCGGTCGATGCGCGGTTGCAATCGCCGACGGACCTCGACCTGACGCCGAACGGCCGGATCCTCTACATCGCGGACACGGGCAACAACCGCGTGCGTACTGTGAACCTGGCGACCGGTCTCATCAACACGTACATGGGGTCGGGCAGTACTGTATACAACGGCGACCATGTCGCGGCGGGCGCGGTATCCCTCAAGGTACCCGTCGCACTGGCCACGTCGACGCTTGGCTTCCTCTTTGTGGTCGACCAGGGCCACCACGTGGTCCGCCGAGCCACCACCGCCTTCTAGGCGGGCTTCGAGACCCCTGCCACCCTTGCCCGTAACCTCGCGCTCGGCGACATTTCGCCCGTCAAAGTAGGCCGAACCGCGAGAGAAATATGAAGATTATTGCCTGCATAAAGCGCGTGCCCGACACCGAGGCCCGCCTCAAGATCGGCGCTGGTGGAACCATTGATTCCACCGGCGTGAAGTTCATCATCAGCCCGTATGACGAGTACGCTCTCGAAGCGGCGTTCCGGATCCGCGACGCGCAGGGCAGTGGTGAAGTCGTCGCCATGACCGTGGGCGACCCGGCGGCCGCCGAGCAGCTGCGTTCCGCGCTTGCGATGGGTGCGGATCGCGCCCTCCTGTTGAAGGGTCAGACCACGATTGACGGCCTGGCGACAGCCAAGGCGCTGGCAGCCGAGATCAAGGAAGCAGCCGCCGACCTCGTACTGCTCGGCATGAAGGCCATGGATGACGATCAGCAGCAGGTCGGCCCCATGCTCGCCGAGCTGCTCGGCGTCGCATGCATCACGGCAGCGAGCGACATCGCCATCGAGGATGGCAAGGTCGTCTGTCACCGCGAGATCGAGGGTGGCATCGAGGTGGTCGAAGCGACACTCCCCGCGCTCGTCACGTTGACGAAGGGCGCGCACGAGCCGCGTTACCCGTCCCTCAAGGGCATCATGGCAGCGAAGAAGAAGCCGCTCGAGGAAAAGGACGCGCAGGTACCGGCAAGCCGCATCACACTCAAGGACCTCACGCCTCCGGCCGATCGCCCTGCGGGCCGCATCGTCGGGCAGGGTAGTGACGCAGTGCCGGAGCTGATCCGCGCGCTGCGCGACGAAGCGAAGGTGCTCTGATCATGGCAAATGTACTGGCAGTCGTGGAACAGCGTGATGGCACGCTGCGCAGGATCTCGGACGAGGTCGTCAGCGCGGCGAAGTCGGTCGCGGAGCAGTCGGGGGGCGTGGTTCACGCCATCGTGATCGGACCGGTCGGCACGTCAGCGACCGTGTCCCAGCTCGCGAAATTCGGCGCGGAGATCATCCATGTCGTTGAGCACGACGCGCTCAAGGGCTATTCGCCGGACGGCTACGTCCAGGTGATCGCCGATCACATCAAGGGCAGCGATTACTTCGCAGTCCTTTTTGGTGCGACGACGAACGGCAAGGACCTGGCGCCCCGTGTTGCTGCCCGCCTCGATGTCCCGCTCGCGGGCGATGCCACGGAGCTCGCGGTGGAGAGCGGTGATCTCGTCATCACACGGCCGATGTATGCCGGCCGCGCATTCGCGAAGGTGACCCTCGATGGCGCGCCCCGCATCGTCAGCATCCGCCCGAATGTGTTCCGTCCGCAGGAGCGCGCTGCCGCCGGCACTGTGCAGCAGGTCGCGTTCAGTGGCGATGCCTCTGCATGGAAGGTCACGGTTCGCGAAGTGAAGGCTGCGGCGGGCGGCAAGCTCGACGTGTCGGAAGCACCCGTCGTGATCAGCGGTGGACGCGGTCTCAAGGGACCGGAGAATTGGCAGTTGCTCGAGCAGCTGCGCGACGCATTCGGCGGTCGTGCTGCCCTCGGCGCGTCACGCGCAGTGGTCGACGCAGGCTGGCGCCCGCATGGTGAGCAGGTCGGACAGACTGGCAAGACCGTATCACCGCAACTGTATTTTGCGGTCGGCATTTCCGGCGCCATGCAGCACCTCGCAGGCATGCGCTCAGCGAAGACCATTGTCGCAATCAACAAGGATCCCGACGCGCCGATCTTCAAAGTGGCGGACTATGGGATCGTCGGAGACTTCACCGAGATTCTGCCCGCATTGACCGAAGCGATCAAGGCCGAGCAGAAGCACTGACCGCGCGACGTTGCGGCGGATTGGACGGCATAAATGAGAATCGGCATCCCCAGAGAGATACACGACGGGGAGATGCGGGTGGCGACCACACCGGACGTGGTCGCCCACCTGCGAAAGCTTGGGTACAGCGTGGTGGTGGAGGCCGGTGCCGGCATGGGAGCGAGCTTCGATGACGAAGCCTATACCAGAGCCGGCGCCACAGTCGAGACGGATACGAGAGCACTCTGGTCCGACAGCGACATCATCCTCAAGGTCCGCGCTCCGGAGTTCAACACAGCACTCCAGACGCACGAAGCCGACCTGCTCCACGCAGGGCAGATCCTCATCTCATTCCTCTGGCCAGCCCAGAACCCCGACCTGCTGCAGCACCTGGCACGCAATGGCGTCACCACGCTCGCAATGGACAGTGTGCCACGCATCTCGCGCGCGCAGAAAATGGACGCGCTCAGTTCCATGGCGAACATCGCCGGATACCGCGCAGTCATCGAAGCAGCACAGCACTTCGGCCGATTCTTCACCGGCCAGATCACAGCTGCGGGACGCGTACCCCCCGCGAAAGTACTCGTCATCGGCGCTGGCGTCGCCGGTCTGTCCGCCATTGGAACGGCACGCAGCCTCGGTGCAATTGTCCGCGCGTTCGATACGCGACCCGAGGTCAAGGAACAGGTCGAAAGCATGAACGGCGAATTCCTCGAGCTCGACTTCGAGGAAGAGGGCGAGGGTACCGGCGGTTATGCGAAAGTGATGAGCCCGGCATTCATCAAGGCAGAGATGGAGCTGTTCGCGAAGCAGGCCGCAGAAGTCGATATCATCATCACGACTGCACTCATCCCCGGGAAGCCGGCGCCGCGGCTGATCACTGCGGACATGGTCGCTTCGATGAAGCCAGGCAGTGTGATCGTGGATATGGCGGCAGAGCAGGGCGGCAACTGCGAGCTCACGGAGCCGGGTCACGTCGCGAAGCACAATGGCGTCACCATCATCGGCTACATGGACCTGCCCAGCCGACTTGCCGCACAGTCCAGTCAGCTCTACGCCACCAACCTGCGTCACCTCCTCGCCGACATGACACCCGGCAAGGATGGCGTCGCTGTCGTCAACATGGATGACGAAGTCGTGCGCGGCGCGACCGTGGTGAATGCAAACGACGTCACGTGGCCGCCGCCGGCGCCTCGCCTGACCGCGAATGCGACGCCCGCCGGCATGCGCGCACACGTGAAGGCGGATGCCGCGGCCAGCATCGCGCCGCATGCAGCCACCATCACCAAAGCGACGCCGGCCGTCGCTTCCGCGGCGAATGAAGCCGTCGCCAAACGCCGACTCGGGGGACCCGCCGTCGCATTCGCATTGGGCGCTGCGGTATTCCTGCTCATCGGCATCACCGCGCCGGCTTCGTTCATGTCGCACTTCACGATTTTCGTCCTGTCGTGTTTCGTTGGCTACATGGTTGTCTGGAACGTCACGCCGGCGCTTCACACGCCGCTCATGAGCGTGACGAATGCAATCAGCAGCATCATCGTCATCGGCGCGCTGCTGCAGATCAGCTCCGCCGACAACCGGGTCCTGTGGGTCTCCGCCATCACACTCACGCTGACGAGCATCAACATCGCGGGCGGCTTTGCCGTCACCCGCCGCATGTTGAACATGTTCAGGAAGTAGCGGAACATGACCCCGGAAATCGTCGCGGGACTGGTGACAGTCGCCTACATCGGCGCCACGGTCCTCTTCATCCTCGCACTCGGCGGCCTCAGCAATCCGGAGACCGCGAGGCAGGGCAATATCTACGGCATCATCGGCATGGGCATCGCCGTTGCTGCCACCGTTCTCGGCGT
Organism: Longimicrobiales bacterium; assembly: GCA_038257485.1. Lineage (GTDB taxonomy): Bacteria > Gemmatimonadota > Gemmatimonadetes > Longimicrobiales > RSA9 > DASUXU01. Next base: position 1,350 of record JBBSJG010000176.1, on the reverse strand, counting down.
CGTAACCGCCAACTACCTCGTCCTCGGCGGCAGTGTGCTCGTCGGATCCACCATCGGGATCATGCTGGCCAGGCGCGTGAAGATGACGGAGATCCCCGAGCTCGTTGCAATCCTGCACAGCCTCGTCGGTCTCGCCGCCGTTTTTGTCTGCTTCGCAAACTTTCTCGGTCACTCCGGTCCGCAGACCGGTGCAGAGAAGACGATCCACGACATCGAGACCTACATCGGTGTGCTGATTGGTGCAGTCACGTTTGCGGGTTCGATCATCGCGTTCGGCAAACTGAACGGGAAGATCGGCGGCAAGCCGCTCACGTTGCCTGGTCGTCACTGGTTCAACCTCGGCCTGCTCGCCGTCGTCATCTGGCTCGGTGTGCAGTTCGTACAGCAGTCCGCGGACGGCGCCGGCCTTACACCGCTGCTGCTCATGACACTGGTCGGCCTGATCTTCGGCGTCCACATGGTCATGGCGATCGGCGGGGCCGACATGCCCGTTGTTGTCTCCATGCTCAACAGCTATTCCGGTTGGGCCGCGTCCGCCACGGGCTTCATGCTCAACAACGACCTGCTCATCGTCACGGGTGCGCTCGTGGGCAGCAGCGGCGCCATCCTCAGCTTCATCATGTGCAAGGCGATGAACCGAAGCTTCCTGTCGGTCATTGCCGGTGGGTTCGGCGCCGCAGAGGGCAGCACTCCCGTCGACGTCGTGGATCAGGGCGACGTCATCCCGATCGACGCCCAGGAAACGGCGGCGCTGCTGAAGGATGCCAAGAACATCGTGATCGTTCCAGGCTACGGCATGGCGGTCGCGCAGGCGCAGCATGTCGTCCATGAGATCACCACACTGCTGCGCGCGCGAGGCGCGAAGGTCCGCTTCGCCATCCATCCCGTGGCCGGCCGCATGCCCGGCCACATGAACGTACTGCTCGCTGAAGCGCGCGTGCCGTACGACATCGTGTTCGAGATGGAAGAGATCAATCACGACTTCACCGCTGTCGATGTGTCGATCGTGATCGGTGCGAATGACATTGTGAACCCGTCCGCAGAGGACGAACCGAACAGCCCGATCGCGGGCATGCCCGTGCTGCAGGTATGGAAAGGCATGACGACCATCGTCATGAAGCGAGGCATGGCCACAGGCTATGCCGGCGTGCAGAACCCGCTGTTCTTCAAGGAGAACACGCGCATGCTGTTTGGCGATGCGAAGAAGATGCTGGACGAGGTACTGGCCGCGCTGAAGAGCTAGTCTGTCGGGCTACCGGTTGTTCGGAGACTGGTCCGCAAGGGCGACGGTGTAATACCCGCGTCAGCGTGCGCGATCGCCGATGGACCTCGCCTTGGCATCTGCCGCCT
>JBBSJG010000175.1:0-6809 GCA_038257485.1 Longimicrobiales bacterium | reverse complement strand
CTTCGCGCAGGTGATCGCGCCGATGCTGGAGTAGGCACGGCCCGCAAACCGGGGAACGCCGTCGATCGGCAACGAAGAAGACCTCTCCTGTAGTCCAGGGGAGGTCTTCTTCGTGCAGCCTTCCTCGCATCCCACGTCCAGATCAGATGCAACAAAAAAGACAGTCCCGCGGCGCTCTGGTCCGGGGCAACGTAACGCCCCAACATTACAGTCCGTCGTGACGGTCCCAATGGCGGCGACCCGTTGCATGGACCCTTGCGAAGCACCCTGGTGGCTCAAGCATGAATGACGAAATGCGAACCCGCCGCGATCGGCGGGGCGCCCTTCTGAAAAGTATCTATGACGCAGCCGACGCGAGCGTCACCGAATTTGTCTCGGCATACGACCTGGCGGCCGCGCAGGGAGTGGAGCAGGAAGAGGCGAGGAAGGCCATCGCGTACCTCGAGGAGAAGGGCTTTCTGATGGTGGACGACCACCGGGCGGGTGTCGTCCGCATCACGGCCGGCGGCATCGACGCCGTGGAGCTGGGCTCCCTTCAGGCCGGGCCCGACGTCGCATGAGCCCGTAAGTCGTTTGGTGACAAGGACGGACCTGCGAGGGGGAGGAGCCATGGACTGGCTCAGTCGCCGTCGCATACGGCACGGCTCCTGCCCTTGTACGCACCAGACGAGGACCGAGCGCCCTCCGCCTTGTGGTCCCCAAGCCACGCATCGAATGCTCGGCCCGTTCAGGGGGCAGTCCCGGTAGAATGGGGCTGTCCCCTTTCTTCATCATACCGGTCATGCGGAACCCCTGTCCGGCTCGTGCAGTAGTAAGCTCGAAGTCACAAACCCAAACAGGTGAAGAAGATGGCGGCAGTAAACGCGAGGACAATGGCCACGGCAGAGACGCACGCGCCCCGCACCACGGCGTGTGCGGAGTACCTCGAGGACCATGCGGCGTACATCGACGGGTTTCTGAGCGACGCCGAGTCGGCGAGCCATGAGGCCCATGCCGCAGCCTGCGCGTCCTGTGCCCGTTATGCGCGCGTGCTGAAGCGAGGCCTGTCGCTCGTTCGCGAGCTGCCGGAGATCGAGCCGTCCGCGCATTTCGAGGAGCGGCTCCGTCATCGTATCTTCCATATCGAAGAAGAGGCGAGGCAGTCGCGCAGTGGCGGCCGGTCGATGGTGGGGCTGGCGGCAGCGGCAGTGATCGCAATGGTCGCGTGGAGCCCGCTCATGTGGCGGAATGCGACGGCGGATCGCGCGGAGGCCGCATTCCGCAACGCGATATCGAGCGAGTCGTCGAATGCGCGTATGCCGCTGGCGTCGAACGTCGCCTCTTCTCGCGACGGCTGGTATGTACAGCCTGTGAGCACGGACATCGACCAGATGCCTGTGACGCGGCTCGTCGGATATGCTGGATCCTATTCACCGTTGATCGTGAGCCCGCCCGCCTACGCACGAGGACCGCGCGCGGTACGGCTCGTGTCGGCGACATCACAGTGAGTTCATGGCGCGTACAACGGTGGAACAGTTGCGAAAGACGCTGTCGGGCGGGAAGCTCGGCGGCGTCTTCTTCCTGTATGGTGACGAAGAGTATCTGAAGGAGGATGCGACGGCGTTATTGATCCGTTCGCATCTCGACCCATCCACGCGCGACTTCAACTTCGACCAGTTGTTCGCCGACAAGCTGGAGCCCGAGACACTCGCATCCATCACGAGCACACCGCCGATGATGGCGGAGTGGCGGGTCGTCGTCGTGCGCGAGGCGCAGGCACTCGCGGCATCCGCGCGCTCGCGCGCGCCCATCGAAGCGTTGCTCGAGCGCAGCGTTCCGGGACTCGCGCTCATTCTCGTCGCATCACTCCCCGATCGTTCGAAGGCTGCCTTCTACGAGCGGCTCAAGAAGGAAACGACGTCGCTCGACTTCCCATTGCTCGACGCGGGCGATGTACCTGCGTGGCTGACTACGCGCGCGGAAGAGCGAGGTGTTGCGATCGACACTGCTGCTGCACGCTCGCTCGCCGCCGCCATCGGCTCCGATCTCGGTGTGCTGTCGCAGGAACTCGCCAAGCTGATCGAGTACGTCGGTGACCGGAAGAAGATCGCGAAAGCAGATGTGGAAGCAGTCGTCGGCATCGTCCCGCAGCAGAACCGCTGGGAGTGGTTCGATCTCGTCGGCGGCGGCAACATCGGCGAGGCCAGGCGCGCGATTCCGATCCTGCTCGATGCCGGCGAGTCGGGCGTTGGTCTCGTGATCGGACTCGGCACGCATATGCTGCGGGTCGCGATCGCGGCTGCAGGCGGCGAGCGCGCCCTCAGTGACGCACTGCCCGGACACCAGAAGTTCCTGGCGTCACGCATCGTCAGGCAGGCGAGAGCGTGGTCGCAGGAGGGGACGATGCTGGCACTCGACGACCTGCTGCGCGCGGATCGATTACTCAAGTCGACGTCGCTTGGCGAACATGCAATTCTCGAAGAGCTGCTCCTCCGCTTCGAACAATACACAGGCAGGAAAGCCGCATGACGAACACACACACACACGTTCGGCGCGCACGCGTCGCATTCGCAACCGCACTGATGGCTGCGGCCGCATTTGGCTTCGCGCGCTCGACGGCGCACGCGCAGACGCCGCGCGCGCTCGAAACGATCGACACATTGATCGCACGCAGCCGCTTCCGCGAGGCTGCGACCGCACTCGACCGATGGGAGCGCGACAATGCGGCGAAGGCAACGGACGCGGATCGCGCCGTCGCACTGCTGCTCCGCGCGCGCATGACCACGGACGGCGACAGCGCGCGTTCGGTCTACACATCCCTTTCGCTCGGGTATCCGTCGTCGCCTGAAGCAGCAATCGCACTGTTCCGGCTCGGCCAGCATGCCGTCGCATCAAACGACAATGCACGCGCGGCCAGCTATTTCCAGCGCATCATCCTCGACTACGCCGACTCACCGATGCATCCCGAGGCAGTAACGTGGCTCGCGAAGGTGCGCACCACGGGCACCCCGCCGCGCGCGTCCAATGGCGCATCCACCGCAGCGCCGACGAAGCCCGCATTCGCACTGCAGGTCGGCGCATTCCGCGAGAAGTCCACGGCGCAGACCGTCGTGCGCAGGCTCACGTCGCAGGGGTTCCAGGCACGCGTCGTCACCGTCCCCGGGAGCGCGCTCGCCCGCGTACGTGTCGGCCGCTACGCAACCGCGCGCGCCGCCGATGAAGATCTGCGACGGTTGCGCGCGGCCGGTCAGGAGGCCGTCGTCGTCGACGATGCACGCACCGAAATCGGTGGGTGAGCGAGAAACAACCTTGCACACGACTCGCTATCTACATAGTGTTCAACACGATGACACCACCTCAAACGGCGCCTCGTCAGCGCTATCTCGCGTGGCTCGAGGAACAGATCGAGGACCACAAGGCGAGCATGGCTCGTGAAGATCTGCTCGACCTCGCTGAAGAGGCCGTCCAGCAGCTCTTCCACACGCCCGACGGCCAGTATCCCCTCACAGAGATCCTGCTCTGTGACGCCGTCGATCGTCTGCTGGCGGATCGAATGAATCTGCCCGACTTCAAGCAGTGGATGCGTACGTGTCAAAACGACACGGACGACCGTCCTGATATTGAGACGAAATCTCCCCTGCGCGCGGTCTGCTGAGTCACACAACTCATTACACAACAATGACATACACAAGTATTGCAGGCGCGGTATGGCACCTGCCTTTGGTTACGCGCGCGACCTCGTACAACTATGGTCGCGGGAACCAGAGGAAACATGGAAATGAACCAGGCCAGTTGCGCGGGTGCGACCCCGCCGGGAATCGTCATCCAGCATCCGTCACCGCCCGAGCGTCGTCCTGCGATTACGGCGTTCATCTGGGGTGGCAAGGTGGCGCCGGTGCCGGCGCTGCCGTACGGTCGCCTGACGTCTTAATAGCCGAAGTCGATCGATTCGAAGGGTCCGCGTGGTGCACAACCACGCGGGCCTTTTTTTGCTCAGGGTGTGCGCCATGACGAAGGAACGACGAATTGCGGTGATCGGCGGTGGTGCATCGGGCCTTGCAGCGGCGTGGCGGTTGGAGCAGGCGGGAGTTCGGGCAGTGGTCTACGAACAGTCGTCGAACGTGGGTGGCCTCCTGGACACGGCATCGCTTGGCGGTGTGAAGCTGGATACTGCGGTCCAGCTGTTGAGCTCGACGTATACGCGACTGTTCGAGCTTGCGACGGAATGTGGCGTGCGGGCGCTGCTGGTGCGTGCGAGCGGGCGCGATGCGATGTGGCGGAAGGGGACCGCGCAGGAGATCACATACGGGAATGTTCCGAGCATGGTGACGTCCGGGGCGCTGCCGACCCTGCTGAAGCTGCGCCTGGGTGCGAAGTATCTGCCGTTCCTGACAATGCAGGCGGGAGCGCTGGATGCGAATGATCCGGCATCGAGTGGCGGTGGGGCGTTCGACATGGAATCAATTGCGACGTGGGGCGCGCGGGAGGTGGGCGAAGACTTTGTCGAATATCTGGCGTATCCGTTGCTTGCCGCGTACTACGGCAGCCCGCCGGAAGCGACGAGTGCGTCGTTCTATCACGCGCTCGCGCGTGTCGGTATGGATGTCGAGGTCTATGCAGTTCATGGCGGCATGTCTGCGCTTGCAGCCGGGATCGAACGCGCGCTCGTGACACGCGGTGCAGTCGTGCGCACGGGGGTGGCGGTGTCCGCAGTTGCCCAGCAGGACGACGCCTGGATTGTCGCTGCGGACGGCGTGACGGAGTCGTTCGATGCAGTGATCGTTGCAACGCCACCGCACGTCGCGCATGCATTGCTTGCCGCTGTACCTGCAGCGCATGCATTGCGTGCGTGGCTCGGACAGATGGACACCCGCCCGGCAGCCACGATCGGCGTTGTGCTGGAAGGCGGCATGCGCGCGCAGTATTTCGGCGTATCGTTCCCGCGCGTCGACTCGCCGGGCGATCGCGTGGTCGCATTGGCGCTGCAACAGAACAAGCCAGCGGGTCTCACACCGCCCGGAATGAGCGCGGTGGTCGTGTTCCCATCACCGGACGCAGTAGCGCGGATCGCAACGATGAATGCAGCCGATGCCATGGCGTTCATCGCGCCGTCGCTCGAGTCGGTCTACCCGGGCATCATGGCGAGGGTGCGTGCGAGTGAAGTGTATGCGGGCGATGCGCGCTATCGCAGCCTGGCTCCCGGCTTCGTGCGCCGCATTCAGGAGCTGCGGAATGTATCGATGCCGAAGGGACTGGCTGTGGCAGGGGACTACACGATGGCGCCGACGGTGGAGGGTGCAGTTCGCAGCGGTGAACGCGCCGCCGCCGCGGTGTTAATGACCGGCTGACGACGGGGGCGGCGAGCGGAGCGGCCGCGATGCCTGCGCACCGCCGATCGCGTCGAGTGGCCGCGTCGGTACGCCGCGATGCTCGCGGATGACGACGGTCTCTGCGACCTTGTCGTGAATGCCCTGGCGGTTGCGGTCCCACAGGATCTGCGCGAAGCCGAGCAATCCCGTCGCGGCCGCGGCGGCGTATCCGCCGAAGCGCTCGAACGCGATCCATCCCGTAATCGGCCTGCCGTCCAACCGGATGACACGGATGCCGAGCAGCTTCTTGCCGGGCGTCTGTCCGCGCATCAGCAGCGTGAATGCCGTGAAATACAGCGCGCTCCAGCCGAGTCCGAAGCCGAGCACATCCGACACCGATTTGAAGATACGCTTGACGGAAAATCCTTCGTCTGCGTCCTTCGCTTCACTGCGCAGCTTCCCGTTTTGTGTGCGCAGCGTCTTGACCTGGCCGCGCAGCTGTCCGAGTTCGCGCTGCAGGGAATCGGCATTGGCGAGGGAGTCGACGGGCAGCAATGGAGCGAGTGCTGCCTGGAGCGCGGGCGCGCCGGGGGCATCGGATAGTGCTTCGAGAATACCGCCCGCGAGCTCCGCGTGCACCGAGTCGGGCTTGTCCCGAACCCGCAAGGCAATGGAGTCTGCGAACGGTGCCGCGGCGGCGGAGTCATCCGCGCGCTCGAAGCGTGACATCAATGCAACGGCCCGCCAGTCGCCGAGGCCGAGATCATACTTCGCGAGGTTGGTATTGGTGCTGTCGTCGTCCTTGTCGTCATTGTCCTTGTCGACATTGACGGTCACGCCTGGCGCCACGGCCATCTTCTTCGCACGCGTGCTGACCCAGTCGTATGCGGTCCAGACAAAGACGACGAGTGCGACGGCGCCCGCGACTCGCAGGCCGTTCCGGACCCACCGTCGATCGGGCAGGCTCTCATCCCCCGGCCCGGGTGTGCGTGCAGTGCCCGCGCGCCACAGCATGACGCCGGCGCCGAGGGCGAAGAGGACTTTCCCGCCGAGATTGGAGAAGATGGCGATCATGATGCCGTCGATCGCGATCGCCAGGAGCCGCCGTGCGGGTCGGGCGAGGCCGATGCCGAGTAGGTCTGGTGCGACGGTGAACGCGTCGGGTGTGATGATCTTGCGGGGGTCGCGGAGTGCCATGGTCACGAAGATAAAGCCCCGCACGACCGGTCGCCAATGACCATCGTGCGGGGCTCGCTGTTGCCTGTGTAACGGGGTTGCGTCAGTCCCGTTTCAACTCGATCGAGTGCTGCTTCCTGTGGCGCATCACTTCCAGCTTGATCGGTGCACCGCGGCGCACCTGCTCTGCGGCCTGACGCAGCTGCTTTGTCGTCGTGACAGCGGTGCCATTGACACTGGTGACGATGTCGCCGGGCTCCAGGCCGGCGCGTGCGGCCGGCGTCGCATCCGGTACGCGCAGTACGAGGACGCCAGTGCGCGTGCCGAAGTATTCGCCGAGGTCCT
>JBBSJG010000174.1:0-6911 GCA_038257485.1 Longimicrobiales bacterium | reverse complement strand
GGAATGAGCATCGAGCTGCGCAATGTGCGCAAGGCATTCGGCGAACGCGTCATCCTGGATGACATCTCGCTCACTGTGAACGACGGCGAGACACTCGCCATCATCGGGTACTCCGGTGTCGGCAAGTCCGTCCTGCTCAAGAGCATTGTCAGGTTGCTCGAGCCCGATGCGGGCAATGTGGTGGTTGATGGTGAGAGCGTCGCCGAATTGCGGCGAGACGAATTGTATGACTTGCGACGGCGGATCGGCTATGTCTTCCAGTTCGCTGCGCTGTTCGACTCGATGACTGTGCTCGACAACGTTGCAATGGGGCTGCGCAAGATCAACACGCCTGAGCCGGAGGTCATGACGCGGGTACAGGAGTCGCTGGCGCTCGTGGAGATGGATGGTTTCGAGGGGCGCCTGCCGTCGCAGCTGTCGGGCGGTCAGCGCAAGCGTGTCGGCCTCGCGCGCGCAATCGCGACGCGGCCGAAGTACCTGTTGTACGATGAGCCGACCACCGGTCTGGATCCTGTTACCACAGCAGTCATCGATCGGCTCGTGCTGAGAATGGCGCACGAGCTCAAGGTGACGAGTCTTGTGGTGACGCACGACATGAAGAGTGCGTACCGCATCGCGGACCGGATCGCGATGCTGTACAAGGGGCGGATCCGCTATGTCGGTACGCCCGCAGAAATACAGCAGGCAGAGGACCCGGTCGTACGCGGGTTCGTCGAAGGAATCCCAGAGTTGGCGCAGGAGGCCGCATGAAGGGTCGCAACGAGGTGGTTGTCGGCACGGTGATCCTGCTGGGGATCGTGCTGGTGATTTTTGGCACGATCTGGATGAAGGGGCTGAAGCTGGGTGCGGAGGAGCACACGATTCAGGCGAGGTTCAACCAGGTGGGCCTGCTGCGGAACGGCGGCAAGGTGAAGTTCCGCGGTGTCCCGATCGGCCGAGTGGAATCGGTTGTACTCGAGGAGCGCGGCCAGGGCGTGATCGTGACGATGACGATCGAGAGCAGTGTCAGTCTGCCGCAGGACCCGGTCGTGGTGCTGTCACCGGAATCCATGTTCGGCGACTGGATGGCCGAACTCGCGCCCAGGGCGAGTCACCCGCTGTACGCGTATGCGGAGCCGCGCAGTGCGAATGTGCTTCCGGGCTACACACTGCCCGACATCTCGCAGCTCACTGCTGTGGCCGACGAGATCGCGCAGAACCTGCGCACGATCTCGGCGAGGTTCGAGATTGCGTTCACGGAAGAGACCGCCAAAAACGTGAGCGAGGCGATCGAGAACATCCAGCTGGTGAGTGAGCAGTTGACGGGTCTGGTGGGCAGCCAGTCGAAGGCGATCGACGAAGTCGCGCGCAATCTTGCAGCGACCTCGGAGTCCGCGGGCGAAGCGGCCGAGACAATGAACCGCGCATTTTCGCAAGTCGAGTCTGCCGTGGGCGGCGGCAAGCTGACAGGGATCGTGGAGAACGTGCAGCGTGCAACGGCGAGGACGGATTCACTGACAGCGATCCTTGTCGCCAGTACCCGCGACCTGCAGCGAGTCGCAAACTCCGCGGACACGACGATCCGTGCGATCGGCGCGATTGCGGGCCGCGTGGAGCGAGGCGAAGGCTCGATGGGCAAGCTGCTGCGCGACACCACGCTATACCTCGGCCTGTCGGAGAGCAGCATACAGTTGCAAGCATTGCTGAAGGACCTGCGGGAGAATCCGCGGAAGTACATCAACCTGCGGGTCTTCTGATCCGATGCCATTGATCGTCAGCAAGTTCGGCGGCACTTCGGTCGGTACGCCGGAGCGGATCCGCGCGGTCGCGGAGCGTCTGGTCCGTTCGCGCAACCAGGGGAACCAGGTGCTTGCCGTGGTCTCCGCGATGGGTGATACAACAGACGACCTGATGTCGCTCGCGCTCGCGATCTCGGATGACCCGCGTCGCAGCCACCCGCGTGAGCTGGACATGCTTCTGACGTCCGGGGAACGCATCGCGATGGCGCTCACGGCCATGGCCATTTGCGATATGGGTGTGGACGCGATCAGCCTGACCGGCTCGCAGGCCGCGATCATCACCGATGAAACGCACACCGGCGCACGCATCACCGAAGTGCGGACGGACCGCCTGCAGGAAGAGCTCGACGCAGGCCGTGTGGTCATTGTCGCCGGGTTCCAGGGGGTCAGCCGCACGCGCGAGGTCACCACGCTCGGACGCGGCGGTTCCGATACGACGGCGGTCGCACTCGCTGCGGCACTGCACGCGGACCGCTGCGACATCTACACGGACGTGGACGGCATCTTCACGGCGGACCCGCGCAGTGTGGAGGGTGCGCGCATGATTCCGGAGATCGACTACGAGGAAATGATCGAACTGGCATCGGCGGGCGCGAGGGTCATGCACCCGCGGGCGGTCGAGATTGGTGCCAGGTTCAATGTCCCGATCCGCGTACTGTCGTCGTTCCGCGCGAACGACGTGATCGGCACGCTCATCACCAGGAGAACCGACTTGGAACAGGTGGCATTGACGGGCCTCGCGTCCCAGCGAGGCTATGCCCGGCTGGTCCTGCGGGGCGTGCCCGCCACGATGGAGGCAATGGGGTCATTCCTGTCAGCACTGGCAGCGAAGGGCGTGTCCGTCGATTTTTTCAATTATGCGGATCTCGCGGACGGCCGTCGTCAGCTCCAGCTGACGATTCCGGAGGAGGACCTGGCGGGCGCGGTGGCGCTGGCCGGGAGTGTCCTCCAGTTGGACGGGTCCGCGATCGAGTCGCGAAACGCCCTGTGCCGGGTGACACTGGTAGGTGGTGGGATGGCCGGCATCCCGGGGGTATACGCCCGGGCCGTGGAGGCGCTACGCGTAGAGGACATCGACATTTACGCGTTTTCGACCAGTGCCATGTCGATCTCGGTGGTGGTCGATGTCGAGAAAGAGGAGCGGACCTTGCAATTGCTCCATTCGGCGTTTGATCTCTCGAAGGTCGTATAGAAGGTCGGTCTATAAAAATTGCACTGCTCGGCGCGACAGGCGCCGTTGGTCATACCATGCTGCAGGTCCTGGCGGAACGGTCGTTCCCCGTCGATGAACTGGTCCTCCTCGCGTCCGAAAGGTCGGCGGGCGGACGGATCACGTGGGGCGGTCGGGGATGGACCGTGCGCGCCCCCTCGGCCGGTGTGTTCGCAGGGTGTGATGTGGCGCTGTTCTCGGCGGGCGCGTCGCGCAGCCGGGAGTGGGCGCCGATCGCCGCCGCGGAAGGCGCCGTCGTCATCGACAACTCGTCCGCGTTCCGTATGGATGCCGATGTGCCGCTGGTCGTTCCGGAGGTCAATGCCGCCGCGATGTCGGATCGACCCCGTGGTATCATCGCAAATCCCAACTGCGCCACCATCCAACTCGTCGTCGCACTGCAGGCGCTGCATCTCGCCGGCACGCTCAGGCGGGTGAGCGCAACCACGTTCCAGTCGGTGTCGGGCGCCGGGCAGAAGGGCATTGCCGCATTGAATGCTGAGCTCGCGGGCGGGGCATCGGCAGAATCGCCGTTTACTGGACCGATCGCCGGCAATGTCATTCCGTGCATCGGCCCGCGGGCGGAAGACGGATGGAACGAGGAAGAAACGAAAGTGCGGGAGGAGACACGCAAGATTCTCGGACTGCCGGACCTGCGCGTGAGTGCAACGTGCGTGAGGGTACCCGTCGAAGTCGGCCATAGCGTGTCCGCGGTGGTGGAACTGGAGCGCGCACTGACAGTGTCCGAAGCGACGGCCGCGCTGCGGTCCATGTCCGATGTCGAGGTCTATGACGGCAAGGTGGATCCGATGCCGCGGATGGCGGCGGGGACGGATCCCGTGCGGGTTGGTCGGGTGAGGGTCGATCCGGACGATCCTCGTACCCTGCACATCTGGGTGGTTGCGGACAATCTGCGGAAGGGTGCCGCGACGAACGCCGTGCAGATCGCCGAGCACCTTTCCGTCCCAGTCCGCGTGCTGGCATGACGGAACGCTCGCGCGAGCGGCCAGGCGGCCGGGGGCGCAGCGCGCGTCGCACGCGGATCGAGACGAGCTCAGGCGGCGTCGTGTACCGACCCGAGGAGTCCGGTCCGTTTGTATTGCTGATTCGTGATCCGTACAACAACTGGGGCCTGCCCAAGGGACACATCGAGGGTGGCGAGACGCCTGAGCAGGCAGCGGTCCGCGAGGTGGAAGAAGAAACGGGATTGTCGGAGCTCGATGTTGTCGCGCAGCTGCCGACCATCGACTGGTACTTCCGGGACCGCGGGAAGCTCGTGCACAAGTTCTGCCATTTCTTCCTTCTCGAATCAACGGGCGGCGACACATCGCCACAGCTCGACGAGGGCATTACCGAGTGCAGCTGGCTCCCGCTGCACCAGGCACTCGAGCGGGTCAGCTACGCGAACGCGCGCGATGTCATCCGCATTGCCGGTGAACGACTCGGAATCCGTCTTTCGGCCTGAGGCTTATGAATACACCCGTCGCGAAGCCGCGCCTCCATTCGCCTGAATGGAGATGGACCTATGCAGCCCTCGTCGTTCTTGCCGCGACCATCTGGCTGGTCTCGATCAAGCCGATCATCGGTCCCGTTGTCGCCTACGCGCTGCTGATCGTTCTGCTGCGGCCGTTCGCCGGCACACAACGTCACCGCAACATTGTCATCGCGGCAACCGCCGTCATGCTGCTGTGGCTCTTCAAGTCGCTCGGCTCCATTCTCGCCCCGTTCATTGTCGCAATGGTGCTCGCGTACATCCTGCACCCCGTAGTCGACAAGCTGGAGAAGCGAGGTATCCGGCGTGGCATTGCTGTCGCGATCATCATGGTCCCCATCCTGTCGTCGATCGTGCTCGTGCTCGTGTTCGGCATGCCTGCGCTCGCGATCCAGATCGAGTCCCTGGTCACGCGCATTCCGGAAGCCGTGCAGCGCATGATCGCATCGCTGGAGACACTGCGAACGAAGCTCGCATCCTCACATATCCCGTATCTGTCCGGTGAGCGGGTGACGTCCCAGCTGAGGATCGACGAGGCGAAGATCGCCGCGTTCCTCCAGCAGCAGCAGGCCGATATCGGAACGCGCGCGTGGCGGGCAGTGCTCGGCGTGGGCAGGGGACTCTCGTTCCTCGTAACCATGATCGGATATGTCGTCCTGACGCCCGTCCTGATCATCTACCTGCTGAAGGACTTCAATACGGCATCGACGAAGATGCGCGAGCTGATGCCGGTGCGTCAGCGTGCACATTGGATCTCATTCCTCACCGAATTCGACGGCCTCCTTTCCCGCTTCCTGCGCGGCCAGCTCATTGAAGCCGTTCTCGTCGGGATCATGACATGGCTCGGCCTGCTCGTGCTGGGCGTGCCGTACTCGGGACTGGTCGGAACCGTCGCCGGCGTGTTCAACCTCATTCCGTATCTCGGTCTCGTCGTCAGCATCATTCCCGTCCTGATCATCGCGATCCTGAGTGGCGACTTCCTCTCGGTGATCGCCCGGTCCGGCATCGTCTTCTTCATTGTCCAGTTGATCGACAGCACCATCACGGGGCCGCGGATCGTGGGCGGGTCCATCGGGATCCACCCGGTGGCAGTGATCCTGGCGCTCGCTATCGGCGGCTTCTATTTCGGCTTCGTCGGGCTGTTGCTCGCCATGCCTGCCGCGATCCTGATCAAGTTGCTGGTCCGCGACGCGCTGGTACGCTACAAGGCATCGAAGCTCTACCTCGGTGAGCCGACGGCCTCGAACGAATAGGCTTGCGCCGTTGTTCCAGCGGGCGCTAGGATCCGCGCCCAAGTTGAAACTCAGAGAAGGAAACGCAGTGAATCTCGCAGAACCAAGAGACCTGACGATCATCGGCGGCGGCCCGACCGGCTGCTTCGGTGCATTTTACGCAGGCCTTCGCGGCATCTCCTGCCGCATCATCGATTCGCTGCCGGAACTCGGGGGCCAGCTGACTGCGCTCTACCCGGAAAAATACATCTATGACGTCGGCGGCTTCCCCCGTATCCTCGCCCGCGACCTGGCCGCGAACCTGAGTGAGCAGGGAACCCAGTTCGGTGCGGATGTCCGCCTCGAAGAGCAGGTGCTAGACCTGGAAACGGATGGCGACGACTACATCGTGGTCACCGACAAGGGCAGGTATCCCTCGAAGACCGTGCTGATTGCGGGCGGAAAGGGTGCCTTTTCGCCACGGGTGCTGGAATGCCCCGGGTACGGCAAGCTCCTCGGCAAGGGCATCACCCACCATGTGAAGGACCCCTCTCACTACGAGGGCAAGTCCGTACTGGTCGTGGGTGGTGGCGATTCCGCCGTCGACTGGGTTCTCAATCTGAAGGGCAAGGCCAGGCGTATCGTGCTCATCCATCGCCGGGACGGGTTCCGCGCCCATGCCGCGTCGATGCGCGAGCTTACGGCGGCGGTCGAAGCGGGTGAGATCGAGTTGCTGACATTCAAGGAAGTGCGCGACGTTCACGGCGACGCGTGTGTCACAGGCGCCACGATCTTCGACAACAAGACCCATGAGGAAACCACGCTGGACGTGGACGCAGTCCTGGCGCTGATCGGCTTCAAGCCGGACCTGGGCCCGATCGCGCGGTGGGGGCTGGACCTCGATAAGCATTCGATCAAGGTGGACCACCGGCTGCAGACCAACCGCCCGAAGATCTACGCCGCGGGCGACCTGGTCACGTATGAGGGCAAGATCGAGCTGATCGTGACCGGGTTCAGTGAGGCGGCCATGGCGGTCAATCACGCGGTCCACGATATCAATCCCACGGCGAGGTACAGTCCCGGGCACTCGACGAACCTGAAGATTTTCAAGGAGCGCGAGGAAGCGGAAAGCTGATCAGTGTACCCGCGCTTGGCACGCTTCCTGTATCGACGTACGCGCTGCGTTTGTCCGGGTTCCGGCGCGCACTCTCTCTCGCATT
>JBBSJG010000173.1:0-6935 GCA_038257485.1 Longimicrobiales bacterium | reverse complement strand
ATCCGCGATCTCTACGCGATGCTTCCCGAATCCAGAGAGCGCGGTTATAAAGCCGGACGTTTTTCCTTCAACGTCAAAGGCGGACGCTGCGAAGCCTGCCTGGGCGAGGGCGTCACACAGATCGAGATGGTGTTCCTCGCCGACGTCTACATCCCTTGCGATGTCTGCAATGGCGCACGCTACAAGCGCGAAGTCCTCGAGGTCACATTCAAGGGCCTCAACATCAAGCAGGTGCTCGAACTCACGATCGATGAAGCCATCCGCTTCTTCATCCGCGAGGACAAGCTCGGCCAGATGCTGTGGCAGCTTCAGCAGGTCGGCCTCGGCTACCTCCGACTCGGACAACCCGCGCCAACGTTGTCCGGCGGCGAGGCGCAGCGGCTCAAGATCGCCCGCGAACTGATCGGCGCACACAAGAAGCGCGGTCGTCGCATGTACATCCTCGACGAACCGACGACAGGACTGTCGGGCGGGGAAGTCCGGAAGCTGATCGCAGTCATGCGCAAACTCGTCGACGCCGGACACACCGTGGTCGTGATCGAACACAACATCGAGGCCATCGCATCCGCCGACTGGATCATCGACATGGGCCCCGACGCCGGCGACGACGGCGGCCTGGTCGTCGCCATGGGCCGCCCGGAAGACGTCGTGAAGGTGAAGGGCAGCCATACGGTGCCGTACCTTAAAACCGCGCGTGTGGCGCTGGCGGACCGTCGGCCGTAGGCCGACTGGCGGACCGTTCGGCCGGAACGGCCGACTGGCGGACCGTGGCCTGCGGCCACTGGCGAGGGCGAACCGTGCCCTGGCGGGCACTGGCGAAATGTCCGGCGCGAGCCGCCTTCCGCCAGTGGCCCTTCGGGCCACGGTTCGCCCTCGCCAGTCGGCCTTCGGCCGACGGTCCGCCAGTCGGCCTTTCAGGCCGACGGTCATCCCCACTAGATCATTACCCCACAATAGGTTACCTTACATCAGCGGGGCTTCCCGCGACGCTTCTCGAAAAAGTGATCTTGCGATGATGCGACTCCATATGCGACGTCTGCTCACCACTACGATTGCAATCGGTTCGTTCGTTCTTGTCGGCTGTGGCGACAGTCCGACCGGGCCGTCGAGCACTGAACAGTCGGGTAATACATCGACCCCGACAGCCACCGCACCGCCGGCGTGGACGCCTCCGATGGTCGCGCCCGTACCCGTAGGTGCGTACAACATCACCGTGCGCTATATCGGTGCGACCGCGACGGCCAGGCAGCAGGAGGCGGTTGCGGCGGCTGTCGCCAAGTGGCAGGCGGCGATCATGGGCGATCTTCCCGATATCAATGCGGCCGCCGAGGCGGACGCGTGCTTTGTGGGCCAGCCGGCGGTGAACGAGCGGATCGACGACATCTTGATTTTCGTGGAGTTCAAGGAAATCGATGGTCCGGGCAAGATCCTGGGCGAGGCAGGTCCGTGCTTCATCCGGAACAGCGGGAGTCTGCCGTTGCTGGGTCATCTGAAGCTGGATCAGGCTGACCTGCTGCAGATGGAGCGGTACGGCACGCTGGACGCGGTTGTCATGCACGAGATCGGTCACGTCCTGGGGATCGGCACATTGTGGCCGGCGGTGAGTCTGATCGCGGGTGCTGGCGGGGCCGACCCGCGGTTTACCGGGATTGGTGCGGTTGGCGCGTACCGCACGCTGGGCGGTGCGGACATGCATGTGCCGGTGGAGGACACCGGCGCGGGTGGCACGCGTGACGGCCACTGGCGTGAGAGTATCTTCGGCAATGAGCTGATGACGGGCTACATCAGCGGCAGCACGAATCCGCTGAGTGCGATGACGATCGCGTCGCTGACGGACATGGGATACAACACGAATCAAAGTGCGGCTTCGTCGTACAGCTTTGCCACGTCGACGCAGCGTGCGACTGCCTCGGTCAACCTGCACGAGGGCGAGCGCATGGTGACGCCGCGCTTCCTGCTCGACCAGAACGGCCGCCGCACGGTGATCGAGGGGCAGCGGGTTACGACGCCGTGGCGCCCGAGGTAGGAACTCCCGAACAAATCGGCGGCTGGACTGGTATGGGGGTCATGAGAGCACAGTAACTTTTCAGGAGGACGCTCATGACCCTGCTCCGTTCGCGCATATTGACCGTCGCACTCGCCGCCGTCACGCTCGGCGGGTGCGATCTCGCGCTGGATCCCCGTGACGACATCTCCGGCTATTACGACTATGCCGGCTCGGTGTACGACGCGCCCGGCCATTCCGTAAACGGCCAACTCGACATCTCGAGGGGCTACGGCGCCTCTTCGGACGCCGACCTCCACCTCCAGTGGAATTTCTACGAGGGCAGCCGCCGTGTGCTCTTCGTCGAAACGACGCGCACCGTGCCCGTCGACGTCCGAAGCGACGGTACGATCCGGTTCGAGGTGGAAGGCCAGCTCCGGCTCTCCGACGGCGGTTACACGGACTTCCGCCTCATCCACGAGGGCCGCCGCGAAGGCTCCCGCGGCCTCCGCGGCACCTGGCGCCTCATCACCGACCTCCCCAGCGACGACTCCGGCCCCTTCACCGCGACACGCTGACCCGGCCGAAGAGATCCCGAACCCTCCCGACCCTCCCGAACCCTCCCGACCCTCCCGACCCTCCCGACCCTCCCGACCCTCCCGACCCCGTGGAGGGCAGCCCCCGGCTGCCCCTCCACACCCATTCCCGCCCCTTCCAACCCCTCCCACCCTCCAGCCCGTTTCCCATTTCCCATTTCCCTCCCTCCCTCGCTCGCGCACACGCGCGCGGGCACACGTACGCGTATAGGGTGTATCATTCGGGTCTAAAACCGCACCCCCATACAGCCCGAGGAAACAGCTTCGATGTCGAGCACTCCGCCGCCGAATAACGAGAAGGTCCTTCCGCGTCTCATCGAGACCGAGATGCGCGAGTCATTCCTGGACTATTCGATGAGTGTCATCGTGCAGCGAGCGCTGCCGGATGTGCGTGACGGATTGAAGCCCGTGCACCGGCGGATCCTGTACGCGATGAACGAAGCGGGCCTGAGTGCGAGCCGCCCGTTCAAGAAGAGCGCGACGGTGGTGGGTGACGTGCTCGGTAAATACCATCCGCACGGCGACATGTCGGTGTATGACGCGATGGTTCGCATGGTGCAGGATTTCTCACTCCGTTATCCGCTCGTCGACGGTCAGGGCAATTTCGGTTCGATCGACGGCGACAATGCGGCGGCATACCGTTACACCGAAGCCCGCCTGACCCGCCTGGCCGGTGAGCTGCTCGCCGACATCGACAAGGAAACCGTCGCATTCCAGCCGAACTACGACGACCGGCTGACGGAGCCGACTGTGCTCCCGTCGAAGTTCCCGAACCTCCTCGTCAATGGCAGCAGTGGCATCGCGGTCGGCATGGCCACGAACATTCCGCCGCACAACCTGCGCGAAGTCATTGCAGCATGTGTGCACCAGCTCGACAATCCGGATGTGACGATCCCCGAGTTGATGCAGTTCGTGAAGGGACCGGACTTCCCGACGGGCGGCTACATCTGCGGCTTCGACGGCGTGAAGGAAGCGTATCACACGGGCCGCGGCCGCATCGTGATGCGTGCGAAGACGACGATCGAGGAACCGGACAACGGCAAGCCTCGCATCATCGTGACGGAAGTGCCGTTCATGGTGAACAAGTCACGCATGATCGAGCAGATCGCGGACCTGGTGCGCGACAAGAAGGTGACCGAGATCACCGACCTGCGCGACGAGTCGGATCGTGACGGCATCCGCGTCGTGATCGAGCTGAAGCGCGACGCGATTCCGCAGATTGTTCTGAACCAGTTGTACAAGCACACGCAGATGCAGTCGACGTTCGGCGTGATCATGCTGGCGCTCGTGGATGGTGTGCCGCGGATCATGAACCTGCACGAGATGCTGAAGCACTTCCTCGCGCACCGCCATGTGGTGGTGATCCGCCGGGCCGAGTTCGAGTTGCGCCAGGCGGTGGACCGCGAGCACATCCTCGAGGGCCTCAAGATCGCAGTGGACGCGATCGACCGGGTCGTCGCACTCATCCGCGCCGCGGACGACACAGATGCCGCGAGCATCGGCCTGCAGGAGACGTTCGGCCTGTCGGAACGTCAGGCGAAGGCGATCCTGGACATGCGTCTCGGCCGCCTCACCGGTCTCGAGATAGAGAAACTCGAGGAAGAACTCGCAGAAGTACGTGCGACGATTGCCGACCTGCGCGATATCCTGGCGAGCGAAGACCGTCGCAAGCAGATCATCAAGGACGAACTGCTGCTGATTGCCGAGACGTATGGCGACGACCGCCGCACGGAGCTCACGAACTTCTCGTCGCTCGGCATCGAAGACCTCCTCGCCGATGAAGAGATGGTCATCACGGTCTCGCACGGCGGTTACATCAAGCGCCTGCCGCTCGACACATACCGCGCCCAGAAGCGAGGCGGGCGAGGTCTGCAGGGGATGAACACCAAGGAAGAGGACTGGGTCGAGCATCTCTATACCGCCCAGACGCACGACTACCTGATGATCTTCACCGCCGCGGGTCACTGCCATTGGCTGAAGGTGCACGAGATCCCGGTCGCGAGTCGCAATGCGCGAGGCAAGCCGATCATCAACCTGCTCGCGCTCGCGGCCGACCAGCGCATTGCGTCTGTGGTGCCGGTGCGCGTGTTCGCGGCGGACCGCTACCTGATGTTCGTGTCACGCAAGGGTGTCGTGAAGAAGACGGAGCTGTCAGCATACCGTCACGTCCGCGCGGCGGGTGTGAACGCCATCAACATCACGGATGACGACCAGCTGATCGACGTGCAGCTGACGAATGGCGACGACCAGATCATTCTCGCGACGCGGCAGGGCATCGCGATCCGCTTCCATGAGGGCGACGTCCGGTCGATGGGTCGCGTTGCGACCGGTGTTCGCGGCATCCGCCTGCGCGACGACGACGAAGTCATCGGCATGGTCGTCACGCATCCTGATATCAATGCTCACACGACACTGCTGGTGGTCACGGAGTTTGGCCGCGGCAAGCGCACCATGATCGACGACTACCGCCTGCAGACGCGCGGCGGTATGGGCGTGATCAACCTCAAGCTCAATGATCAGACGGGTTGCGTCATTGCGATCAAGGCAGTGAACGACGATGACGAGCTGATGCTCATCACGAAGAACGGCATTGTGAACCGTCAGCGGATCAAGGAGATCCGTGTGATCGGCCGGGCAACGCAGGGCGTCAGACTCGTGTCGCTGGATGAAGGCGACATGATCATGGACGTGGCGAGCGTCGTGCCTGAAGACGAGGAGCCCGTGAGCATCATGGACGGCGTCGATCCGGACGGACCGCCGTCGAGCGATCCGACTGATGACATCACGTCGGATCCAGATGCAGGCATGCCATTCGATGGTGAGGAAATCGTGGACAATGGCATGGACAGCATGCCGGTCGATGACGAGGGCATGGACGCGCAGCCGGCCGAAGCGGCTGATGAGTACTGATCTGGTAACAGCGGAAGACATCACGCGTGCGTCCCGCGACCTGGAAACGGTCGCGGTGCGCACCCCGCTGCTCGAGGCGGAATGGCTGTCGGACCGCGTCGGCAGTGAAGTCCGGTTGAAGTGTGAGAATCTGCAGCACGCGGGTGCATTCAAGATCCGCGGCGCGTATACCGCTGTTGCGCGGTTGAGCGAGGAGCAGCGTCAGAAGGGAGTGATCGCATTCTCCTCCGGCAACCACGCGCAGGGCGTTGCCATGGCCGCAAAGATCTTCGGGATCCGCGCGGTCGTCGTGATGCCGACAACCGCGCCGGCCATCAAGGTGGATGGCGCGAAGCGGCTGGGTGCCGAAGTCGTGATCGAAGGCACGACATCCGTGCATCGCGAGGCGAAGGCCAGGGAGATCGCGGCAGCGCAGGGCCTCACCATCATTCCCGCATTCGACGACCTGAACGTCATCGCCGGGCAGGGAACGTGCGGCCTCGAGATCCTCGAGCAGTGGCCGGAGGTCGAGGCGATCCTTGTGCCATGCGGTGGCGGCGGTCTGCTGAGCGGGATCGCGGCGTACATCAAGCGCAAGAATCCGGAGTGTCTGGTCATCGGAGTCGAGCCGGAGAACGCCGATGCGATGTATCGCTCCATCAAGGCGGACGAGCTGGTCACGATCGAGTCGCGGCCAACCATTGCAGACGGGCTCATGCCCGTGCGGCCCGGCGCCCACAACTTCGAGCATGTGCGCGCGCTTGCCGATGACGTCGTGCTCGTTTCCGATGACGCCATCCTCGAGGCGGCGGCCAACCTGATGAAGTCCAGCAAATTGATCGTCGAGTTCTCGGGTGCTGCCACCGTTGGCGCGCTGCTGTGCGGCGCGTGGAAGCCGGAAGGCCGTCGCACTGTTGCCGTGCTCTCGGGTGGCAACATGGATCCAGCGAGGGCGATCACACTGCTGGGCAACAGCTGATGCAGGACCGACCGCTCGTCGCGCTCACGACGTCGCTCGTCATGAAGAGCGGCGCGCACGCGCGGCCGTCGGTATTCCTCTACACCAGCTACATCGCGGTCCTCGAATACTTCGGCATGACGCCCGTCCTCATCACGCCTGCGCACACGCGATCGTCGATTGACGCCATCATGTCGAGCTGCAGGGGCCTCGTGCTCACGGGCGGCGAGGATGTGGACCCGGCGAGGTACGGCGAGAAGCCGAGCCCCGCGCTCGGCAGTGTGCTCCCCGAACGTGATGAGATGGAGTTTCTTGCACTCGAGGCCGCATTCGCGCGCGAGATTCCGGTGTTCGCGATCTGCCGCGGGATGCAGTTGCTCAATGTGTACCTCGGCGGCACGCTGTACCAGGACTTGTCGACAGAGCGCCCGGGCGTCGTCGCACACGAACAGAGCACGACGTGGAGCACCAAGGCGCACGACGTCCTCGTCGAATCCGATTCGCGTCT
>JBBSJG010000172.1:0-6949 GCA_038257485.1 Longimicrobiales bacterium | reverse complement strand
GATCGTGACATGCTGCGTGAGCTCGATCCCGACCTGATCCTCACACAGGCCGTCTGCGAAGTGTGCGCGGTGCCCACACCTGGCGTGCGCGCGCTTGTCAGGGAGGCGGGACTGCACGCTGACGTCGTGTCGCTCGACGCCCACACGATCTCCGACATCTTCGACACCATCCACCAGGTCGCACATGCGGCGGGCGTACCCCGTCGCGGCGAGCTCGTCGTGTCACTGTTGCGACGCCGTCTGGACCGCGTACATGATGTCGTCGCGGGTGCGACGCGTCCCGGCGTGCTCGCGCTCGAGTGGCTCGATCCACCATTCGCACCGGGCCACTGGGTACCGGAAATGATCGAAGCTGCTGGCGGCCGCTGCCTTCTGGGCACCGCTGGATCACACTCCGACCAGGTCGAGTGGTCGAGCCTGCCGTCACTCGATGCGGACGTGCTTGTCATTATGCCCTGCGGCTATGACGTCGCAAAATCGCGCATCGATGCCGACGCGAATGCACAGAAGCTGCACGCCGCCGCACCACGCGCGATCTGCGACGACCGTGCATTCGTGGTCGATGGTTCGTCATTCTTCAATCGCTCCGGCCCTCGATTTGTCGACGGTGTCGAAGTGCTCGCGGGCCTGCTCCATCCCGAATGCTTCCCTGTACCGGCAGAGGCAGCCGCGAGCAAGTGGACACCATCCCCGGAGAGGAAGCACGCATGAACGCCCAGACGCCGCTTGAAGACGCGGGTGTACTCGACCGCCGCTCGTTCGTCGCCTACTTCTCGTCCATCGGCCTGGGATCCACGCTGCTGCCGGGGGTCCTATGGGGACAGGCAGGGCAGGATCCGACGAGGGTTACGAAGGAGATGATTGCCGACGCCGAGAAAGTCGCGGGGCTCACATTCACCGAAGAGCAACGGGAGAAGATGGTGCGCGGCGTGAACTCGATGTCGCGCAGTCTCGACCAGATCCACGCGGTGAATCTGGAGAATGCGGTGCTGCCGGCGATTCAGTTCGACCCGGCGCTCCCGGGCATGACGTTCCCGACCCGGCGTCAGGCGATGCGCATGAGCAAGGCGGAGCGCGTGACGCGGCCGGCGGATCTGAACGACGTCGCATTCTGGTCCGTCCGGAAGCTCGCCGAGCTCGTGCGTACGCGGCAGGTGAAGCCGTCCGAGCTCACCGAGATGTACCTTGCGAGGATGCACAAGCATGGGCCGACGCTGGAAGCCGTCGTGTCGTACACGGACGACCGCGCGCGTGCACAGGCTGCGATCGCAGATCGCGAGATCGCGGCGGGTCGCTACCGCGGACCGCTGCACGGTATCCCCTGGGGCGCCAAGGACCTTCTCGCCACGAAGGGCATTCGCACCACGTGGGGCGCAGAGCCGTATCGCGATCAGGTGATCGATCAGGACGCTACGGTTGTGCAGCGTCTCGATGCGGCGGGCGCAATCATGATCGCCAAGTTGACGCTCGGTGCGCTCGCGCAGGGCGACGTCTGGTACGGTGGTACGACGCGTAATCCGTGGAACCTCGAGCAGGGAAGCAGTGGCTCGTCGGCCGGCCCCGGCGCGGTTACGGCCGCCGGCCTGGTCGGCTTCGCAATCGGCACCGAAACGCTCGGCTCCATCATGTCACCATCGGCACGCAATGGCGTGACAGGTCTGCGTCCGACATTCGGCCGCGTAAGCCGCGCGGGTGCAATGGCGCTGTCATGGAGCATGGACAAGATCGGGCCGATGTGCCGCTCCGTCGAAGATTGCGCACTCGTGCTGTCGGCGATCTACGGACCCGACGGCAAGGACCCGACGGTCCGCGACGTTCCCTTCAACTGGGACGCCTCGCTTGATTTGCGGTCCTTGCGCGTCGGCTACCTGCAGAGTGCGTTCGATGCAAAGGACCGCAACGGTGTCGCGATCCCGCACAACGAGAACGCGCTCGCTGTCATGCGGCGGATCGTGCCGGACCTCAAGCCTGTCACCATGCCGCGCGAGCATCCGATCGGCGCGCTCAACATCATCCTGAACGCGGAATCCGCCGCGGCATTCGACGATCTGACGCGCTCCGGTCGCGACACGCTCATGGAGGCGACCAGCACCTGGCCGGGCAGCTTCCGGCAGGCCCGCTTCATTCCGGCCGTCGAGTACATTCAGGCCAACCGCATTCGCACGCTCGTCATGGAGCAGATGGATGTTGTCATGCGGACCGTCGATGTGTTCATCTCCACATCGAATGGTGAAAGTGTCCTGCAGCTCACGAACCTCACAGGCCATCCGCAGATCTCGCTGCCCGCCGGCTTCAATGCACAGGGGTCACCCGTCAGCATCACGTTCGTCGGCCGCCTCTACGAGGAGGACAAGCTTCTCGCGGTCGCCAAAGCCTGGCAGGACGCGACCGACTTCCATCTCAAACATCCACCGAGGTTCATCGCATCGTGACACAGCGTGATATCCGGGAACACCATATTGCAGTTCGCCGGTCGGCACGATTCGCAGTGCTCGGCGACCTCGATGATGCGCGTGAAGTGTGGTTCGTTCTCCACGGCTACGGCCAGCTCGCGGCCCGCTTTCTCCCCCGCTTCGAGCCGCTCATCGGCGATGGTCGGCTGATCGTCGCGCCCGAAGCCCTCAATCGGTACTACTTCGAGACGTCACCTGGCGTCCACGCAAGTGATGCGGGAATCGGTGCGACGTGGATGACACGCGAAGATCGCGAGACGGAGATCGACGACTATGTCGACTATCTGGATACGCTGTACGACCACGTGGTCGGTGGACTGCAGCGCACTCCCGCCCGTATCGTCGCACTCGGCTTTTCACAGGGCGCCGCCACTGCGGCGAGGTGGATCGCGCATCGCACGTCGCGCGTCAGTGATGTGGTGCTCTGGGGTGGATTTCTGCCCGACGATGTGCAGCCCGCGGCTGACGTATTCGGTGGCGCGGCAGTGACACTCGTGCACGGTCGGGCCGATCGTTACGCGTCCGAGGCGAGAATTGCACAGGCCAGCGAGGTCATGACTGCTGCAGGCCTCGCTCACCGGGTGCTCCCGTTCGATGGCGGCCACGAAGTTCTCGCGGCGCCGCTGATCGACCTCATCCGGCTATGACAATGCACTGTTCGAAACCACTTCGCGTGTCCGCGGCCGCACTGCTGCTTGCAGCCTCTACGGCACACGCGCAGGCGGTCGGGAGCGCGCAGACTCGCCCGTCCATCAGCGCGGCTGCCGCCACCATCACAGCGGCCGATGCACTCCACCGTCTCGGCATCATCGCGCATGACTCCATGGGTGGGCGCGACACGCCCAGTCCCGGCCTCGAAATGACAGCCGCCTACATTGCCGCACAGTTCCGTTCATTCGGCCTGCGGCCGGGCGGCGACAGCGCAACATTCATTCAGCGCTATCCCTACACGATGCGTCGCGTCAATGCTACAGTGCCGATGATCGAGGTGCGTGGCGCAACAACGCCCGACATGACCTTCGCGCAGGACTACTTCATCATCCCGGCCGAAGTCGACTCCGTGGTTGGTTCGCCGTACTTCATCGGCACCGCAACCGCCGGCATGACCATTCCGGCCGGCGTGCGCGGCCGCATCCTCGTTGCCGCCGTACCGGATACACTCGGGATCGCGTGGCAGCAACGACTCTCCGCGTTGTTTCCAGCGGCCATGGGAGCCGGCGCCGCCGGTCTCATCATGATCCTCGATCCGCGCGTGACGACGGCGTCTGTCGCCGAGATCGCCCGACCGCTCGCGGAGCAGGCCGCGCCGTTCCCGGTATTCGGCGTGCGTGCGGATGCATTCGCCGCGGTGTCGCGTGCAGGCGGCCTCGACCCTGCCTCGCTGTTCACGTCCTCGCCGCCCGCCGCGCGCGACATGACAGGCGTCACCCTCAAGCTTCGCACGCCCGCCCAGGTCACGGACGCCCGCGTCCCGAACGTCGTCGCCATCCTGGAGGGCAGCGACCCCGTGCTGAAGAACGAGTATGTCGTTTTCAGCGCGCACATGGATCACGTCGGCGTCGGAACCGCGGATGCCGGAGGTGACACGATCTACAATGGCGCCGATGATGACGGATCCGGCACAACTGCCATCATGGAGATCGCCGAGGCATATGCGTCGCTTGCGACACCGCCGAAACGCTCGCTCATCTTCCTGGCCGTGTCAGGCGAGGAGAAGGGGCTGCTCGGCTCGTCGTACTTCACCGACCATCCGCCTGTGCCGATCACACACATCATTGCAAACATCAACATGGACATGATCGGACGGAACAACCCGGATTCAGTCACAGCAATCGGCCTGGAGTACAGCTCGCTCGGGCCTCTGGCCACTGCAGTGAGCCGAGCGAATCCTGATCTGCGCCTCACTGTGGCACCCGATCTCACACCGGAAGAGCAGCTTTTCCTGCGCAGCGATCATTTCAGTTTCGCACGCAAGGATATCCCCGCGATCTTCTTCACTACGGGCCTTCACGGCGACTACCACAAGGCGTCGGACGAAATATCGACCATTGACACCGACAAGATTGCGCGCGTTGCACGGCTCGCGTTTCTGCTCGGCTACGAGATCGCGGAGAGTACAGCGAGGCCGGTATGGACGCCGTTGGGCATGAACGTGGTCAAGGCCGCGAGGGCGATGAGCGGCCAGTGAGCAGGTCGCCATGACGGACCATGAGCATCATCCCGACCTGGAGTTCTGGCGGGCCAATGTCGGTGAGCCGGTTTTGCTCGACCTCGCGCACGCGGTCGAACGGGAGCCGCGCGAGATCGATGTCCTGTCGTGGAACGTCGCCATCGGGAAGGGTAGACTCGCGGAGCGCATTCGCGTGCTCACTGCGGCGCGCGCGAGGACCGCGGAGGACCGCCCGTTCGTCGTCCTTGTGCAGGAGGCGTTTCGGACGGACGACACGGTGCCAGAAGCGCACACCGTACATCACGGCGGTCTCGCCCCTCGCAACATCCGCGAGGACATCGTCACCGTGGCGCGCGACCTCGGACTCAGTCTGCGCTATGCGCCTTCCATGCGGAACGGGTGGCATCGGAGCGATCGTGGCAACGCGATCCTCTCGTCCGTCGAGATTGCCGATACGCGATGGATCACACTGCCGTACGTGCGGCAGCGCCGCGCTGCAATCGCCGTAAAGCTCGCGGGCACCGCCAACGAGCTATGGTTTGCGACGGCGCATCTCGATACCCGCGGACGGCACCGGCCACATCCGATCCACGGCGTACGCGCCACGCGCAGGGGATTCGGCGGGGGACGCGCGGCGCAGGCGGCCGCGCTCGCTGAGGCGGTCGTGTCGGGCGCGGCACCCGATGCGGATCTCGTGGTCGGCGGTGACCTGAATTCCTACCTCGGCCTGCGCGATCCCGCGATTCGCGCCATGATCGAGCACGGATTCCGCCACAGTGAACGCCACGGGACATGGAGCCACACCTTCCACGGCCCGCTCCGCCTCATGCTCGACCACGTCCTGTACCGCCCGGGACGTGACATTCAGACCGTCGCGGTTCAAAGGCTCGATGACGGACTGGATCGCGGAACTCGCATCTTCGGTTCCGATCACCACCCCCTCCTC
This sequence comes from Longimicrobiales bacterium, assembly GCA_038257485.1. Taxonomy (GTDB): domain Bacteria; phylum Gemmatimonadota; class Gemmatimonadetes; order Longimicrobiales; family RSA9; genus DASUXU01. The sequence continues at coordinate 1,380 of JBBSJG010000172.1, read as the reverse complement.
GCGACCGTTACACTTCGCTAGACCGCGCGAGCGCATCCAGCAACTTGCCGTGGATGCCGCCGAAACCGCCGTTCGACATCACCAGCACAACATCGCCGTCGCGTGCTGTCGTGCTCACCCGCGCGACAATATCATCCACGTTCGGAAGGTATGCCGCACTGCGGCCCGCCTTCTCCCACGCACCCGTCATCGTCGCAGGGCGGATCGCCGAGTCACCCTCATATCGCTCAGGATGGAACAGTCCCGCCAGGATGATCTCATCCGCGCCGCACAACGCGTCGATGTACGGCGCTTCGAACTCGCGGCGCTGCGCCGTGTAGCTGCGCGGCTCGAACACGGCCACGACCCGCCGGCCCGCGTACTTCTGACGCGTCGCCGCAAGCGTCTCCCGCACTGCCGTCGGATGATGCGCGAAGTCGTCGATCACGGTGACACCCGCCGCGACACCGCGGACTTCCATGCGACGTCGCACACTCTTGTACGTCCTCAGCGCCTCGAGAATGCGCGCTCCATCCCCACCGACCGCGTCCGCCGCCGCGATCGCCGCCAGGCAGTTTCGGATGTTGAATGCACCCGCAAGCGGTGTCTCTACCACACCCCATTCCACGCCGTCCCGCAGAACGCGGTAACGCGTGAACTCGCCGAACGTCACATCGACCGCACGCCACCGCGCATCCGCGTCCGAGTCGCTGCCTTCCGCCGCATAGCCAACTGATTCGACAGGCGCGAACGACTTCGCCGCCAGTGCGCGGACCGTCGGCGAATCCCAACCCGCGATCAGACGTCCCTGCGACGGGATCAGATTGATGAAACGCTCGAACGCCCAGTTGTATGCAATGTCGTCCCGGTAGATGTCCGCATGGTCGAACTCGATGTTGTTCACGATGCCGATGTCCGGCAGGTAGTGCCACATCTTCGGACCCTTGTCGAAATACGCAGTGTCATACTCGTCCGCCTCGATCACGAAGTACTTCGAGTCCGTCAGGCGGAACGACGTTCCGAAATTCTCCGCGACACCGCCGATCAGGAACGACGGATTCAGCCCCGCCACCTCGAGCACCCACGCCAGGATGGATGTCGTTGACGTCTTGCCGTGCGTACCGGCAACCGCGATCGATGTACGGCCCCGGATGAATTCCTCCTTGATCGTCACCGCCGCCGACGTATACGGGATCTTCGCATTCAGCACGTGCTCCAGCTCCGGGTTCCCCCGCGAGATCGCGTTTCCAACGATGACGATGTCAGGCACCGGATCCAGGTTCTCCGCTCGATACCCCTCCGCGTACACGATCCCGCGTTCCTTCAGCAGGGACGCCATTGGCTCGTACACATTTTCGTCCGACCCCGTCACACGGTGGCCGGCCTCCGTCAACAAGCCGG
>JBBSJG010000171.1:0-6988 GCA_038257485.1 Longimicrobiales bacterium | reverse complement strand
TGATGCTTTCGCTCTTCGTCGGGGGCCATTCGCTCCTGGTCGGCGTGCCCGGCCTGGCGAAGACGCTGCTCGTCCACACACTCGCCCGCGTACTGAACCTCAAGTTCGCGCGCATCCAGTTCACGCCTGATCTGATGCCTTCCGATATCACCGGCACCGACATCATCCAGGAAGATTCCGTGACAGGCCGGCGTTCCATGGTGTTCGCACCGGGACCCGTGTTCGCCAATATCCTGCTGGCGGACGAGATCAACCGTACGCCGCCCAAGACGCAGTCCGCGTTGCTGGAGGCCATGCAGGAACACCGTGTCACGATCATGGGCCGGACCTACGCGCTCGAAGAGCCGTTTCACGTGTTCGCTACCCAGAACCCGATCGAGCTCGAGGGCACGTACCCACTGCCGGAAGCGCAGCTCGACCGATTCATGTTCCAGATCAATATCCCGTACCCGGCGGAGAACGAGGAACTCGAGATCGTTCGGACGACGACGTCCCTGCGCAATCCGATCATCGAGCACCCCATCACGGGTGAGGACCTGATCGCGTTCCAGCAGCTGGTTCGCAAGGTGCCCGTGTCGGAGCCGGTCCTGCGCTACGCGGTCGGGCTCGTTCGTCTCACGCGGCCCGGCAGCCCGAACACACCCGACTTCATCACGCGGTGGCTCTCGTACGGCGCGAGTGTACGCGCCGCCCAGTATCTGATTCTGGGTGGCAAGGCGAGAGCGTTGATGCTGGGTCGGTTCCATGTGAGTGTGGATGACATCCAGGCACTGGCGAAGCCTGTGCTGCGCCACCGCATCCTCCGCAACTTCCACGCGGAGTCGGAGCGCGTGACCACGGATGAGATCGTCGACAAGCTGATCGCGGTAGCACCGATCCCGAAGTCGGAGATGCGCTAAAGCCGTGGCAACGATGACGTCGGCCTCGGCACACGGGCGTTGTATCGACCCGAACGTTCTCGCAAGCATCGGGAACCTGCAGGTCGTAGCGCGCTCCGTTGTGGACGGCTTCATCAACGGCCTCCACCGTGCGCCGCATCTCGGGATGTCGCTCGATTTCGCGCAACACCGTCAGTACATGCCGGGCGACGACATCCGCCGTGTCGACTGGCGTCTGTATGCGCGCACCGATCGCTACCACGTCAAGCAGTACGAGGCCGACACCAATGCAAACTTCATGGTGATGGTCGATGTATCGAAGTCGATGGGCTACGGCAGTGGCAGCATCACCAAACTCGACTACGCCCGATTCCTCGCCGCGTCGCTCGCCTACTTCTCGAGCCTGCAGCGCGACCGCGTGGGGTTGATGACATTTGCGGACGACGTTCTCGACTACGTGTCGAGTTCGGCCCGCCACCTTGACACCCTGCTGCATACGGTCGCGACTACAAAAGCCAGGGGGTCCAGCGATCTTGGTGCTGTGTTCCACAAGGCGCAGGACCTGCTCCGGCGACGCGGCATCATCGTGGTCGTGTCGGACCTCTATGACGAGCCGGCCGCGGTCGCCCGCGCCCTCGCACCGCTGTCGGTGCGCGGTCACGACGTCATTGTCTTTCATGTCCTGGATCCGGCCGAGCGCGTGCTGCCGTTCGAGGAAGCGACCGCCATTGAGGATCTCGAGAGCGGTGAGCATCTGCCCGTGGTGCCAGCCGCATTGCGGGAACGGTATCAGAGCTTGATGGGCGAGCACATCGACGCACTCAACCGCCAGCTGACGGACCAGCGCGTGGATTATGTCGGCCTGAGCACCGCGGAGCCGCTGGACCACGCGCTGTTCGAGTACCTGTCGTCGCGCGAGCGCCGGAGCCGGACGCGCTGATGCCGTTCGCATTCCTCGCCCCGCTCTTTCTCGCCGCCGCCGCCGCTATCGTGGTGCCGATCATCGTGCACCTGCGCCGTCGCGAGCAGCGTGAGTCGATCCAGTTCCCGTCGCTGATGTTCCTGCGACGGATCCCGTATCGGTCCACGAGCCAGCGTCGCATCTATCAGTGGCCATTGCTGCTGTTGCGGATCCTGGCGTTGATCCTGATCGCTGCGGCATTCGCGAGGCCGCTGCTCAAGCGGGACCGCGTCGCAGCGAGTGGGAGAGGATCGCCCGCGCGGACGCTCGTCATCGCAGTGGATCGTTCGTACAGCATGGGTGTCGGCGACCGGTTCGAGCAGGCGAAAAAGGCAGCGCTGGATACCATTGCGACGCTCCGACCGGTCGATCGCGCGACGATCGTTGCATTCGACGCGAACGCACGCACACTGATCGATCCCACATCGGACCGCGCGACACTGAGCGCGCTGGTGAATGAGATGAAGATCGGCGACGGCGGAACCCGCTATGCGCCGGCCGTAAAGATCGCCGCGGGAGTACTCGATGCATCGACGGATGCCGCGCGCGAGATGCTCATCATCAGCGATATGCAGCGCAGTGGATGGGACGGGGACCCGACTGCAAAGCTGCCGGCAGGCGCGGTACTGCACACAGTTGTCGTTTCAGGGCGTGCTGCGGCGAATCTCGCGATCACCGACATCCAGGTGGTGAGGACTGTCGTCGACGGCCGCGAACGCATCACACCGACCGCGCGCATCGTGAACCGCGCTGCCACGCCCGTCGGCAGTGTTCGTGTAGCTCTGGAGCTGGACGGCCGACCGGAACAGTCGCGCACCGTGGAAGTGCCCGCGAGTGGCGCAGTGAACGTCGAGTTCACGCCGTTTGCACTGACAACGCCGGTGCGTGCGGTGGTGCGGATTCCTGATGACGCCGTCCCGGCGGACAATGAACGCAGCGCGCTGCTCGAGCCGGGCAGTGCATTGGGTGTGCTGGTGGTAGGTCCGAACGCAGCGAGCAATCTGTTCGCCTCGCGTTCGCTCGAACTCGCCAAAGAGCCCGCATTCGCGGTCACGGAGCGCACCGGCGCGGTCACGGTGGAGGATCTCAAAGGCAAGAGCGTCGTGATCCTGAATGACGTCGCCATCCCGGGCGGTGTTGCAGGAGCGCGACTGGCCGAGATGGTCGAAGCGGGTGGTGGATTGATCGTCGCGATGGGCGAGCGCGCATCGCAGGCGAGGGTGACGACGGAAGGCAGGGGACTGCTGCCCGCCCGTCCGACCGGCGTCACCGACCGGTCACGCGACGGCGGCGTCCCGTTTGGTACGATCGAGCGGAGCCATCCGGTGTTCGATGTGTTCCGCGCACCGCGCAGTGGCGACCTCCTCGCCGGCCGCTTCTACCGCCACACACAGCTCGACGAGCTGGCATCGGATTCCATCGTCCGCACAGCGAGCGACGTCCTCGCCCGGTTCGGCGACGGCGGAGCGGCATTGATGGAGCGACGGGTGGGGCAGGGCCGGGTGTTGCTGCTGGCCGCGCCGCTCGACAACTACTGGTCAGACCTCCCCGTGCAGCCGTTCTATCTCCCGCTGATGCATCGCATGACGATGTACGCGGCCGGTTGGAAGCAGGAGCGGGAAGCCCGCGTCGTGGGCGATGTCGTGGCGATCACGCCCGGCGAGTATGTTGCAGTGTCGCCCGCAGGGCGGCGGATCACGCTCGCCGCGGATCATCCCATGCTGCCGCTCGACGAGCGCGGCTTCTACGAAGTACGCGACGCGCGGAACAACGGCCGTGTGATGCAGACGATCGCATCGAATGTCGATGTCGGTGAGTCGGACCTGACGCCGCTCGATCCAGCCGAGTTCACCGCGGCGGTGCAGGTTCCGGCGGGCGGGGTCACAACAAGCCGCGACGCAGCGGCCCCCGCGTCGGAGACGGACCGCGAGCGGCGGCAGTCGTTATGGTGGTATCTGATGGTAGCTGGTTTTGCATTGCTGGCGGTCGAGACGGTGGTATCCAACCGCCTGTCCCGCCGCCCGGTGCGGAGAGAGGCCTGACATGTCCATGCAAAATGTTTCCGAGCTGCAGCACGTCCTTGCACATGTGCGACGTCGTTGGCGCGTGAAGCATGCGCTGCGCGGGGGCGTCATCGTCCTCGGTACCGCAATTGCCGCATTCCTCGTGATGTCGCTCGTCGTACAGCAGGCGGGATCACCAGCGGGCGGGTTCGCGAACACCGGCGCCATCATTGCCTCGCGCATCGCGGCGTATGCTCTGATTGCGGGACTAGCAGCGCGCTTCGTGGTGTGGCCGCTGGTTCGGCGGGTCTCCGATGAACAGGTCGCACTGTATCTCGAGGAGCACGAGACATCGCTGCGCGAGCTGGTTGTGAGCGCGATGGCCGTCGAACGGAATCCCGAAGAGGCCGGCGCACTCGGACGGCATATCGTCGCGCGCGCGGTCGAGCGCTGCCGCGCGCTTGACGACGGGCGCGCAGTCGACCGTGTTGAGCTCAAGCGGGCTGGCGGTGCACTCGGCGGCGTCACCGTCGTGGCACTGGCGCTCCTGCTCGTCAATGCGCCGTGGCTGCAGAGCGGCCGTGCCGCGCTGCTCAGTCCACTCGTTCCGGGCGAGCGGGCAGACCGTGCAATGATCGCGGTGGAGCCCGGCAATGCGACGATCCCTCGCGGCGCAGACGCAACCATCAAGGCGACACTGCAGAACTTCAATGCTCCCGACGCCGAGCTTGTCATGCGGTCGCAGGCCGATTCAACATATCTGCGGATTCCCATGCTGGTCGGTGACGACTCGGTTTCATTTGAGGCGATGTTGTTCGATGTCGGCTCGAAGACAGAGTACTTCATCGAGTCGGGTGGCATCCGTTCGGAAGTGTACATCCTCGATGTCGCCGACATCCCTTATGTAAAGACGCTCGATCTCAACTACGACTTCCCGGCATATACGAATTTGCCGTCGCAGCTCGTCGAGGATGGCGGTGACATCGCCGCGCCCGCGGGTACGGCAGTGACCATCATCGCACACCCGACATTACCTGCGGCCGGCGGTCGCATCGTGACGATGAACGGACGCTCCATACCCATGCGCGTCCAGGCGGATGGCACGCTGACCGGAACGCTGCAGGTCAATGCGCCCGGTCTCTACTACATCGAACTGAGCACAAAGGAAGGAACCGCGGTTCGCGCTTCCTCCGACTATGCCATCGACGTGCTTGAGGATCGCGCGCCCTCCGTCGTATTCGCCAAGCCCGGCCGCGACAGCCGGCACACATCGGTCGACGAAGTGTTTCTCGAGGTGAAGGCCGATGACGATTACGGCGTCGCGCGGCTCGATCTCGTGTATTCCGTCAATGGCGGTCCGGAGAAGACGATCGAGCTGTTCAGTGCAGCGCCCATTGCCGAAGTCACGGCCGGTCACACGGTATATCTCGAAGAGCTCGGCCTCGAACCGGGCGACGTGGTCTCGTACTACGCGCGCGCCCGCGACAACGGCAGGCGGGGTCAGGTTGCATCGAGCGACATCTACTTCATGACGATCCGGCCCTACACGCAGAATTATCGACAGGCGGAAGCGGGCGGCGCGGAGCAGCCCCCGGGTGGCGGTGGAGGAGGAGGCGGCGGCGGTGGCGACATCGGCGAACTGTCGCAGCAGCAGCGCGACATCATTGCCGCAACGTTCAATATCCTTCGTGACAGTGCACGCTTCGATGCGAAAGGATTCAGCGAGGCGGTGAACACGGTCGCGCTGATGCAGGATCGTCTGCGCGAACAGGTCGAGCAGCTCGGGACGAGGCTGCAGGATCGCGGTATCACGCGTGACACGAACTTTGCCCGCATCGCTGCGATCCTGCCGCGTGCGACCACCGAGATGAACACTGCACTGGATTCGCTGCGCGCCGTGAGTGCCAGGCCGTCACTGCCCGCGGAGCAGCGGGCACTGCAGCATCTGCTGCGCGCCGAGGCCGTGTATCGCGATGTGATGGTGCAGCAGCAGCAACAACAGCAGGGCGGTGGCGGTGGCGGCGGCCAGTCCCGCGCACAGGACCTTGCAGACCTGTTCGAGTTGGAGAAGGACGAGCTACAGAACCAGTACGAGACGGTACGGCGCAACGAGCAGCCAGGCCAGCAGCAACAGCAGCAGGACCGCGCGGTGGATGAAGCGGCCGAGCGGCTGAAGGAACTCGCTCGCCGGATGCAGCAGGAGGCGGAGCGCATGCAGCGCCAGCTCGGGGCGCAGCAGGGCCAGAGTGCGGCAGGCGGAAACTTGTCAGCGCGCCGCATGGCCGATTCGCTCGAAGCGGAAGCGAGACGTCTCGAGACGTTGTCGCGCGAACAGCAGCGACCACAGCTGCAGCAGACTGCAAATGCGCTGCAGCAGGCCGCGGACAACCTCCGCCGTTCCGCCGGTGCCAACCAGGCCGCGGGCGCAGCGCAAACGGCAGCGCGGCAGCTCGAAGAAGAGTTGCGTCGCCTGAATCGCGATCGCACCTCGTCATCCTCCGACCAGGCCAGGCAGGCGCTCGATCGCGCACAGCGACTCGCACAACAGCAGCAGGAGATCGCGCGTCAGTCAGAGTCATTCGCGCGCGACGGAACGCCGAATTCGCAACAGGCGCAGCAGCTCGACCAGCAGAAACAGCGGCAGGCGGCTGACGTCGCAGTACTCGAGCGTGAACTCGATCGCATCGCGGCCGCGACGCGGAAGACCGATCAGAATGCGTCGCGGAAGATGACCGAGGCGGCCAATGCGATTCGCGAAGACCAGCTCAAGGAAAAGATCAACTGGTCACGACAGTTCACCCGGCAGCAGGTCACACCGGAGTTCGCGCGGCAGTTCGAGGGTCAACTCACGGAAGGGATGGAAGCAATCCGCGACCGCGTGCGCCAGGCGGCCGGAGCATTTTCGCCACAGAACAGCAATGGTGACCAGATGGATCGCGCCCAGGCCATGGTGCGCGCACTCGAGTCCATGCGCCGGCGCACGGAGGACGAAGCCGCGACGCGCGCGCGCCTGAAACAGCAGGGACAGCAGGGACAGCAGGGACAGCAGGGACAGCAGGGACAGCAGGGACAGCAGGGACAGCAGGGACAGCAGGGACAGCAGGGACAGCAGGGACAGCAGGGACAGCAGGGACAGCAGGGACAGC
>JBBSJG010000170.1:0-6999 GCA_038257485.1 Longimicrobiales bacterium | reverse complement strand
GGCTCGGAGTACCCCGGCTCGCAACACATACCTCAACTCACTGAACCGCCGGATGCGGACCCGCATGTCCGGTGGTGTGGGAGGGGAGTGGCGAGGATCACTCGCTACCCCCTATCCCGATTTTGCTTTACGGCCGGCCGCGGTCGCGGCGTTGCATCATGGTGTGCATGCCTTCGACGATCTCGGTCGCGCCAATGAGTGCGGCGACGTTGTTGCCGGCGGCGGCAGCGGCTGTGGCGGCATCGAGTTTGGCGCGTGCTGCGGCGACAATGCCGGCGAGTCCCGGTCGGTCGCCGGAGCTTGGAGCGGCGGCGAGGCGTCGTTCCAGGGCTTCGACGCGCTGCGTAGCGGCGGCGAGGGTCCGGGTGACGACTTCAGTGCCGAGGGTGTTGACGATGAGTGTGGCTTCCGCTGTGCGGAGTGCTGCCATGGCTGAGCGGGCGGCCGTGGTATCGTGGGCAGCGCGTGCGTCGCGGACGGCCTTCACGAGCGGTTGCAGCTGGGATGCCGCGGCGCGGGCGGCGTCGGCACCGGAGTCCCGGCGGATCTTGCCCAGGGCGACGTGGACGAGGCGTCCGAACACGGCAGGGTGATCGCCGCCGTCCTGGAACGCGGCGCCTCCGCCTACGAGTGCGCTTTCCACGGAGACCGCCAACGACTCGACTGGCTCGGTTGCGGACTGCTCACATGCGGCCGTGGCGAGTGTGATTGCGGCGAGTGCGAACGCTGTCTTCCTGAGAAACATGGGTGACTCCTTCAGTGGTTCCTTGTGCCATTACGCCGATTGGACGCGGCCGGACGCTGTGGCGTTAAATGCGGGCTCATTCGACCTTGGCCCTGGGTTTCCGGTCGCTGGTCCAGATGCTGTAAAGTAACGCTACCCCCCCGGCCACGGCGAACAGGAAGAGAATGATGGCGACGCCGGGATAGCCCAGGAGGGTCCATGAGCTGGGTACGCGCACGAGCAGGGCACCGCCCATGATGAGGGCGGCCAGGATCAGGCCCATCGTGATGCGATTGGCGATTTTCTGCATTCCTGCGATGAGCTCGACCTCGTCAATGGCATCGATGTGCAGGGAGAGCTCATTGTCTGCGACGCGGTCGAGCACCTTGTTGAGGCGACCGGGCAAGCGCTGCATGAACTCGTTCATCTCGAGCAATGTCGAGAGTGTATTGGTCGGTGAAGCCGAGTGCAGCATGCGCTTGCGCATGACACTCACCGCGTTCTCGCGAATCGACTCATTCACATCGAAGTCCGGAGCGAGTGTCTTTGCCACGCGATCGATGTTGAGGAGTGTCTTGCCGAGCATGGTAAGCTCAGCGGGAAGGCGCACCCCGTTTTCGCCGGAGATGCGTGTCAGCTCGAGGATGACGCGGCCGATATCCGTCTGACCTACCGTCGCATTCTGATTGAGTGCGACGAGCTGCGCGATCTCGCGAACATACGCATCCTCATCGAACTCCGGCCGGATCTCGCCCATGGATATGGAGACTTCGGCGGCGGTGTCGCCTTTCCCTTCGGCAATGGCGAGCATCAGCTTCAACAGCTTCTCTCGCATGTTGGCGGAGAGGTAGCCGACCATGCCGAGATCGATCAGTGCGATGCGATCATCATCCGTGAGGAAAACATTTCCCGGATGGGGGTCGGCGTGGAAGACGCCGTCGACGAGGATCTGTTTGAAGTATGCGGCGATGAGGTCGCGTCCCAGTGCTTCGCCATCGAGCTCGGTGCGACGCAACGGCGACAGCTTTGTCACCTTTACGCCGGGTACAAACTCCATGGTAAGAACGACGGCCGTGCTGTAGTCGGCAATCGGTGCGGGGATGACGATGAGCGGATATTCCTTGAGGTTCTCGCGGAACACGCGCAGGTTCGTGGCCTCCTGTGTGTAATCGAGCTCGCGCAGGACGGAGCGGCGGAACTGGTCGAGCATCAGGGCGAATGTGAACTGCTTGCCTTTTTCGGTGTGCTCGTCGAGGAAGGTCGCGACGTCCCCGAGTGCCTCCATGTCATCGAGGATCTTCTGCTGGATGCCGGGGCGCTGAATCTTGACGGCCACGCGGCGGCCGTCGCGGAGGCGGGCGCGATGGACCTGTCCGAGCGATGCGGCCGCAATCGGTTCGACCTCGAACTCACTGAAGAGCTTTGAAATCCTCGCACCGAGTTCGCGCTCCACGATCTCTTCGACTTCCGCATACGGGAACTGCTCGAGGTCGTCCTGCAGGTGCTCGAGTGCGTCCATATAGATCGGCGGGAGGATGTCCGCGCGTGTGGAGAGGAGCTGTCCCAGCTTGATGTAAGTGGGCCCGAGGGCCTCGAGGTCCTTCGCGAGTTCGGATGCCTCGGCCTTCGCTTCCACCTGCGCGGGCGAGTTCGTGGCGTCATCCGCTGCCGGTCGCGCGCCTGCGAGGGACTCCTCGAGGCCCGCTCGCTTGACGAGGTCGGAACGGCCGTACTTCATGAGCAGCTGCGCGAGCTCGCGATAGCGCCCCAGGTGTTTCGTCTTGAGCGAGATTCCCATCGATGCCTCGGTTGAATTTTGTGAGCGGGAGAGTGCAAACCCGGGGCCGCATGGCGAGCCGCCGACATCTGTCACCATGAAAGGAGTAGCGGGTGCGCGCAAATCGTGATGAACGGGCCGGTCGAGCGGGAAGCCGAGGAACGGGTGTCCGCCGTCGCATACCAACTGCTGCAACGACAATTCCGTGTGGTGCGGGGAATGGCTGGGACGGCGCCGGGGTTGCAGAAGAGGATCGCGGCCGCGCGGAGGACCGCGGGTCCGGAAAGGGCAGCAACCGTCAGAATCAGTGAGGCCTCCCCATGAGCTTCGACCCCACGTACGCCGACCCAATGTTCGGCAGCGGCATCGACCTGGACATCGTTCTTCCCTCGATGGAGCGGCGAGCCGAGCGTGCACTGCTGCCGGACGAGCGTGCGCGCATCCTCAACCTCGCCGGCGACCTGTGTTTCGACGCGGGCGCCCGTGAGCGAGCGCTGACGTATTACGACGTGGCGATCAATACCTACCTGTCGGTCGGTCTCTATGCGGCAGCGGTTGCGGTGTGTCAGAAGATTGTGCGGCTGACGCCGGAAGTGATTCGTGCGCGGTGCACGTTGGCGTGGCTGGCGATTGCGCGAGGGATGCTGAGCGAGGCGCGTGACCGGATCCACGAGTACGCGGACGCGGCGACGCGATTGCATGATTCGCGGCTTGCATGGGGCCACCTGCGCATGATGGCGGAAGTGTGTGAGAGCCAGGAAGTGCTGCAGTCGGTGGCGGATGCGCTGCTGCAACTCGGCGACGTGCGGGGCGCGGACCGCGTCTATGGCGCTGCGTTCGGCGGCGACCTGAGCACGCGGAAGCTGCCGGAGGATCCGCAGCGCCGCTGGGGCGTCGTCCTGGAGCGGATCATGACGACGGCACACTCCAACTGATCCGCACCATGGATCACGAACAGGCCGCGCTGCTGCGCGGATCGGGCGACGTATTCCGCGATCGGGGCGACACAGCGCGTGCGCTGCTGTTCTACGACGCTGCGATCGACCTTTACCTGCGCGCGGGGGATTCGGCGATGGCGGCTGCGCTCTGCGAGACGGTCGTGGTGCTGGCGCCGAATGGCGTGCGGGCCCGCTGCTCGCTGGCGTGGCTGGCGATCCTGCTGTCGCCCGCAGAGGAGGCGGCGCGGCGGATCGCGCAGTACGCCGAGGCGGCCGAGGCGGCCGGGTTGGCGGCGCGGGCGTGTCCGCAGTTGCGGTGCATGGCCGAGGAGTGTGAGTCGCCGGCGGTGCTGGAAGTCATCGCGGATGCACTGATGCACCTTGGCGATGCGGCGCACGCGACCAAGGTGTATGCGCGGATCTACGATCGGCCGGTCCCGGCGCGGGTGTACGGGTCGGTGGCGGACCACAGCCGGGTGGTGGCGGCGCGGTTGACGATGGCGATTACGACGTAGCCCGCCCTTCCTGTGCAACACTTCCACCCATGCTCGTCCTCTGGGTCAACAATGGCCTTTCAAGGAGGACGTCATGCGGTTCAGGAGCGGAATACTCACATGTGCAGTGGCGGCCGGCGTGGTCGCGGCGGCCCTGGCGCCGATGCCGGCGGCAGCGCAGGGCTGGATCGACGGCGGCGGTGTCGTGCGCGAGCGCACCAACGTGTCTGTGCGCGTGCGCAATCAGATCGCGATGGTGGAAGTGGAGGAGTGGTTCCGCAATCGTGGAGGCAACCTTGGCGAAGGCGATTACCTCTTCCCGCTCCCGCCCGGCGCCGTTTTCTCGAGCTACTCGCTGTTCCAGGGTGACACGGAAATGCGCGGCGAGGTCCTGGACGCCGCGGAAGCCCGCCGCATCTACGAGAACATCGTGCGTCAGAAGAAGGACCCTGCGCTGATCGAGCTGGTCGGCCATGGACTGGTGCGTGCACGCGTGTTCCCGATCGCTGCAGGCGAGACACGTCGCGTGATCCTTCGCTACACACAGCCACTTACGCGTGCCGGCGACGCGCTCGAATTCAGGTATCCAGCCAACCGCAACGGCGGCGCGGCCCCCGTCGCATTCACACTCATTGCCGAGAATGCGCGTGGGTTCAGGGACGCAGTGTCGCCGACGCATGAAGTCACCGTGCGCCGCGACCGCGGCGAGATGGTGGTGCGTCCGACGTCGTCGATGAAGTCCGACCTCGCGCTGCTGCTGCCGCTGTCATCACAGGGCATCGGCATCACGATGAGCACGCAGCGAGGCAGTGGCGGGGAGGACGGCTACTTCATGTTGCGACTGTCGCCGGGCGAAGTGGCGAATGCGACGAGGGTCGCGCGCGACATTACGGTTGTCGTGGATGTGTCCGGCTCGATGAGTGGTGCAAAACTGGAGCAGGCGAAGAGTGCGCTTCATCAGTTGCTCGGCACGCTCGGCAGTCAGGACCGGTTCCGTCTGATCAAGTTCAGCAGTTCATCGGACCCGTGGCGGAACGCGTGGACGCAGAGCTCGCCATCGGAGCTGCGCGCGGCGGCGCGGTGGGTGGATAATCTGCGTGCGGACGGCGGGACCAACATCGCGGATGCGCTGTCTGACGCATTCGACGGGGCGACAACGCCGTCGCGTTTGGCGGTTGTAGTTTTCATGACGGACGGGCTGCCGTCTGTCGGCGAACAGAATCCTGATCGCATTGCCGCGATTGCAGAACGTGATGCGCGCGGTCGTCGCGTGTTCGCATTCGGCGTCGGCCACGACGTGAACACCTATCTGCTCGATCGCCTCGGCGCGGCGGGCCGCGGCGGCGCGCAGTATGTACAGCCGGGTGAAAGCGTGGAGACGGCGCTCGGCACACTCGCCGCGAAGATCCAGTATCCGGTGCTCACGGACCTGGTGCTGCATGCGACGGGGGTAACCCTGCGCGAAGTGTATCCCGGCACCCTGCCGGACTTGTTCGGTGGTGAGGACCTCGTGGTGTTCGGTCGGTATCGCGGTGCAGCGCGTGGCACGGCCGGCACGGTATCGATCGTGGGGAGGCGGTCCGGGAAGGTGGAGCGTTTCTCGACGAACGTGCTCTATACCGGCCGCGAGAATGGCAACGACTACATTCCCCGGCTGTGGGCGTCGCGGAAACTGGGCGAGTTGAGTCGGCGGGCCCGCCTCCATGGCGGTGACCGCGAACTGATGGAAGAAATTCGGTCGACGGCGTTGCGGTATGGCCTGCTGAGCGAGTATACGTCGTATTTCGTTGCGGAGCCCGGTGCAGTACCGCCGCTGCTGGGCGTGACAGGAAATCGCGCGATCGCGGCAGCGCCCGCCTTTGGCGCGGCGAACAAGGCTGCGACGGGATCGTCCGCTGTGGCAGCGGCGGAGTCATCGCGTTTGCGTCGTGAGGCGTCATCGGTCGGCGAGCTCGCGGCGGTCGAACGGGATGCGGCTGCGCTGCAGGCGCAGTCGAGTGACCGCAGGATCGTGGCTGGCAGATCGTTCGTGCTGCGCAACGGGACGTGGCAGAGCGAGGTTTCGCCGGCGGACGGCGGCGGCAAGAATACTCGCCAGGTGGATGTGGCACTCTACAGCGATGCATACTTCGCGCTGCTGCGGGCACTGCCCGAGCTGGTGCCGTATACTGTGCTCGGCAACCTGTCGGTGACCGGTGGCGCAGTCACGATCCGGCTGCTCGACAAGGGTGTATCCAGAATGACGGACGCGGAGATCGCGTCGATCACACAGCAGTTCAGGAGTGCAGTGCAGAAGCCGTGACGAATCCGGAACCAGTGCCCGCACCGATCGACTGGTCGACGTTGTATACCGAGACCTTCGACGATCTTGCCCGCTATCTCCACCGCAAGGTGTGGGATGGCGAGCGTGCGCACGAGCTCGCCCAGGAGGTCTTCGTGCGGGCACTGGCACACGGGAAGATGGCGACGCCGGACCGGCCGCGTGCATGGCTGTTCACGATCGCAGCAAACCTCGCACGGGATGAATCGAAGATGGTGCTGCGTCGCAGAAAGCATCTGGCCCTGATTCAGGGGGGTGCTTCGCAAAGCACGGAGACGGATCCGCTCGATCGCATGGAGCGTGAAGCGAAGGAAGCGGCGGCGAGGCGCGCACTCGATGAATTGAGTGAGCGCGATCGAGAGGTGCTTCTGTTGTGGGATGCAGGACTGAATTATCAGGAAATCGCCGAACAGGCGGGACTCGCGGTGAGCGCGATCGGCACGACACTGTCACGCGCGCGACGTCGGCTGGTGGAAGCGCATACGGCGCTGGAGGTACGGAATGAAGCACATTGAAGAAGCCCTGTTGCACGAGTATCTCGATCGCAGCGGCGAGACGGATCCCGCGCTGCGCGAGATCGAGATGCATCTGGATACATGCGAGAGCTGTCGTGCGCGGCTCGGCGAAGCGAGTGCACTGCGTGCGTCCGCGTCCGACATCCTGCGCGCGGCGTCACCGGGTACCCGTGCAATGCCGTCGTTCGAGACCATCGCGGCGCGCAGTACTGCGTCGGCAGTGGCATCGGG
>JBBSJG010000169.1:0-7101 GCA_038257485.1 Longimicrobiales bacterium | reverse complement strand
TCCCCGGCGCACCGGGTTTCGTCTACATGATCCTGTCCGTATTCATGCCCGTGTATC
The DNA here is from genome assembly GCA_038257485.1 of Longimicrobiales bacterium. Classification (GTDB taxonomy): domain Bacteria; phylum Gemmatimonadota; class Gemmatimonadetes; order Longimicrobiales; family RSA9; genus DASUXU01. The sequence continues at coordinate 7,044 of JBBSJG010000169.1, read as the reverse complement.
ACACGAAGCGTTCGCGCGAGCGGGACCGCCTGATGGCTGCGACGGCGGCCCAATGATGATGACTCTGTTGTTGATTCCCGCGCTCTTCATCATGCAGGAGTCCGTGGCGCCGACCGTCGGCGATACAGTCGTGGCAGTGCAGCGTGCGACGGCGGCCGCGCGCGCCGAACCGATGGGCGGTTACTACCTCGGGGGCGCCGTCGCGACGCCGTTCGCGCTCGCGTCGGTCCTCGCGGTCACCAGTGGCGCGGAGCTCAAGCCCTGGATGGCCGCCGGCCCCGTCGGTCTCATCGCCATCGGCGCATCGACGCGGCGCGCGCCGCTGCCGGCCGGGTTGGAAGCAGGGATTCGAGGCGAGGATTCGGTCTACAAGGCAGCGTATCGTCGCACCTACGAACAGGTCGTCACGAAGCGACGTCGTTCGGCGACTGCACTCGGCGGACTGCTGGGCGTCATTGCTGCGGGGCTGCTGATGGTTGTGACTTTTTCAGGTGCGTATTCATGATCAGGAACGCAATCGCCAGTGTAGCAGTCAACGACATGGCACGCTGACGTGGCGAGGACGACATCGATCGCAAGCTGATCTGGAAACGCATACGAATCGTATGGGCCACGCTCGGCGCCATCGTGTTCGTCGTTTTCACGACGTGGTCCCTCGTCGCCTTCCTCGCGTCTCCCGTCGCGAAGCGCGCAACACAGTCGGATGACAGTGTCCATGTAGTTCATGGCGACGGCGTATGGGCGTTTACACCGGCGGATTCGACCCGTGCCACATCGACCGGTCTGATGTTCATCGCCGGCGCACTCGTCGACCCCCGCGCATACGCCCCACTCATGCGCGCCGTCGCAATCGCCGGCCACCCCGCCTACATCATCGAGCTGCCACGCCGCGGTGCGTTCGGCGGTGCGACGGCAACACCCCTCATCGTCCGCATCGAGTCACTGCTGCGCGACACGGCGGCAGCACGCCAATGGGTGATCGGCGGCCACTCCCGCGGCGGTGTCGTCGCGTCGAGCGTGATGACCACTGCTCGGCCCAGCATTGCAGGCATGGTGCTCGTCGGCACATCACACCCGCGCGATGTCGACCTCAGCAGCCTCACGATTCCCGTTACGAAAGTCGCCGGCACCCGCGACGGGTTGGCGAGTCGCAAAGAGGTCGAGGCCAATGCTCGCCTGTTGCCTCCATCGACCACCTGGGTCTGGGTGGAGGGCGGCAATCATTCGCAGTTTGGGTGGTACGGTTTCCAGCCCGGCGACCGCCCGCCGCGGATCGCGGCGGAGGCGCAGCGGGAGGAGATGATACGCGCGGTGCTAGCCTCGCTCGCCCGGGCGGATGGTCCGCGTCCCTGACGTTCCGCCCGTCCGTCTATCGTGACCCCCACGCCGCCGGTGGTGTTGTCACCGGTCTCGTGAGGTCGAACTCAAACCTGTACCTGCGGTCCGTGCCTTCCCGTCTCAGCGCATAGGCGAACATTCGCCCCGGGATCACCTGCACAGTCCACACATTACGGGCAAACGCGGGATTCAGCCGCTTGGTATGCTCGTCAGCCGGGAACTCCTGCGTGTCGGCAGTACCCGGAGCTGATGAATCACCACCATACTGCGTTACGGTGTCTTCGCTCCCGTCCTCGTGACGATGATCATGCTTCAGCCGCAGCCCCGCGCCCGGCTGGCTCAGAACCCAGGTGCGAGAGCGATCAACGCCGACGTGCACCGGAATCCTGATCTCGTCATCCGTGCACTTGCTCACGTGCATCGTTAACCTTTTCCCGGCAAATGTCGTGTCCCCCGGAGGCGCCTGCACCAGGACTCCTTCATACGCGTTGCCACACAGCCGCTGCAGCTCCGACCAGAACTGGTTTCGTGGCGACGGCGTTGCCCCCACAAAGGCGCAGCTCACCGTTCCAACCGCGATCATCGCGACCCCCAGGGTCGATATCTTGCCCATGACGCACTCCCGTTCGAGGATTCCGCACCATACAATGACTCGAAACCATCCGCAAACAGCGCACGGAGAGGACCACATGACGCCGGCGACGGGTCGATGCCACACGAAAGGACCGCGCGAGAACGTATGAAGGTCGGACTCATCCTCGAAGTCGCGTCACAGGCCGAATGGGAAGCCTGGCTCGCGCAGAATCACGCGTCGGTCAGTGAAGTATGGCTCCGGCTCGCAAAGAAGGGCACGAATGCGACGACGGTCACGCGTGCCGCCGCACTCGAGTCTGCGCTCTGTTACGGGTGGATCGACGGGGAGGCGAAGACGGAGGACGACACGTACTGGCTTCAGCGGTTCACGCCCCGCACGAAACGCAGCAAGTGGTCGAAGATCAACTGCGACGCAGTCGAACAGTTGATCGCGGATGGCAAGATGAAGCCGACAGGCCTGGCCGCGATCGAGGCGGCGAAAGCCGACGGCCGCTGGGACGCGGCGTATGCGCCGCCCAGCACGATCGAAGTGCCGCCGGATCTCCGCGCGCAGCTCGACGCCAATCCGAACGCGAATGCATTCTTCCTGACACTGAGCTCACAGAATCGCTATGCGATCCTGTATCGCATTCAGGACGCCAAGAAACCCGAAACGCGGGCACGTCGCATCGAGAAATTCGTGGGCATGCTCGAGCGAGGCGAGACGCTGCACTGAGCGTCCGCCGTCGCCTGAGCACTATTTTAAGCCCCTCGACTGCCCCGTCGCACCAGACGGATGATGAATAGCAGTGCCACGGCCCCTACGAACGCGACCAGGATGATGCCCGCCAGCCCGCCCAGCGGCGACGTCACGCCGAGTGTCTTGAAGATCCAGCCGCCCACGAACGCGCCTACGATGCCGATGATGATGTCGCCGATGATGCCGAGGCCCGTGCCGCCCATGACCATCGAGGCCAGCAGGCCGGCAACCAGTCCGACGATCAGCCAGGTTAGAATATCCATATGACTCCTAGTGTTGTGAGGAACGATGTGCCTATGCACCTCCCGTTCCGCGAACCGTCGTACCAGTTGGGCTTGCACGTACCGGCGATCGTCGCAAGACTGGTCCATACCCTTGAACAGGCCCGGTCGTGATGTGGGAACTCGTACTTACACCCGCCGTGCAGGACCTCATGCGAAGCGCGAAGGAACAGGCGGACGCGCTCGGGCACGAGTATCTCGGCACCGAGCACATCCTGCTCGCCATGCTGGCATCACGGGGCACGGCCAGTCAGGTCCTCACACGGCTCGGCGTAGACCGCGATGCCCTGCGCGACCACATGCTGGAGGTCGCGGAACCGCGGAACGCCCAGTGGGGCACCACGAAGCGGCGCTCGGGTGTCCGGCCGCCGCCCCGGGGCGAGCTGCCGATCACTGCCCATGCGAAGCTGGCCATGGAGCACTCATTCGAGCTCGCGCCCGAGCTGTCGCACCCGGCGGTCGGTACGGCTCACATGCTGCTCGGCCTGCTCCATACGCCGGGCAGTCCTGCCGGCGCCGTCATGAACCACAAGGGCCTGTCGTACGACGCGACACGGCAGCTCGCTATCGAAATGTTTGCGGAAGACCCGGCGTCCTTCAACGCCGACGGAGCACCATGACCGAGCCACTCGACAGCGTCGCAGTCCGCATTCTCGGATCACTGGTCGAGAAGGAAAGCACGACGCCGGACAACTATCCGCTGACGCTCAATTCGCTGGTGTCGGCGTGCAACCAGACGTCCAACCGCGAGCCGGTCATGGAGGTCGACGAGGCGATGGTGCTGCGGAGCCTCGACGATCTGATGCAGCGCACACTCGTGCGCGAACTCTACCGGAGCGACTCGCGCGCCAAGCGATTCCGGCATGCACTGTCAGACACGATGCACCTGCACACCGCCGAGATCGCGGCGCTGGGTGTGCTGATGCTGCGCGGACCGCAGACCGCCGGCGAGATCCGCACGCGTACGGCGCGACTTTACGAATTCCGCGATATCCCGCACGTCGAAGTCACACTGCAATCCATGGCGACGCTCACAACGCCGCTCGTCATGCAGATGGCGCGGCGGCCCGGCCAGAAGGAAGCGCGCTTCGCACACCTGCTGGCAGGCAAGCCAGTCGACAATCAGCCCGATGCAACACATGTCACACACGACGCAGCCAGCGAGCCCGTGCCCGCACGCGTCGATCGCATACAGGCCCTGGAAAACACCGTCGAAGCATTGCGTGACGAAATGGCGGAACTGCGCGCGCGCTTCGAGGAGTTCAGCAGACAGTTCCAGTAGCAGGCGGTCCCCTTGCACATGTGCCACGAGGTGCACCATGACTGAGTCACTCGACCACAAGTTCATCGCATTGCAGCAGATGCTCGCGGGACGGTACTCCCTCGTGCGAGCGCGAGCAACCACGACGCACTCGCATCCGATCGCACAATCGCGCCAGGTCGGTTCGATGGGATCATTACGACCATCGGCACCGGCAGCATCGCCGGACTCGTCGGCGGCATCGCATACACATCGACAAAATTCTCGGCATCCGCACCAGTCATGTCACAGGCGACACGCCGGCGCCGGCATGGCTCGCCGTGCAGACCGGCCGCGACGACGTTAATATCAAGGCATGACAGAACGACGATATCGCGAGGAAGAAGTCCGGAAGGTCTTCGGCATCGCAACGACAGAATCGGTCGCCGAGACGCCCGCCGAGACGCCCCCTAAGGCGTCGCCAACGACCGCCGTCGGCCTCACCCTCGCGGAGATGCAGAGCATCGGCCTTGAGGTCGGGCTCGACCCGGATGCCGTCGCACGCGCCGCCTCTTCCCTCGAAGTCGGCGACACGCGCGCGTGGCAAAAATCGATGGGGATGCCGATCGAGGTCGGCGTCACCACCCCGCTGCCACGCGCCATCACCGACCACGAGTGGGAGCTACTCGTGGCCGAGCTGCGCGCGACGTTCCACGCGAAAGGAAAGATCGCGACGTACGGCGGCCTGCGTGAGTGGTCGAACGGCAATCTCCACGCGTGTGTCGAGCCGACGGAGACAGGCTACCGACTGCGCATGACCACGCTGAAAAGCAGTGCGCGAGGCATGAACGCGCTCGGTGTCACCGGCATCGTCACATCCGTTGTCGTCTACGGCTCACTGCTCGCGTCCGGAGCCGCACCAGGCGCTCTTGTCGATGCACTGATGGCGCCCGTCATCTTCGGTGTCGCCGGACTCGGTGTTCTCGCCAACAACTGGTTTACACTGCCAGGCTGGGCGCAACGTCGCAAAGAACAGATGAACCACATTGCGACGAAGCTGCGTGCGATCACCGCGAAGCCACCCGCGGAATAGCGCACCACGTGGCAACGCACGTCGTCCTCGTCCACCCCGAAATTCACTGGAACACCGGCAACGCCGGCCGCACATGCCTCGCCGCAAATGCGACACTGCATCTCATCGAACCGCTCGGCTTCTCCCTCGACGAACGACAGGTCAAACGCGCGGGTCTCGACTACTGGGAACACGTCGACATGCGCGTGTGGAAGGACTGGGACACGTTCGAAGAACAACTGCCGTCACTCGGCGAGCCGTTTTTCTTCGCTGCATCCGCACCACGCCTGTTCTGGGATGCTCCACTCGGCAGCAGCGACAACGTCGTGCTCGTGTTCGGTCGCGAGACGACCGGACTACCCGCACCGCTGATCGAACGCTATCGCGATCGCCTCGTCGCAATGCCGATGCATTCGCCACACGTTCGATCACTCAACCTGTCGAGTACCGTGGCGATCGCACTGTACGAAGTGCTGCGTCAGGTCAGCGCGCGCGCGCGCCCCTGAAGCGCGACGGCAGCCACGCCCGGCCCGCCGTCGCCCGTAATATGTGTACGCCTGCGCCCACGACTCGTTTTTGGGCCGGATTCCCGCTAGATTGCTGCCGGGTTGTCCTCGACAACGAAGTCGGCCGCCTGCAAAACACATGATTACGGAGCCGGACCATGTCAAAGAAGAAGCACACGTACGAGCGGGCAAAGCGCAAGCGCAGTGCAGCACGCGCGCGGTCGAAGGAAGCACGTGAGATGATGAAGGCAGAGGCCGCAACTGAAGCCGCCGCCACACCGTCGCAGGCGCCGTCGTCCGAGGAGTAGGCCGCGAGGGCGCCGCGACTCGCCGCGGCGCACACCTCCGGCACCTGCAGGGCCCTCCGCACCGTCCCACAAATTTTCCCCGAGATTTTCCTCGACAACCGCATTGCGCACGCGATACGTTTGACTCCACTGGTACCATGGAGTCGAAATGATCCGCACGCGCGTCATTTTTCTTTGCATCACGCTCGCGGCCGCACCCTCGGGTTGTGCGTCAATGCTGCAGGGGCGGTCCCAGACCGTGATCGTGTCGAGTGAGCCTGCTGGTGCCGCGCTCCATGTGGACAGTGCTGATGTCGGCGTCACGCCGGCCGTGGTGTCCCTCTCCCGCAAGACGCGCCACACGCTGCAGGTAGACCTGCCCGGTCACGCGCCACGATCCGACACCGCAATACCGCGCGCCGACATGGGATTCGCAGCGCTGAACCTCCTGCTGTTTCATCCGGCAATCGTGGCGGTCGGATTAGCGACCGACCTTGGAACCGGCGCGCACAAGCGGTTTCCCTCGCGCACGTTTGTATTCGAACTCGTCCGAACGGATGGAGGCGACGGCACTGCAGCGGCCGCAGTCAGGCCGCGCTGGCAGCCGGCACCGCTCGGATCCCGTATCAGAGTGCGCACCATTGGTGTTGACTCCGCTCGCCCGGTCGTCGGCACCCTCGTGGCCATGTCGGGAGATTCCCTCGCAGTGCAGTCCAAGGCAACGTCGGTCAGGCGCATGATCCCTCGGAGTGCGGTACGCGAGATCGATGTGAGTCTCGGCGCCGACCGCATCAGCGGGATTCCCGATCATGCAGGAATGGGTGCTCTCGTCGGAGCGATCACGGGCGCAGCCATCGGAGCGCTTACGCACGGGGTTGAAGGCGCATACTATTTCGGGTTGCTGTTCGGTGCACCAGGCGGATTGATCCTGGGTGCGTTGTCGGCAGCCGTTTTATGGCCGGGTGATGCGTGGGTGCGCATCCGGTG
>JBBSJG010000168.1:0-7120 GCA_038257485.1 Longimicrobiales bacterium | reverse complement strand
TGCTTCGTGTCGTAATATTTGTCCTCGTAGCCGGGCGACAGTTCGGCCTGCCAGATATCACGGAATGCGACGCCGGTCAGCGACGGGAATGGACTGACCAGACGAGAGGGAGCCTGGAACGCGGCGAAATGGCCGGCACGATGGAGCGAATCCATCACCTCGTACGGCACGCCGTCGGTCATCATGATGAGGGTGCGCATCGCCATCCGGGGCTCCGGCTTTGACAGCGAAGACGCGGTCGGCCCGGAGCTCCGCGGGCCGCACCCACTGGCGATGGCAGCTGCGCACAGGAGAACCGCGCCAGCGGATCGGCAGGGGGATGGCATCATTTTCATGGATCCTTATACGACCGTCGCGCGGTGGGGGTCCATCGGGGCCGTGCCGCGACGTTTCCGCGGAAACGCGCCGCCGCGACGTTTCCGCGGAAACGCGCTCAGCAGAACTGCGGCGTCCGGTCGATCTTCCGATACATCGTCGCCTCCAGAACGTGATCGCTCTGGATGTCATCATGTCCTGCGAGGTCGGCGATGGTCCGCGCAACACGCAGGACGCGGTGATACGCGCGTGCGGAAAGCCCGAGCATCCGCACTGCCTGCATGACGCTCCGCTCACCCGCTCGATCGAGTCCACAGAACCGACGAACGTCCCTTGCCGACAGGTGCGCATTCGCAATGACCGCAGGACGATCCAGATAACGGAGTGATTGCCGGGCCCGAGCGGCTGCCACCCTCGCCGCGATCATTGCGGACGCCTCGGCATCCCGTGACTGCGCGAGGTCTGTCGCCCGTACGGCGGGAATGTCGACATGCAGGTCGATACGGTCGAGGAGCGGTCCGGATACCCGCGACACATACCGCTGTACTTGCGGCGGCGTGCAGATGCAGGGCCCCGTGCCGGTGCCATGGTGGCCGCACGGACACGGGTTCATCGCAGCAACCAGCATGAAGCTCGCCGGATAGGTGATCACGGCGCGCGCGCGGCCGACAACCACCACTGCATCCTCGATGGGCTGACGCAGCGCCTCGAGCACACCGCGCCTGAACTCGGGCAGTTCATCGAGGAAGAGGACACCGCGGTGCGCGAGCGTGACTTCACCCGGGCGAGCACGACCGCCACCGCCCACCATCGCGGCGTCCGAAATTGTGTGGTGCGGTGCGCGGAACGGGCGCTCGGAGACCAGCGCCTGGTGGGGGCGCAGGTGACCCGCAATGGAGTAGATCTTCGTCACCTCGATGGCCTCCGTCGACGTTAGCGGTGGCAGGACGCCGGGCAGCCTGCGCGCGAGCATGGACTTGCCGGACCCGGGCGGTCCCACCATGAGGACGTTGTGATGGCCGGCCGCGGCGATCTCGAGCGCGCGCTTTGCCAGCGCCTGACCCCGCACGTCCGCGAAATCCAGGTCCGCATGCGCGTTGGTCGGCGCCGGCTGGCGGCAGTCGGCCACGTACTCGTTTCCCGTCTCGCGACCATCGAGAATACGCATGGCCTGAAGAAGTGTGGCGACAGGGATGACAGCAGGACCGCGCACCGCCGCGGCTTCCGCGGCATTCGCTACGGGCACAAGCATGCGCATGACGCCGTCGACACGGCATCGGTCGGCGATCGACAACACGCCTCGCACCGGTCGAACCTCACCGTCCAGGCCGAGTTCCCCGATGACGCACGTCGATGCGAGCGATGCCGGGGGGATCCGGCCATCCGCAGCCAGGAGCCCGATCGCGAGTGGCAGGTCGAACGCGCTCCCATGCTTGATGACATCGGCCGGAGCAAGGTTGACCGTGATCCGGCGGGGTGGCATTTCGATGCCCGCGTTCGAAAGCGCAGCCATGACGCGTTCACGGCCCTCGCGCACCGCACTCTCCGCCAGACCGACCACGTGCATGCACGGCAGACCCTTCACCATGTCGACCTCGACGCGGACCGCGAACGCTTCAACGCCCGTTACGGATCCGCTCAGCACCTGCGCAAGCATCGAACTCCTCAATGATTCGTCCCTGGACCGCCGCGCGGCCAGCCGACAATTACGCATTGGCGCCCGGGCGCCGACATGGCGGATTGGGACGACTTCCGGGACGACTGAATCTATTGATACCGCGCCGGGGTACTCAACGGCATGCCCCCTGCACTATCGAGAGCCATGAACACGAAATCGCCCGCCCCGCGCACGCCGCGCCGAGGTCTCGCGATCGCGCTGATCGCCGGCCTCGCCGCGCTCGCTAGCACCGTTGGATGTGACGAATTGAAGCGCACGCAGCCAACCGCGAGTACCGAGGTCCTGACGCATATCGAAGGACAGCTCGGCGGCGCGCCGGCAGAGATCGACACATCGACAACGGCCGCCCTGTCCTCGGCGTTCCGCGCCGCGGCAGCGCGCGCGCTGCCCGCCGTCGTGCAGATCACGGTGACACAGCGCACAGTGCGAACGAATCGCGGCTTCCAGTTCCAGGGGATGCAGGATGAAGAGCCTGTGGCCGAGATCGGACAGGCCTTTGGATCAGGATTCCTGATCGACGCAGAAGGCCGCATCCTCACGAATCACCACGTCATCGATGACGCTGTCGAAGTGCGGGTCAAGCTCTCGGATGGCCGCGACTACAGCGCGGATGTGATCGGTGGCGACGAGGATACCGACGTCGCAGTCATCCAGATCCACCCCGACAAGGACGGTCCGCCGCTGCCGTTCGCAGAGATTGGAAACTCCGAAGAACTGCGTGTAGGCGACTGGGTGCTTGCACTCGGCAACCCGCTCTCGCTCGATTTTACCGTGACGGCAGGGATCGTCAGCGCGAAGAACCGCACCAACATTCTGAACCGGTTCACGGCACTCGAGTCGTTCATCCAGACGGATGCGGCGATCAATCCCGGCAACTCGGGCGGTCCGCTGGTCGATCTGCGCGGCCGCGTAGTGGGCATCAACACGGCCATCGAGTCGCAGACGGGCTTCTATTCCGGTGCGAGCTTCGCGATCCCCATCAACCTCGCGCAGAAGGTTGCACTCGACCTCGCGCAGTTCGGCGTCGTGCACCGCCCCAAGCTCGGCGTCGGCATTGCCGACGTGAATGCTGCGGACGCAGAGCTTTACAAACTGCCCGCCGTCACGGGTGTCGAGATCACATCGATCCCGCCGAACGAGCCGGCATCGCGCGCGGGTCTGCAGATGGGCGATGTCGTCATCACCATCAACGGGTCACGCGTGTCACGCGCCAGTGAGTTGCAGACGCGCATCGCCGCATTGCAGGCCGGGCAGGACGTGAAGATCGGTTTCATCCGCTACGGCAAGCCACTCGAAACGACGGTTCGCCTCGGCTCCTTCGAGAACGCGCCGCGCACCCGCCGCGAGCCGCTTTCCGCGGAGCGCAATGGCAGCGTGCTGGGCTTCCAGGTGCAGGGACTGCCCGCCAACTACGCACGACGACTCAGCATCGAACTCGGTGCGCCCGTCGTCACGGACATCGACCCGTTCGGACCCGCAGGCCGCGCCGCGGATGTCGGGCTGCGCCCCGGACATGTCATTCGCAAACTCAATGGCCGCGACATCCGCACGCTCGCCGACCTGCGTCGCGCCGCCGCATCCCTCAAAGCCGGGGACATCGTATCCCTCGTTGTCGTCGACGCGCGCACAACGCCCGTCGTGCCACTCATCGTCAACTACAGAATTCATTGACAACCCCCTTTCGCAGGATACCTATGAATCGTGCAGCTTCGTTGGTCATGATCGTCGCACTCGGAATCACCGGTGCATGCAGTGGTGGTGAAACAGAAGAGGAAACAGCCGCGAACGGCGATCCGGTCTCGAAGACCTCGTACCCGGACGCGCGCACACACATTCGACAGGCCGTCGCGAGCCCAACGAAGGACAGTACGGTCTTTCACACGCTCGTCACCGGCGACACCCTCAAGCTGTCGGCGCCGACCGTGAAGTACTACCGCAGCCTGCTACGCCGCGGCAAGCCGGTGTGGAGTTCCGGTGAGAAAGTTCTGCCGCGCGGACCCGAGATGGTCGAAGCATTAGCGAATGCGACGGCGGACGGGCTTGCGCCGGAACGCTACAACGTTGCCACGGCGCAGAAGATTCTCGCCGCAATCAATGCCGACGCCGCCGATTCACTCAAGGCACATTACATCGCCGACTTCGATCTGGTCGTCACCGAGGGATTCAACCGCTACGCGTCCGACCTCACGCGAGGCAGCATCGACCCCGACAAGGCGGGCCTCACGTGGATGATCCCGCGCGCACGGCCATGGGAAGAAAACCTGCTGAGGATGGCGATCCGCGGAACGTCGCCGGCAGACCTGGTCGAACGACTGCGCCCGCAGACGCCATACTACAAGCGTATCATGGGTGCACTCGCAAGACACCACGACATCAAGGCGAAAGGCGGGTGGCCACAGGTCACCGCCGGCAAGCTGAGCAAGGGTGACTCCAGTGCGACGGTCGGGCAGCTGCGGGCACGCATGCTCGCGAGTAATGATCCGCGCGAGACGTCGCTCGCCGCGGCGGGCCAGGCAAGGCCGATGGTGTTCGATGACGACCTGCGACAGGCGCTCCGCCACTTCCAGGACCGTCACGCACTTGAGCCGGACGGCACACTCGGTGAAGCGACACTCCGTGAGCTGAACGAGAGCATTGATGAACGCATTGCGGAGCTCGAGCTCAACATCGATCGCTGGCGCTGGTTGCCGCACGATCTCGGTGAGATTTTCGTGCTGGTCAATGTCGCGGGCTTCGAGCTCGAGGTCGTCGAGAACAACGTCGCAATCGAACGGATGAACGTCGTGGTCGGTCAGCCGGGCTGGAAGACGCCAATCTTCGTCGATACCATGGAGCACATCGTGGTCAACCCGTCCTGGAACGTCCCCGAGTCGATCATGCGCGAGGAGATCCGGCCGGCCATGGCGTTGAATCCCAACTACCTCGCCGAGCACAACATGGTGATGACGAAGGCAGGCACGGCGAAACAGCTGCCTGGCCCTGACAACGCTCTCGGCGACTACAAGTTCATCTTCCCGAACAAGGACAACATCTACCTGCATGACACGCCCGCGCAGTCGCTGTTCTCGCGCACGCAGCGGGCATTCAGTCACGGCTGTATCCGTCTGGAGCGACCGGACGACCTCGCCTTCCTGCTCGCGAGCAAGGTGACTCGATCCTCGCCCGCCAACATACGCGACAAGCACATGACCGGCGAAGAAGCGTGGATCAAGGTCACGCGCACATTGCCTGTTTACATCCTGTACTTCACGGTGTGGGTCGACGAGGACGGGACGACCCACGTGTATCACGATGTCTACGGTCGTGACAAGACGCTCGAAAGCGAAGCGGCCAAGGCGGCTGAAACGCTGTAGCCGTGTGCTAGGCGGACGGGCCAGCGGGCAGGAGGTGCACACACACCTTCGTGCCCGCGCCCGGCTCGCTCTCCGCCTCCACCGTCCCGCCCCAGCTCTCCACCAGGCGCCTCACAATGGCAAGTCCCAGCCCCGTCCCGGACGACCGCGTCGAGAAATGCGGCTCGAAGATCCGCGCAAGCATTTCGCGATCGATACCGGCTCCGGTATCGGCAACCTCGACGGAGATATGCCCGTCCGACACGCGCGCACGCACCGTGATCGACCCCTGACTTTCAATCGCGGCACGCGCATTCTCGATGAGGTTGAACAGCACCTCCTTGAGCTCACCCGTGCGCGCGAGGACTGCCGGCAGATCGGCCGGGATATCGTCTTCGTACTGGAGACGGTCATCACCCGTGCGATACAACGTCATCGCCTCACGTACCACACGCGCGACCTCAACCGTCTCGAGCGGCCCCGCATCCTCCGGCGGCGCTCCATAGCGTGAGAACGCGCGCGAAATCTCACTGAGATGATCGATCTCCACGAGGATCTGTGACACATTGGAATCGAGGATGCGCGGGAAGTCCGGGTGCTGATCGTTGTACGCTCGCCGCATGTGCTGCACTGCAAGCTTGATCGGCGTCAGCGGATTCTTGATCTCGTGCGCCACCTGCCTGGCCATTTCGCCCCACGCAAGCACGCGCGCGGTGCGCAGCTCGCGCGACCTCGCCCGCCGCAACCGCCTCGCCATCTGGTTGAACGAGTCGAACAGCTGGCCGAACTCGCCTGGCGCCTTGTCCGGCAGACGCACACTCAATCGTCCGGCACCGACCGCCGCCGACGCACGCGTCAGCCGCGCGATGGGACCGGCCAGCGTGCGGCCGACATACAGGGACAACCCAATCGACAACAGACCACCAACAAGCGCGGCGAACAGGATGAGATGCGCCAGCTCGCGCTGCCGTTCAGCCGTGTCGGACGACACGAGCGGCATCGGCACAGCGAGTGTCCCGCTCGCCTGCAACGCGTGAAATGCCGTAAGCAGGCGCTGCGCACCGAGCTGCTCGACATTTACGACACCACTCTCCTCGCCCGCATCCAGCACGCGGAACACGCGTGACGGCATCCACGCGCCATACACACCGAGATCAAGGGCCTCCGGCGACGATGCCTCGATCAGCTCGCCGCCGTGATAGCGCAACACATCGGTATCCGTGTGGGACGCCATCTCCAGCAGGCTGTTCGTTTCGCCCGGAAACTCTGCCGCGACCTGGGCGGCCGCGCGCTCCGCAACCAGACGCGTTGCGCGCTCCACCTCCTGCGCCAACGCACGATATGCGACGTACCCGAACACGATCGTCGGGATCAGGAAGAACGCAAACAACGAAATCGTGATGCGCGCGCGGAAGCTGCCCAGCCAGCGCCTCGCCGTCGCCACTGTGATCGGCGTCACGCCCCGCGCGACGGAGCCCGCAGTCCACAGCGACAGCAGCATGAGCAGATCCAGCGCGACGAGCAGCGCTGCCCTCGCCACACGCACCCGCAACGGCGCAATCGCAACGAGAAGATGCGCGTGATACTTCCTGTCTGGGTACTGCACGACGGTTTCACTCCGCCATCCTTCCGGACACGGGTCGCCGTCGCAACGATCGCGGGTCGCACGTCGCCACGTAACGACATGTGTATCGGGATCGGGTTCCTTGGCCTCCACCAGGTTGAGCCGCGTCGTGACAGGAAGGCTGCCTCCGAGAAACAATGCGACACCGAAGCGTCGGTCGAGATCGCGGCG
>JBBSJG010000167.1:0-7120 GCA_038257485.1 Longimicrobiales bacterium | reverse complement strand
GGACAACAAGGCACCCATCCAGTCGTCACCATCGCCGCCGAGTTCCTGCACCTCGACCGCACCGCTTTGCGCCCACGTCAGCAGCAGATCCATACGGTCGCGATCGACAAAGGCCACGGAGCAATCGCCCAGAGCGCGCGCGCCGGTCTGGCGGGGCGAATACTGCGAGAGCGGCTCGAGTGCTTCGGCGGAATCGGCGGAGACTGACCGCGTGCCTTCGGGCCCGAACAATTCGACTTCGCCTTCGATCAGAAAAACCACGGTTGCGGCGGCTTCGCCGCGATCGAAAATCGGCTGACCGCGCGTATAGCGTCCGATCTTTGCCTGCTTGGAGAGGTCGCGGCAGTCACCGGGTGCGAGCGCACGCAGTGGCGTGAGCTTGGAAAAGCGCTCGAACAGATCCATGGCGGCGACAGGGCGTTCACGATGATGCGGCCGAACACTGTTCCGCAATCGCGATTCCGGGTCAAGCCAAGGGGGTAAGACTGCATCACACGCCCGCGCAGGTGTGGCGAAGGCATGCATCGACAGCATCGACGGGGGATCGTCCGAAGACGGCGCGGCGGCTTCTCGGCAGCCTGCGCAAAAAGCAACGGCCGGATCGCTCCGGCCGTTGCTTTCCCGCATTGAAGTCGCGAAGCCCCGATCAGAACTCGAAGCGCAGACCCACCTGAACCGCCCAGCGCGACTGGCCCTCGCGATCTTCCCGGGTCAGGCTCGGCGTTCTGATGACGCCGGCCGAGTTGACGTAGTTGCTGACGTCATAGACGTACTCACCATTGGCATTGACGCCGGCGAACGAGGCGACGCCGAGGTTGTAGGGGAAACTCGCCTGGTCGATGTGACCCCACTCGTCATTGATCAGGTTGCCGATGTTCTCGACGTCGAGAAACACGACGGCCTTGGTGTCGGCAAAGAACGGGATGTCCTGCGAGAGGCGCATGTCGACCTGGTGCACCCACGGCGAGGTCTCCGCGTTGCGCCGGGCTACAGAGCCCTGGTTGTCGCGGAGGTAATCGGTGCTGAGGAAGTAGTCGCGGAACGCCGCGATATCTTCCGGCGAGGAACCCGTCGAGTAAGAAATGTTGTCGATCATCGGAATGAAGAGGAGGTCATTGCCGCCGACGCCGTCGCCATTCGCGTCGTTGAGGAAGCCATAACTGTAGGGACGGCCCTCGCGACCCTCATAGAAGAACGACAGCGTGGTCGGCGCATTGGTGAAGAAATGAAAACGTTTGGCGAACGTGCCAACGAACCGTTCCCTGATCTCGTAGTTGGACGTCTCAGGTTCTTCCTCGTTCGGGTTGAAGATTGGCCTGTTCTGGAAGTTCGACAGCGCGACCGACGAGGTGCCGGGGCTGACTTCAGTGGCATCGCTGTGGATATACGAAATCTTTGCCGACCAGTCGTTCTGCCAGGGCTTCTCCAGCGACAGCGTGAAGCTGTCTGTGGTGCCCTGGTCCGTGTTCGAGAGCAGCACGGCGTTGGTGTAGAGACAGGGGTTCGAGCTGGAACTGAAAGGCGCGGCCGGGTTCACGCGAATGCAGTTGCCGCGCACACGGTTGCCCGAGGCGATATTACCTGTGCCGTTGAAGCCCGCGCCCGTGACACCGGTGCCTGCGGCTCGCGAATTCAGATAGAACAACTGACGGCCATCCGGAAGCGTACCGGTGGGCGCGCCTAGCGAGAGGTTGGTGAACTGCACCGCATCACGCACGTTGGACTTCAGATACTCCGCCGAGCCGATCAGGCCCCACCACGGAAGCTCCATCTCGTAGGCCAGATTCGCTTTCCAGATGGTCGGCTGAGTGAAGTCCTCGGACAGGAAGTTGGCGAGCTGGCTCGGCGTACCCGAGGCCGGAATGAAGGGGTTGAACGGATCCGGCGAGAAACCCGTGTTGTTGCGGATGTCGAACGCGTTCACTCCCAAACCGGGGTTGGAGAAGCTGTTGGCCAGCCACACGCCGGGCGAAGACCCCTGGAACAGGCCGACACCGCCACGGAGCTGCATGCGGCGCTCGTTATCAAAGGAGTAGTTGAATCCGAAGCGGGGCTGCACGGTGCTGTCATTGTCCGGAACGTTGCGGTTGTCGATGCCGAAGTCGCGCAGCACGTTCGGATTGAACACCGGCCTGTTGTCCACCGTCGACGTATCGAAGCGCAGACCGTAGACGACATTGAGCTGGTCGGTCACGGCCCAGGTGTCCTGCAGGAACACGCCAATGTTGCCGTACTCGAAACCCGCGCCCACACTGTTGATGTCGCCGTTGCTTGGCAACTGCAGGCGATAGCGATTGAAGCGGCCGTTCTGGAAGTTGGCGATGCCATCCGTGAAACCGGACTGGTTGCCGAACTCGTAGTTTCCGTAAACATCCTGCAGGAAAAGGTTGAAGATGTCGTTGTTCTCGTAGTCGCCACCGAAACGGATGGTGTGATCGCCGGCGAAGTAATCCGCCGCGAACAACGCCGTGTAGGTGTCCACCGCGAGCTGGTTCGCGTGACGCGAGCGCTCGGAGCCGAACACGACGCTGTTGGTATTGTCGACGTTTACGCGGATCTGCGGCGAGATGACCGGCACCTGCGGTGCGGACCGGTACTCGGCGTAGGACACGTTGGCCTCGGTCGAGAGGTTGTCGTTCCAGTTGCTGTAGAGCGAGAACGCGTAGTTCTCGAAGCTCACGTTCTCGGTGTAGGAATTGGTATTGAGCTGCAACGAGGTGCGTGAGGGATTCTGCAGACGCAGCACCGAGCCGTCGGTCTTGTTGTAGCGGAACGAGGCACGCTGCGAATCGCTGATGTTCCAGTCCAGCTTCAGGAAATACTTGTCGTCAGTGTTGTCGATCGGATCGGTGGCGATGGTGCCCGGCTCGATGCCGTAGCCGCGGGCGATCGCGAGGATCTGGTCGAGTTGCGCCTGGGTCACACCGACTTCATTGGTCGCGCCGCTGCCGGAAACGCCCTGATCGGTACCCGGCGAGGAACGCTCGAAACGCTCGTAACCGGCGAAGAAATACAGCCGGTCCGGGATGATCGGACCGCTGACGAAACCACCTGCGGTGTACTCGTCCTTGAAGTTGGTGAACTCGTTGCCGTTCTCGTCGTCACCGACGAAGGACTTGTCGCGGTAGAGCCCGTAGATCTGCCCGTGGAACTCGTTGCCACCGCTCTTGGTCACGGCGTTGATGTTGCCGCCGACGAAGTCCTTCTGCGTCACGTCGTAGTCGGCGACGCCGATGTTGAATTCCTGGATCCAGTCGATCGAGATCGGCTGGTTGAGCGACGGTAGGCCAGACGGGTTGAGCCCGAACTGGTCGTTGGTGGGAACGCCGTCAATGCGGATGTTGTTGTAGCGGTTGTTCTGGCCCGACACCGAGATGCCGCCGCGCTCCTTGTCGATCTGCACCACGCGCGGATCAACCCGGACGAAGTCCTCGATCGAGCGCTGGATGGTCGGCAGGACTTCGATCTGCTCCTGCGTGATGATCGTCTTGGTGCCCATGTTGTCCGGCGAGAACACATTGTCGAGCGGACTCGCCGTTACGGTGAACGACTCGAGCTCCGTCGCGTTCTCCGAGGCCGAGGCAGGAGCCGCCAGGTCGATCGAGGTGGTCTTGTCCAGCTGCAGGAACACGTCGTTGCGGACCACTTCCGTGGATCCACTCTTGGCCGTCATCGTGTACGGACCGCCGACGCGCAGACCGCGGGTCGAGTACCGACCTTCACTGTCGGCAGCCACGGTGCTGCGCGTACCCGACGGCACGTGGATGATTTCCACGGTGGCGCCGGACATCGCGCGACCGCTGCTGTCGGAAACGACACCGGCCACGGCGGCAGACGTCGTCTGCGCATAGAGCGGAGTGGTGGCGGAAACGGCAAGCAACGCGCATATAGCAACGTGCAGACCAGTGCGCTTGATCATGGCTGATAAACCTTTCTGGTTGAGTTGAGACGGGAACGTGCGGCTGCGGTGAGTCCGTCGCCGGGCGCGGACGGCCCGGATGCCGTTAACGGTAGTTTAACAGCGACTGAATGACATTTTTACTACTTTCAGGCGTCCCTTCCCGCTTTCCCGCCGCACCATCAGAAAATCATCGGCTTAGCGCGACTCGTGCAGATTCCGCATCAACTTCGCCCCGCAGGTGCGCGTGCCTGCGCTGCTCCTGGCACGGCGGGTTCTAGGAACCTTGGCGCGGCAGGTAGATCGCGAGCCCGTCCAGGAACATCTGTACGGACAGCGCCACCAGCAGCATGCCCATCAGTCGTTCGATAGCGCTGAGCGCGCGATCGCCGAGCACGCGATAGAGCGCGGTGGCGGAGAACAGCACGATGGCCGATGCGCCCCATGCAATCAGCAGCGCGATGCTCCAGTCGACCGAGCGTCCTGGATGGCGATCTGCAAGCAGCATCAGCACCGCCATGGTGGAGGGGCCGGCAATGCTGGGTATTGCCATCGGAACGATGAAGGGCTCGCCCTCCGGCATGCCGCCGAAGATGCCGTCCTGGGTCGGAAAGATCATGCGCAATCCGATCAGGAACAGGATGATGCCGCCGGCAATACTGACCGCCTCCTCTTTCAGCTGCAGCGCAGCGAGGATGTAGGCGCCGCCAAACAGGAACGCGAATAGCACCGCGAGTGCGATCAGGAGCTCGCGCGCGAGCACGCGGCGACGTCGCGAAGGCTCCAGGTGACGCAGCAGCGAAAGAAAAACGGGGACGTTGCCGATCGAGTCCATGATCAGGAACAGCATGAGCGCTGCAGAGAGTGTCGTCATCCGGGGGCGTACTCCGTGTCGCCAGCTTCGAGAACCCTGCCCCTCCACTCGCATCCTGCGGCAGACAGCAGCCGGACGATCGCATGGGCGGCCCCCGCAGGCGCGGGCAGCTTTGCCGGATCTTCTGCGAACCACGCGCGCGCGCGCAGTTGCGTCGCCATCGGCGAGGGCCGGATGCCGTGGACCCGGAGGTTGCTGCGCGCCGTTTCGGAATGCAGCATGGTCACCAGAGCGACCAGTGCACTTTTCGCCAGCCCATACGCGCCGCGATAGGCCGCTCCGGTAACGGCGGGGTCTTCCAGCACGAACACCACGGCCGAGTCCTTGCGCGCCCGCAGCAGAGGCAGACACGCCTGCGTGAGCAACCAGGGTGCCGCGAGGTTTGCGTGCAGCACGCGCAGGAACTGCCCGGGTTCGACGTGCTCGAGCGGCGTCAGTCCGTCGAACCGTGCCGCGCAATGCACGATTCCATCCAGTCCGCCGCACTGGGCGACGATTGCATCGGCCATCGTCACATAGTCTTCGAACGTCGCGCCTTCCAGGTCGAGCGGATAAATCGCGGGCTCGACCGTAGCGGCTGCCGCCACCTCGTCATAAGTACGCTCCAGCGGTCGGACTTTCCGGCCCAGCAGCACCACGCATGCGCCGGCACGCGCGGCCGCCAGTGCCGTGGCGTGGCCGAGTCCGCCCGCCGCACCCGTCACGAGGATCACGCGCCCGGCGAGGCCCGCATTCGCCTGTGGCTCTGCAGTGTCCTTTGTTGCAGCCGTCACGCCCATGTCAGGCCCGCTGGGCCTCGCCGACCATGGCAGCCAGCTCCCCCTTCTCGGCCAGCTCAAGCGCGATATCACAACCGCCAATCAACTCGCCGTTGATGAAGAGTTGCGGAAACGTCGGCCAGTTCGAGATTCGAGGAAGGTGCGCGCGGATCTCCGGATCCTCGAGCACGTTGACGCTGTGGAACCTCGCACCGGCATCGACGAGCGCCGCCACCGTCCGCGCCGAAAAACCGCACATGGGAAACTGTCGGGTGCCTTTCATGAAAAGCACGACCGGATGTTCTTCGATCAACTGGCGGATTCGCGCCTGCGGCTCCATGGCCGTCTCCGTCGACAGGGGCGCGCATTGTATCGGTCCGCCGGCGCGGCGGTGCCGACGCTGCAATCCACGGGCAACCCCGCCAGTTGCCATGCGCTCATGCAGGGACCGATAGAATGTCCCCGGCATCGACAACCACAAGTTCCACGCGCCCGATTCTGTACTGGATGGCCGCGCCTGCCGGCGGGTTCGAAGGACGAGGCCCGTGCGCCGGAGCTTGCGCCATTCGATTGCCCGGGGCAGCCGAGAGCTGCCGACTCCTTCGCAGACATTCCAGGAATTGCCATGGCCATTGAACTTCCCGCCCTGCCCTTCGCCCGTGACGCGCTCGCTCCGCACATTTCGGGCGAGACGATCGACTTCCACTACGGCAAGCACCACAAGGCCTACGTCGACAACCTCAACAAGATGATCGAAGGCACCGAACTTGATTCGCTCACGCTCGAGGAAATCGTGCAGAAGGCGGAAGGCGCGATGTTCAACAACGCCGCCCAGGTGTGGAACCACACCTTTTACTGGAACTGCCTGTCGCCCGAGGGCGGCGGCAAGCCCGAGGGCGCGTTGGCCAAGGCCATCGACGAGGGTTTCGGAGGCTTCGACGCCTTCCAGGAACAATTCAACAAGACCGCTACCGGAACGTTCGGCTCGGGTTGGGCGTGGCTTGTGCAGCGCAGTGACGGCACGCTTGCCATCATCAGCACCAGCAACGCGGCGACACCGCTGACGGGCGAAGACACGGCGCTGATGACCTGCGATGTGTGGGAGCACGCGTACTACATCGATTACAGAAACGCTCGGCCGAAGTACCTGGAAGCATTCTGGAAGCTGGTGAACTGGGAGTTCGTCACCTCGCAGATGACGTGACGCGGCAGCGTAGTCCTGGCGCACTCTCTAACGCCACGCACGAGGGTCGAGTGTAGGAGCGCGTTTACGCGCGATGGCGCCATGGATGGCTCAGCAGCGCGCTCCGATCCGACATGAAGCCGTTGCGCGCGAGCGCGCTTCTACGAAGGCGTGTCGAGTCGCGCCCGTAGTGCCTCGATGAGGGGAGCGCACTGTGCTTCACGGCCGATCCGGCGGGCCAGATCGCCGAGCCGTTGGATCATTTCCGCGTCAGATCCCGCGCACACGGTGGCGTGCCCGAGCTTGCGGAGCGGGCGCGCCTCCTTGCCGTAGTCGTGCCAATGCACATCGGAGGCGCGTAGCGCCGAGGCGCGATCCGGCATCTGGCCGACCCAGTTCAGCATCGC
>JBBSJG010000166.1:0-7158 GCA_038257485.1 Longimicrobiales bacterium | reverse complement strand
GAGGGGCAGGAGGTTCGCCTCGCGCGCATGCTGGTCACACAGGCGCAGGAGCAGACGCGACTGGTGCGAGCCGAAGCGATGCCGCAGGTGAATGGCAACCTCGGCTACACAAGGACGTTCGCCTCGCCGTTCAGTGGCGGAGGTGACATCACGATTCCCGACTCGCTCAAGTTCGAGCCGGACACGACGGCGTCGCTTGCGGAGCGGATCCGCTATATCGAGAAGAACGCAGCGAATGCGGGTCTCGGCGGGTTTGGCGCGTTGTTCGGCAACCTGCCTTTCGGCCAGGAGAACGCATACACTGCGTCGGTCAGCGGGTCGCAGCCGATTTTCTCCGGTGGCAAGCTTGGCGCCGGCCTCAACATCGCGCGGGAGCTGCTGGAGAGTGCGAAGCTCGGTCTGGCGGAGGAAACGGCGGAAGTCGAGCTGCAGGTGCGCTCCGCGTACTATCGTGCGCATCTCGCGCAGGAGCTCGTCGCGATCTCGCAGGAGGCCGTGGACCAGGCGGCGAGGTTCCTTGCGACGGCGCGTTTGCGCCTGGACGCTGGCGAAGCATCGGAACTGGAAGTGCTGCGTGCCGAGGTGTCGCTTGCGAACCTGCGGCCGCAGCTGATCCAGGCAACGAATGCAGCCGACCTGGCGACGCTCGATCTCAAGCGACTTGTAAACCTGCCGCTCAACCAACCGGTGAAGCTGGTATCCGCGCTCGATGTCCCGGCCGCGCTCGCCGCCGGTGACTCGTTGCGGGATTCAGCAGAGTTGCTGGCGAATCGCGGCATCATCCGCGCTGCCGAGCGACAGATCGCGATTCGCGAGCAGGAAGTGCGCATCGCACGCGCTGCGTACTTTCCGTCACTCAGGCTCAATGTGAACTATGGCAAGCAGCTCTTTCCGACCGAGTTGTTCAGCCTGAACGAGCCGTGGCGCACGGACTTCAATGCGGGGCTCACGATGTCCGTCCCGATTTACAATGGCAGTCGCACGCGTGCCAATGTCGCGCTTGCACGCATCGCCGTGGAGCAGGACCGCCAGCGTCTCGCGCAGCTGCGCGAAGGTGTGCAGCTCTCATACGAGCAGGCACGCGGTGAACGCAGTCGCGCACGTTCGTCGATCGATGCGCGACTGCAGACCGTGCAGCAGGCACAGCGAGTCTATGACCTGACCGTGCTGCGGTACGAGCAGGGTCTCGCGAGCCAGCTCGAAGTTTCGGATTCACGTCTGGCGCTGTTGCAGTCGAGGACCAACCTCGCACAGGCCGTCGCAGACTTCTACATCGCAGAGGCTACCGTCGCCCGGACCATCGGAACGGCAACACGATAATGACAAACTCACAATACACACGGACACGAACGGAACACACCATGACCCGAACCGCTCATGCAGTCGCAGTGATTCTCGCCGCAACGCTCCTCGCGGGGTGCGGTGGCGACAAGAAGGCAGAGACAGACGCGGCGGCGGCCGCATCGGCAGCCATTGTGCTGGCACCAATGGATATTGCGACGGCGGAATCGCGCACGATCAGTCAGGGCGTTGTGATCTCCGGCAACCTCGATCCCGCGCAGGTCATTCAGATCAAGGCGCAGGTACCGGGAACGGTCACGCAGGTCCGCGTGGACCGCGGCTCCCGTGTCGGTCGCGGTTCCGTGATGGCGGTGATCGAAGCACAGGGCATCCGCAGCCAGGCGGCGGGCGCCGAGGCACAGGTGATCGCGGCGAGGGCACAGCTGTCGATTGCACAGCAGCGTCTAGCCGGTGCAAAGAAACTCTTCGACGCGGGCGCGATCTCGTCGATCGAGTATCGCACCGCGCAGGCAAACGTGGACGCTGCGGAAGCGCAGGTTGCGGTGGCGCGTGCGGGCGCGGCAGGTGCTGGTGAGAGTGCGGCGCGTGCGACGATCACGGCGCCGATCAATGGCGTCGTCAGTGCGCGCATGGTGAGTGGCGGCGAGGCGGTGAATGCGGGGACTGACCTGTTCACGGTTGTAAATGCGTCGGAGCTCGAGCTGGCCGGTCAGGTCGGAGTGCGCGAAGCAGCCCTCGTGCGGGTCGGACTGCCTGTATCGTTCGCGCTTGATGCCTATCCAAACCGTGTGCTGCGCGGTCGCGTGGCGAGGGTCGACCCGACCGCAGATCCGGGCACTCGCCAGGTCGGCGTGTATGTGCGACTCGACAATCCAGGCAACAGCATCGTCGGTGGCCAGTTCGCGCGAGGCACCATCGAGAGCGGGACGACAACCACGGCGATCGTGATCCCGGAAGCAGCCGTGACTGCGCGCAATGGCGACAACGCCGCGGTGTTCGTCGTCGCCAACAACAAGCTGGCGATGCGGAATGTAGTGCTCGGCGCGCCGGACCCAGCGTCGGGCATGATCGCCGTCGTATCCGGCATCAACGCGGGTGACCGCGTGCTGCTGAATCCGACGACAGACACGAAGGATGGCGTCACCGTGACGATCGGCGTTGCACCGTCGCCGGGCGCAGTACAGTCCGCACGTCCCGACTCAGCGAGATAACGAACATGTCGAATGACACAATGACCGGCCTGTCCGGGACGTCGATCCGTCGGCCGGTATTCACGACCATGCTCATGGTCGCCCTCGTGGTGCTCGGCATCTTCGGATACCGCGGCCTCTCGATCGACCAGTTCCCGGAAGTCGATATCCCGGTCGTCTCGGTTCAGACCGTGTACGCGGGTGCCAGCTCTGAAACCGTCGAGCGCGAGGTGACTCGCCGCCTCGAGGAGGCGTTCAATCCGGTCAAGGGCGTCGATCGCATCACGTCGATTTCGCTCGAGGGCGTGTCGCAAGTTACTGTCGAGTTCGACCTGGGTGTCGATGTCGACGTCGCATCGCAGGACGTTCGCGCCAAGATCGAGGGCATCCGGCGAGATCTGCCGGAAGACATCGAGTCCCCGATCGTGCAGAAGTTCGATCCGTCGGCGCAGCCCATCATGTCGCTCGCGCTGGCATCGAACACCCAGCCGATCGAGCAGCTGACCGCGCTCGCCGACGAGACCATCCGGCGCCGTCTCGAAAGTGCGAGCGGTGTTGGTGAGATCCGGATCGCAGGCGGTCTCGAGCGCGAGATCCGCGTCAACCTGCTGCCTGCACGGCTGCAGGCACTGGGCGTGACAGTGCCGGAGATTATTGGCGCACTGCAGCGCCAGAACATCGAGGTCCCTGCGGGTCGCGTGGAGAGTGGCGCGACCGAACAGCTGGTGCGTGTCACGGGTCGCATCACGGATCCCCGCCAGTTCGCGGAAGTCATCGTGGCATCCCGCAACGGCCAGACTGTTCGGCTCAAGGACGTGGCGCAGGTCGAGACGGGAACCGAGGAAGAACGGTCTGTCGCGCTGGTGAACAGCGAACGCGCGGTATCGCTCGACGTGCTCAAGGTCTCCGGCGCGAACACGGTCGATGTTGCCGACGCCGTACAGGAAGAGATCACACGCGTGCAGGCGACACTGCCGCAGGGTACGGAACTGCGCGTCATCCGCGACAACTCCGTCGCCATCAGGCAATCCGTCAGCGACGTCATTCACGAGCTGCTGCTCGGCGCACTCCTCACCGTCGTCATCGTCATGCTCTTCCTGAACGACTGGAAAGCGACGGCGATCACGTCACTGGCGCTGCCGGTTTCTGTTGTGTCGTCCTTCATCCTGATGAGCGCGCTCGGCTTCACGCTCAACATGCTGACGCTGATGGCGCTGTCGCTGTCCATCGGTATCCTCATCGATGACGCCATTGTCGTCATCGAGAACATCGTCAGACATCGAGAAATGGGGGAGGACCATTTCACAGCGGCCAGCAAAGGTACGCGCGAGATTTTCCTCGCCGTCGTCGCGACGACGCTGTCGATTGTCGCCGTGTTCGTGCCCGTCGCATTCATGGGCGGCATCATCGGCCGCTTCTTCTTCCAGTTCGGCTTGACCGTGGCGTGGGCAGTGCTCGTGTCGCTGTTCGTGTCGTTCACCCTGACACCGATGTTGAGCGCGTGGTGGGGCGTGAATCCGCACACCGCCGCCGCCGGACATGGCAACCTCATCACGCGGACCATTGCTCGTTTCAATGTGTGGTTCGACCGGCAGGCCGACCGTTATCGCGGCATCAGCACGTGGGCGCTCAACCACCGCAAGTCGACCATCGCGATCGCGGTGGCCAGCTTGGTCGGCGCATTCATGCTGTTCCCGTTCATCGGCGGAGGCTTCATGCCGGAGTCCGATGACTCGGAGTTCAATGTGCTCTTCGAGACGCCGGAGGGATCGAGCATCGGCCACACGCGCGACAAGGCCCAACAGATTCTTGCTGCGCTCGCGGGGCTGCAAGGCGTTGAATACAGCTACACCACGATCGGATCGGGCGCGACGGGAACCGTCAATGCGGGAGCGATCTATGTGAAGCTGTCGAAGCCGAACACACGTGATATATCACAGGCCGACGCCATCGTCGCGGCACGTGACCGCCTGTCACGCCTGCACGGCGTCGAAGTTCAGGTGCTGGCGGCGGGCGGACTCGGCGGGCCGGTTGCACCGCTCCAGGTAGAGATCCGCGGACCGGACGTGCGTGAGCTTCAACGCATCTCGGTCGGCCTGCTTGCGACGATCCGCGGCATCCCGGGCATCGTGGACGTTTCGTCGTCACTGGGCGCGCCCAAGCCGGAG
Organism: Longimicrobiales bacterium; assembly: GCA_038257485.1. Classification (GTDB taxonomy): domain Bacteria; phylum Gemmatimonadota; class Gemmatimonadetes; order Longimicrobiales; family RSA9; genus DASUXU01. The sequence goes on along the minus strand of JBBSJG010000166.1, from coordinate 2,498 downwards.
TATCGCATCAATGTGGACCGCGATATGGCCAATCAGATCGGTGTCGATGTCGGCCAGATCGCAGCAACCATCCGGCCCCTGCTCGCGGGCCAGACTGCGACGCGGTGGGAAGATCCGTCGGGCGAGGAGCGGGACGTGGTCGTGCAAGTGCCCCGTTCGATGCGTGCGTCGCTCGCAGACCTGGCGAACATTCCGATTGCGACCTCGGCGAGGACCAATGACGTGGCGCGTCTCGTGCCGCTCTCGGATATCGCGACCATCGAGTCGGGCACAGCGCCCGCGCAGATCGATCGCAAGGACCTCGAGCGCGTGGCGACCATCGGCGGCAACATCACGCCCGACTTGTCCATCTCCGAAGCATCAGCGTTGATCCAGTCAGAGGTCGACAAGCTGACGCTGCCGACCGACTATTCCGTGCGACTCGGCGGTGAAACGGAAGAGCTGGCAGAAACCGTGGGCTATGTGCTCGAGGCGATTGCGCTCGCCGTCATCCTGATCTTCCTGATCCTGGCGTCGCAGTTCGAATCGTTCACGCAGCCATTCGCGATCATGCTGTCGCTGCCGCTGTCCCTCGTGGGCGTGCTCCTCGCGCTGCTGCTCACCGGCAGCACACTCAACATGATGTCCATGATCGGCGTCATCATGCTCATGGGGCTGGTGACGAAAAACGCCATTCTGCTCGTCGACAATGCCAATGAACGTCGACAGGCAGGTGCCAACCGATTCGACGCGCTGGTCGAAGCCGGCGCCGTCCGTCTGCGGCCGATCATGATGACCACACTCGCAATGATCGCCGGCATGGTCCCGATCGCACTCGCGCTCGGTGAAGGCGGCGGGTTCCGCGCCCCGATGGCACGCGCCGTGATCGGTGGCCTCATCACATCCACGATGCTGACACTGCTGGTGGTGCCCGTGGCGTATACATACTTCGACGACATTGGCACCTGGATGAAGGCAAAGCTCATATCGAAGGATCGGCAGCACGAGATCGAGGACGACCTCGCGCACGCGGGCCTCACACCGGAGGCCGTCGCAGGGGACTAGCTCCCGACGCTAGTCGTTTTGATGATGAGTGTAATATATTTGGGGGGGCAGCCGAGAAGGGTAATGCGTCGCGGGACGCGATAAGCCGAGCATTTACCGGTTCTTGATGGAGGAGCATGAAGCCAGGGCACGGTCGTGAACAGTATGGTGAACCGCGTGTTGTCGACGCGATTCTGGCACCATTCCGTGAGTTCGCTGGCGTAGCGGCCGCGGGGGGAATACTTCTTCTGGTCGCCACTGCAATCGCATTGGCGTGGGCCAACTCCCCCTGGTCTGCAAGTTACCACCACCTGTGGGAAACACCTCTCCGAATTGGTGTTGGTCAATGGTCCGCAGAGTGGAGTGCGCACCATTTCATCAATGACGGCTTGATGGCGGTGTTCTTCTTCGTCGTCGGTCTCGAGATCAAGCGTGAAATGGTCGCTGGTGAATTGCGCTCTGCACGAACGGCGGCATTGCCGATGGTCGCGGCATTAGGCGGAATGGTTGTACCGGCCGGCATCTACGCGGCCATGAACTGGGGCGGCGACGGCAGCGCGGGGTGGGGCGTACCAATGGCAACCGATATCGCGTTCGCCCTCGGGGTTCTCGCCCTGCTCGGCAACCGCGTTCCGATCGGTCTGAAGGTCTTTCTCGCCGCGCTCGCCATCGTTGACGACATTGGTGCGATTCTTGTCATCGCGGCATTCTACTCATCCGGCGTCAACTGGACAGCGCTGGGGGTGGTTGTTGTCGTTCTCGCGTTGTCGGCGGGCGCCAATGCGGCCGGTGTCAGAAAGCCCTGGGCATATGCCATCCTCGGCCTCGTGTTATGGGCCGCGGTTCTTTCGTCAGGTGTGCATGCGACGGTTGCCGGTGTGCTGCTCGCGCTGACGATCCCCGTGCGGACGCGCATCAATGAGGACACGTTCATCCGTGAGGCGGGCCGAGTACTGGCGGACTTCGACGCTGCGGCCGCCCGCACCGCGGACGACCCGGATTCCACCGTCCTGTCGAATGCGGATCACCACGATTCCCTCGCCGAGCTGGACAAACTCGTCGACTACGCGACCCCGCCCCTGATCAGAATGGAGCATGCCTTACATGGCATTGTCGCCTTTGGAATCATGCCGCTGTTCGCACTCGCCAATGCGGGTGTCGGGCTCTCGGGTGTCGGGGGGGCATTCAGGGATCCCGTCGCGCTTGGCGCCGCGTTGGGACTCCTGCTCGGCAAACCGCTCGGCGTCGTCGGCTTCTGCTGGATTGCCGTGCGCGTCGGAGTCGCGTCGCTGCCCGCTGCTGTGAGCTGGCGAATGCTTACCGCAGCTGGCGTTCTCGCGGGCATCGGCTTCACAATGGCCCTCTTCATCGCAGGCCTCGCGTTCGATGATGCTGCCTCGCTTGATGCCGCAAAAGTAGGTGTTCTGGCTGCGTCAGCGATCGCGGGTGTCGTCGGGTGGGCGATCCTGCGCCTG
>JBBSJG010000165.1:0-7199 GCA_038257485.1 Longimicrobiales bacterium | reverse complement strand
TTGGCAGGCCTGGCGGGATGCTGCCGCAGCACGCGACCCAGCGGGGCCGCCATGCCGCGAGCGCCGCGAGGACCTGGGCCTCGAGCGACGCTGCCTCCTCCACCTGCAGCGTTGGCCCGCCCGGGTTGATGAGCAGGCTGCGGCCGGATCCGGCTTCGCGCAGTGCCGAGAACGTGCGCGTTTCGCCGGAGATCGGAACGGCGAAGACGGGAAGGCCCTCCTGCCGGAGCAGCGCCCGGATGCCGTCGCCTGTAAGCCCTCCGAGGGGCGCGACCACGCCGGCAGCGCCGCCCAGTGACGCGATGGCGCGCGCGACGTTGATGCCCTGGCCGCCCGCCCGCCGGCGGGGCGGTGCAACCCGATTCGCGTCATCCCATACGATCGTTTCGACCGTGTGTAGCAGGTCGAGCGATGGGTTGGGCGTGATTGTGAGGAACTGCGGAGTCGTGCTCATGCGCGGAAACCTACGCCATCACGGGTGGCAGTAGCCACAGGCGGTTTCGCTGGTATACTTCCGGGTTGACTGTTGCCCCTCCAGTCCGGGGGCTGCACTTTTTCGTCCCGTCGCACGGTTGCGGCGCGCATCCACGAATGAGCAGGCTGAATCCATGTCGATCGATATCCAGACCATTTCCGTCGAGAAGCGACCGGACCGTCTCCGTTTCGAAGGCCGTGTGCTCTATCTCGCGGATGACGCCGACCTCATGCGCGCGCAGCTCGCGGGTGAAGACCTGGAGCTGACGGACGAACTGCGCGGCAAGCTGCGCGATCAGATCTCCACCGACGAGATTACGCCCGCATACATCTGCTACTACTTCGACGAGACGCTCGGCGAGTTCCCGTATCTAGGACTACGGGCCGGGGGCGAGTTCCCGGTCGCGCGAGGTCTCGTCCGCAAGGGTGGCTTCGTCCTGTCCGTGAGCGGGAAGCGCCGTGGCAAGGGCAGTTCACGCGAGCAGTCGCCGTACGCCGAGCTCATGGCCGGCATCAAGGTCGTCATCGCGGAGAACATCGAGCGCATCTACAACGAGAACTGTCAGAACCTCGGCGTACTGACGTCGACGGACTTCTCGCTGATCGAGCGCATCAAGTCCGGTGAGGAGATCCCGCTCGCGGCATTCACGGACGGCGTGGACTCCATTACGCGTGACATCATCGAATACGGCGGTCTCTTCGAGTACAATGTCGCGCGCCTGCAGGGCAAGGTGTCTGTGCCGGCCTTGCCGTCCCAGGGCGGGGAGCAGCACGGCGGCGTCGAGCCGGACCTGTCCCGCGACGAAGAAGTTCGCGAGCTGCGCGGTTCCGGTGAGAACGATCCGGGTGCGGGCACGTTCTCTGTCGAGAACCAGGCTGCGCAGGGCATCGCGACGTCGCGTCCGACGAATGAGCCCGCGACACAGGAATCAAACGCAACCAATCATCAACCCGCGTCAGGCCGCAACCGCGCGATGACGATTGCGGAGAAGATCTTCGCCCGACGCTGGGTTGTCGATGCTGCGAACGGGAAGTTCGGTGTGCCGTGGGTACAGCCGGGTGACACCGGCTTCGTGCGCACGGACTGGCGGTTCTCTCATGAGTACGTCTCACCGATGGCCGCGATTTTCTTCGAGCACAAGCTAGGCGAGGACGCGAAGGTCAACGATCCCGGAACCATCATCATGTTCCGCGACCACCTGACGTATCTGCATGAAGTCATGCCGCCCGACCGCGTTCAGCTCGGCCTGCTCGACGTGGCTCGTCAGTTGAAGGACAAGCAGGAAGAGTTCGCGAAGAAGCAGGGTGTCATCTATTACGGTGAGCGTGTCGGTCTGCGCCTCGGCTCCGAAGCGATCTGTCATTCGAAGATGCTCGAGAGCTATGCCGAGCCCGGCCAGATGATCGTCGGCACCGACTCCCATACGCCGCACTCGGGCGCCATTGGCTGCATCGCGTTCGGCATCGGTACCACTGCCATCTTCAACTCGTGGATCACGAAGGACGTGCGCGTCAGCGTGCCGCCTTCGTTCAAGGCGATCGTCAGCGGACAGAAGCCTGACAATGTGACGGCGAAGGACTTCATGCTGGAGATCCTGCGTCACCCGTACATCAAGGACGGCCACGCGATCGGTCAGATCATCGAGTACGCGGGCGATGCAGTGGAGTCGCTGAGCATCGATGAGCGCGCGACCATGACGAACATGGCGGCAGAAGTCGGTGCATTCACGGGGATCGTCGCGCCGGACGCGAAGGCTGTCGAGTACCTCGTGAGCGAGCGCGGAATGGATCGCACAACGGCCGAACGCCTCTGTGCCGACCTGTCGTCCGATGCGGATGCCGAGTATGTGAAGATCATCGAGATCGACGCATCGTCGCTGCGCCCGATGGTTGCACTGCCGGGCGATCCCGGCAATGGCCTGTACGTCGACGAGCTTGGTGCCGACGCCGTCGAGATCAACGTCGCATACGCGGGCTCGTGCACGGCGGGCAAGAAGGAAGACATGGACATGTACGCCGCTGTCCTGTCCGCCGCGAAGACGCAGGGCCTCAGGGTCCATCCGGACGTCAAGCTCTACATCCAGTGCGGATCGCAGGAAGTGCGGCAGTACTGCGACGATAACGGATATCTCGCATTGTTCACCTACATGGGCGCGGACTTCATCGAGCCCGGCTGCGGTGCATGCATCGCGGCGGGCCCGGGCACCAGCAAGACGAAGGCGGAAGTCACGATCAGCTCGCAGAACCGCAACTTCCCGGGCCGTTCCGGCCCCGGGCAGCTCTATCTCGCATCACCGTACACTGTCGCTGCATCGGCTGTCGCCGGTCACATCGTCGAGTGGACGCCGGGAATGCCGATCGAACGGCTGGAGAAGGCGGGCGTCTGAACACGGAACCGTCGCCGTTCCGGCGAACGCTCATCCGGGTGATGCTCGTGCAGGTCATCACCCTCGCACTGCTCTGGTTGCTCCAGACGCACTACCAGCCGGGCTGATACGATGCACTGGATCAACTGGTTCATCATAGCGGCGTATCTTCTGTACTTCGTCGTCGACGGCTTGCGGCGGGCGAGGGGCACAACGGAAATCGAGGGATACTTCCTCGCGAATCGCAGCCTGCCGTGGTGGGCTGTGGGCCTGTCCGTCATGGCCACGCAACTGTCGGCGGTCACCATGATCGGCACGACCGGCCAGGGCGCGACCGACGGCATGCGCTTCCTCCAGTTCTACTTCGGACTCCCGCTCGCCATGGTGATCCTCGGTGTCACCATTGTGCCGTTCCTGCGAGGTGCCCGCGTCTTCACTGCGTACGAATATCTCGAGACGCGTTTCAATGCGCCGACGCGCGCGCTCACTGCGTTTCTTTTCCTGTGTTCGCGCGGGATGTCGTGCGGCGCGATCATCGCCGCACCGGCGGTCGTGTTCTCCGCCGTGTTCGGCTGGAGTATACCGTCGACCGTTGCGCTCATCGGCGTACCGACCGTGATCTACACCATGGTGGGCGGCGTCCAGGCCGTGACGTGGGCGGACGTCAAGCAGATGTTCCTCATCACATTCGCACTTTTCATCATCGTCATTGTACTGCTCGTCCGCATTCCGGTATCACCGGGCGACGCGCTGCATATCGCGGGCGCGGCAGGCCGCCTGAAGACGTTTGACTTCTCGTTCAACCTGAACGAGACCTACACGTTCTGGTCGGGCCTGATCGGCGGACTGTTCCTGATGTTGTCGTATTTCGGTACGGACCAGAGCCAGGTGCAGCGCTATCTGTCGGCGAGGTCGGTCCCTGAGGCGAGGACATCGCTGCTCATGAGCGCGTACTGGAAGATCCCGCTCCAGGCGATGGTCCTCATGATCGGCATCCTGATCTTCGTGTTCTACATTTTCCAGCGTCCTCCGCTGCTGTACAATCCAGCACACGAGTCGGCGGTGCGTACGACGGCGACAGCGGAGTACTCGACGCTCGAGTCGCGCTATGACGCAGCATTGACGGCGAGGACGGCGGCCGCAAATGCGGTGGCATCATCGTCACGCGGTACGTCCGCGGCGACACAGGCAACGGCCGCATTCCGCGCGATGGATGCGGAAGTGAATGCCGTGCGCACCAGCGCTCTTGACCTCGCCGGCACGGTGACGGGCGAAGCGACGCGCGATGTGAACTACATCATTCCGCGGTTCGTCCTGACGCAGCTTCCGCTCGGCATGGCCGGCGTCTTCATTGCCGCGATCATGGCCGCCGCGATGTCCAGCATCGCAGCGGAGTTGAATTCTCTGTCGACATCCACGGTCGTGGATTTCTACCGACGCTGGTACCGTCCGAACGGCAGTGATGGGCACCTGCTGCGCGTATCGCGGCTGGCGACACTGTTCTGGGGCCTGGTCGCGTGTATCGTCGCCACGTATGCGGCAACGCTTGGATCATTGATCGAAGTGGTCAACCGGTTCGGCTCGTTCTTCTACGGCTCCATCCTGGGCATCTTCATGCTCGCGATGATCCCGATGGTCCGTGCATGGCCCGCATTCATTGCGCTGATCGCCGGCATGTCGTCGGTGGCATGGGTGTCCTACAATCTTCCCGCCATGTCATTCCTCTGGCATAATGTCATCGGTGCACTGGCCGTCGTGATCGTGGGTGTGGTTCTGAGTATCATTCTCCCGGGACGCGCCGCGCACCGCACCGCTCACTGAGGGCCGGCTACATCGCATGCAGAACAATCGTATTGAAGCACTGACGCGTCTCCTGGAGAAGGACCCGGCCGACACACGGCTGCAGTTCGGACTTGCCATGGAGTACGAAAAGCTCGAGGACTGGGCTGCCGTCGTCGACGTCCTGCGCGCATATCTCGCTGTCGCGGAAGACGAAGGCAATGCGTGGGGTCGCCTGGGCAATGCACTCCGCCACATCGGCATGGATGACGAAGCGAAAGGCGCGTACCGCACGGGAGCGGATGTCGCGCGCGCGCATGGTCATCCGACGATGGCGGGCGAATTCGATGACATCCTGGATGATTGGAACTGAAGATGGCTGTACCCGCCAGACGTGAACGTGTAGTGCCACGCCTGATCGAGGAGGAGATGCGCGAGTCATTCCTCGATTACTCCATGAGTGTCATTGTGCAGCGCGCGCTGCCCGATGTGCGTGACGGCCTTAAGCCGGTGCATCGCCGCATCCTGCATGCAATGAACGAGGCCGGCCTGATTGCGTCGCGCCCGCACAAGAAGAGCGCCACAGTAGTTGGTGACGTGCTGGGCAAGTACCACCCGCACGGCGACATGTCGGTGTACGAGGCGCTCGTGCGCATGGTGCAGGATTTCTCGATGCGCTACCCGCTGATCGACGGGCAGGGCAACTTCGGCTCGATCGACGGCGACAATGCGGCTGCGTACCGGTATACCGAGGCGAAGCTGACACAGCTTGCGATGGAGCTGCTCGCGGATATCGACAAGGATACGGTTGAGTTCGCGCCGAACTATGACGACCGTCTCACCGAGCCGACGGTCCTGCCCGCGCGCTATCCCAACCTTCTCGTCAACGGCAGCAGCGGCATCGCTGTCGGCATGGCCACGAACATCCCACCGCACAACCTGCGCGAGATCGCGGGCGCACTGCGTCACCTGATCCGCAAGCCCGCGTGTACGCCGGACGACCTCATGAAGTACGTGCCCGGCCCGGACTTCCCGACCGGTGCATTCATTCTCGGCCGAGAGGGGATCCGGGACGCGTACCGCACCGGCCGTGGCCGCATGGTGATGCGCGCTGCAGTCCAGCGCGAGACGCGGCGTGGCGGCAAGGAGCAGATCGTCGTCACTGCGCTGCCATTCGGCGTCTCGAAATCACGCGTGATCGAACAGATCGCGCAGCTCGCGCGCACCAAGGTCGATGATATCTCGGATCTACGCGACGAATCGGACCGCGACGGCATGCGGATCGTGATCGAGCTGAAGAAGGGAACGAAGACTGGCCCGCTGTTGAATGTCCTGTACAAGCAGACGCACCTGCAGGCGACGTTCGGCGCCATCATGCTCGCGCTGGACAAGGGTGTGCCGAAGGAGCTGAACCTGAAGGAGATGCTCGAACGGTTCCGCGACCATCGGATCGAGGTGATCCAGCGTCGCACACGGTTCGACCTGCGCGACGCCCGCGAGGAGCAGCACATCCTGCAGGGCCTGCTGATTGCGCTCGACAACATCGACAAGGTCATCCGCATCATCCGGAAGGCGGAAGACCAGGAAGTCGCGTCCGACGAGTTGCAGCGCGTGTTCAAGTTGAGCGAGCGCCAGGCGAAGGCGATCCTGCAGATGCGCCTCGGCCGCCTGACATCGCTGGAAGTCGAGGATCTCAAGGCGAAGCTGGAGGCGCTGCGCGTCCGTATCATCGAGCTCGAAGGGATTCTCGACAGCGCCGAGCGTCAGCTCGAGATCGTCGTGGAAGAGCTGGACGATGTCGTGAAGCGGTTCGGCGATGTTCGCCGCACCACGATCGTCGATGACGTCGGCGAGCACGAGGTCGAGGATGTTGTCGCGGAGGAGCAGGTCGTCATCACACTCAGTCACGAGTCCTACATCAAGCGCGTGCCGCTCGGCCTGTACCGGCGGCGAGTCACGAGCGGGCGTGCGATCGCGGGGATGGACAAGTTCGAGGACGACTTCCTGGAACACGTCTTCGTCGCAAGTACGCGCGACACGCTGGTGTTCATCACCGACCGCGGACAGGCCCACGCGCTCGATGTCGCCGATGTCCCCGAGACCGGACCATCGAGCCGCGGCCGCGCTCTCGCACAGGTGCTCACCCTCGAGAAGGGCGCGCGCGTTGCTGCATTGATCCCGGTCACCGAGTTCTCCGAGGACCGGGCACTGCTATTCCTCACCGCAGGTGGCACCGTCAAGCGCACGACACTCGATCAGTACTCCGCCATCCGGTCTGGCGGCATCAATGCGATCCGGATCACCGATGATGACAGCCTGCTCGATGTGCAACTCGCGGACGGTAACAATGACATCGTCCTGGTGACCGCCGGCGGCCGTGCGATCCGGTTCCCCGAACGCGATGTACCTCTGATGGGGCGCGTCGCGCAGGGCGTGAAAGGCATTGCTCTGCGTGACGACGACAGCGTTGTCGGCATGGTCGTGGTGAAGCGCGAGTCGACATTGTGTGTGATTACCGCGAAGGGGTACGGCAAGCGTACGCCTGTCGCCGACTATCCGGTGCAGAAGCGCGGCGGCATG
>JBBSJG010000164.1:0-7365 GCA_038257485.1 Longimicrobiales bacterium | reverse complement strand
TTTCCCGGCCGCGATTCCGCTGTGGAAGGCTGCACCGGCACTCGCGTTCGGCAATACTGTGGTGCTGAAGCCAGCCGAGCAGGCGTCGCACATGGCGATTCTGCTCGCGGAAACCGCAGTCGCGGCGGAGCTGCCAGCGGGTGTTTTCAATGTGGTACTAGGCGACGGCGCAATCGTCGGTGACGCATTGATGCGCGCCGAGGGCGTGAAAGCAGTGAGCTTCACGGGATCGGCCCGCATCGGCGCTCAGGTCGCGGCGGTGTGTGCGGCGAGGAATATCCGGTACCAGACGGAGATGGGCGGCAAGAACGTTGTCATCATCATGCCCGACGCAGACCTGGCTCTCGCGGCGAAGCTCACTGCTGCAGGTGCCATGCGATATGCCGGTCAGAAGTGTACCGCGACTAGCCGTGCAATCGTCGCCCAGGAGGTCGAAGGGGATTTCATGCGACGGCTGCAGGCCGAAGTCGCTGACCTCTCGATGGGACCGGTGACGGAACCGTCGGCAGCGGTGGGTCCGCTCATCAGCGCGCAGTCGCGTGACAGGATCCGCACCGCGCTCGATGACGTGCGCGACCGGATCGTGACGGGCGGGACGGAGCCGTCCGACAGTCACTTCCTGCGCGGCTACTTCATGGATGCGACGATCGTGCGGGACGTGGACCCAGCGTCGGCGATCGCGCAGGACGAGCTGTTCGGACCCGTGCTGTCCACGTTCACAACGAGCTCGCTCGACGAGGCGATCACACTCGCGAACCGGTCGCAGTATGGTCTGAGCGCATCGCTGTTCACGCGCGACCTCGGCGCAGCACTCGAGTACATCCAGCGCATCGAGGTTGGGCTGGTCCGCGTGAATGGCGATACGACGGGCGTCGATCCGCATGCGCCGTTCGGCGGTATGAAGGGATCGAGCTCGGGCAGCCGCGAGCAGGGTGCAGCCGCGCGCGAGTTCTACACGGAGATCCGCACCGTCCAGATCAATCCATGATCGCATGACTGACGCATCGCATTTTCCCGGCAGCATCCGTGTGATCGACTCGCATACCGAGGGCGAGCCGACGCGGGTGGTCGTGGACGGATGGCCGCCGCTCGCGGGTGCGACCATGCAGGAGATGCGCGCGGATTTCCTCGCGCGTCATGATCGCCTGCGGACCGCTGTGGTCTGCGAACCGCGCGGTCATGATGCGATTGTCGGCGCACTGCTGACGCCGGCCGTTTCCGCCGATGCTGTCGCCGGTGTCGTGTTCTTCAACAATGTTGGCGCGCTCGGCATGTGCGGGCATGGCCTGATCGGTGTGGTCAGGACGCTCGCGCATTTGGGTCGCATTGGTACCGGCACTGTGAAGATCGATACCCCTGTCGGCCAGGTCGGCGCCGAGCTTCATGTGTCCGGCCAGGTCACAATACGGAATGTGACGTCATGGCTGCACGCGAGGGACGTGCGAGTCGATGTGCCCGGTCTCGGCGAAGTGATCGGTGACGTTGCTTATGGCGGCAATTGGTTCTTCCTCACCCATCTCGACGATGTCGCGCTCGATCTCGTGAATTTGCTCGCATTGAATGACATCACACTCCGCATCCGCAGCGCGCTTGCGGCGCAGGGTATCACAGGGGGCGACGGCGAGGAGATCGATCACATCGAGTTGTATGGACCGCTTGATGGCACGGACCTCGGTGCGCGCAACTTCGTGATGTGTCCGGGAGGAGCGTACGATCGGTCGCCATGCGGCACCGGTACGTCCGCAAAACTTGCAGCGATGTATGCCCGTGGCGATCTCGCAGTGGGCGAGCAGTTCGTGCAACAGAGCGTTACGGGCGGGACATTCACTGCATGGCTGTCACAGGATGGGAACGACCTGATTCCGCACATCCGCGGCCGTGCTTTCATCACCGGGGACAGTACGCTCCTGTTCGACGCAGCCGACCCGTTTGTCGGCGGATTCACGGCCGCGCATTGACGCCGGACGTGATTGTCGTTGGCGCCGGCATCGTCGGTGCAGCGATCGCGCACGAGCTGTCGACGGCAGGCAAACGCGTGCTCGTGGTTGAGCGTGCGTTCGTCGGTGCAGGCGCAACGGGCGCCGGCATGGGTCATGTCGTCGTCATGGACGACTCGCCCGCCCAGCTCGCACTGACCAGCCTGTCACGCACCATGCTGGATGAGTTGCGCGACGCGCTCCCGGCCTCGGTCGAACACGACACCTGCGGCACACTCTGGGTGGCCGAGGATGATGCGCAGATGGCGGAAGTCGCGCGCAAGCGTGCAGTCCACGAAACCGCGGGTGTCGTATGCGACGTGCTGGACGCACGTGCGCTTGCCAGTGCAGAGCCGAACCTGCGCGCCGGGCTCGCCGGTGCACTGCGTGTTCCCGGTGACGCAGTCGTATACCCGCCCGCCGTTGCCCGCTGGCTGATGGACCGCGCGATCGATGCGGGCGCAGTGCTGCAGTGTGGCACTGATGTGAAGTCGATCGATGCTGGCACGGTTGTCACGGACCGCGGCACATACCGCGCGCCGATGATCGTCAATGCCGCCGGTGCGCATGCGCCGTTCCTGACGCCCGGCATCGAAATCGTGCCGCGCAAGGGCCACCTGGCGATCACGGACCGATATCCGTCGTTCTGCCGTCACCAGCTCGTTGAGCTCGACTATCTGGCGAGCGCACACACGATGAACAATGAGTCAGTTGCATTCAACATCCAGCCACGTCGCACCGGCCAGATCCTGATTGGTTCATCGCGCGAGCTGGTAGGGTGGGATGCAACCGTGAACCGTCGCATCGTGGAACGGATGATGGCCCGCGCGGTTGCATTCATGCCCCGCCTGCGTGAACTCGACGTCATCCGCATCTGGACAGGATTTCGGCCGGCGACGTCAAGCAAACTCCCGTGCATTGCTCGTGTGCCGTCGCAATCCGGTGTATGGATCGCGGCGGGCCATGAGGGGCTCGGGATTACGACGGCACTCGGATCGGCCCGTCTGCTCGGCGATCTCATGCTCGGCCGCACACCGTGCATCGATCCATCACCGTATGCGCTCTCATGAGTGATGTCGAGATCCGCGTCGACGGCAGCACTGTACATGCCGAGGCCGGCGCGACGGTTGCCGCAGCGCTCGTGAGTGCCGGCATCTTCGGATTCCGCAGTTCCGTGAGCGCCACACCGCGCGGCCCGTTGTGCGGCATGGGCACATGTTACGAGTGCAGGGTCACGATCAATGGTGTGCACCATCGTCGCGCATGCATGACTGTCGTCGCGCCAGGGATGGACGTGGCAACCCGTGACTAACGTCATCATCATCGGCGGCGGTCCTGCCGGCATCGCAGCCGCGGTTACGGCATCCGACCATGGCTGCGCTGTGATGCTGATCGATGAAGCGCCCCGTCCGGGCGGTCAGATCTGGCGCCACGTATCGCGGCACGGCCTGGGCAACAGCGCGAAGCACTGGCTGCATCGACTCGAGCGATCGAGCGCACGTGTACTCCCTGGCGTCGCAGTGACGGACATTGAACAGAACGCGGACGGCGGGTTCGTGGTGCGGACCAGCACAGACGGCGCTGGTTCGATCCATGCGCGCACAGTCATCATCGCGACTGGCGCGCGCGAGGTGTTTCTGCCGTTTCCCGGCTGGACGCTGCCCGGCGTGACAGGCGTTGGCGGCGGCCAGGCACTGCTCAAGGCTGGAGCGTCGGTGATCGGTCGTCGCATCATTGTCGCCGGCTCTGGTCCGCTGCTGCTGCCTGTTGCGGCAGCGCTCGCGGCGGGTGGCGCCCGCGTCACGCACATTCTGGAACAGGCGCCCGCTCATCGCGTGGCCCGCTTCGCACTCGGGCTGTGGCGTTCGCCATCTCGCCTCGCGCAGGCGGCTGCGTACCGTGCGCGCGCGATTGGCGCACGCTACCAGACGAGCACGTGGGTCCAGTCCGCACACGGAACGGACCGTGTGCATGGCGCGACACTCAGTGACGGCAGGCGCACATGGGCCGAGCCGTGTGACATGTTGTGCGTCGGCTATGGCCTGACCGCAAATACCGAGGTCGCACAGCTGCTCGGCTGCGGCGTCATGAACGGCTGCGTCCGCGTCGATGAGAACATGGCGTCCACCGTCCCGGGCGTGTATGCCGTTGGCGAGGCAACTGGCGTCGCGGGTGTGGACAGCGCGATCCTCGAAGGCCGCATCGCCGCACTGGCAGTCGCGGGCAAAGAGAGCGGCGATGAGATGCTTTCACTGCAACGCGCAGCCGCGCGACACCGCGCGTTCGCGAGCAGAATGGACGACGCATTCGAGTTGCGTGCGGAGCTCCGCCAGCTCGCTCAACCCGACACAATCGTTTGCCGCTGCGAGGACGTGACACTCGCGGCAGTCGCGCGGTGTGAGTCCATGCGCGAAGCAAAGCTGCACACGCGAGCGGGCATGGGCCCGTGCCAGGGTCGTGTATGCGCGCCCGCGCTCCAACTTCTTTTCAACTGGTCCGGACCGTCCGTGCGCGCACCGATCGCGCCCTCGCCGGTATCGAAATTCATCACCAGCACCCCCGCTCCGCCGGGAGGAGACACATGATGCAACAGCAGGACTGGGCCGGCGTACTTCCGGCAATCACGACACCATTCACGGACAGCGATACTGTCGACGAAGCATTCCTGTCGAAGCACGCGAACTGGCTGATCGACAACGGCTGTCGCGGCATCGTCGCGCTCGGCTCTCTCGGCGAAGGCGCAACACTGTCGTTCGACGAGAAGGTGCGCGTCCTCGAAGTACTGCATGCGGCAGTGGGGGATCGGGTTCCGGTGATCGCGGGCGTCTCCGGTCTCAGCACTGCCGAGTGCGTGAAGCTCGCACAGTCGGCAGAGCGCGTAGGCTGCGAGGGGCTGATGGTCCTGCCGGCATACGTCTACAAGGGAGACTGGCGCGAGACCGAGGCGCACTTTAATGCGGTCATCCAGGCCACCGGCCTGTCATGCATGCTGTACAACAACCCGATTGCATACGGTGTCGACCTGTTCGCGCGTGATGTCGAAATCCTCGCCCGAAACGAAAATGTGCACGCATTGAAGGATTCGAGTGGCGACGTACGCCGCCTGACCGCATTGCGCGAAGCGCTTGGCGACCGGATAAACCTGTTTGCAGGCCTCGATGACATGGTCACGGAAGCCGGCCTCATGGGTGCGAATGGCTGGGTGGCCGGGCTCGTGAATGCGCTGCCCGCCGAGTCCGTCCGTCTGTTCGAGCTTGCACGCGACGGCAACGCCGCCGAGGCTCGCGCACTCTACGAGTGGTTCCTGCCGCTCCTCCGGTTCGATACGGTGCCGAAGTTCGTGCAGCTGATCAAGCTCGTGCAGGCGGAGGTCGGGCAGGGGAGTGAAGTGGTGCGCGCGCCGCGCATGGTGCTGGTGGGCGAGGAACGTGAGGCAGCGCTTGCAATCGTGCGAGAGCGGCTCGCACGGCGACCGGCTCAGGCCCAGTAGGCCTCGCCGGCCGGCTCGCTGATCAGGACACCGCGCAGGAACTGGATCGCCTTCCGCAATCCTTCGCTGCCGGACATCAGGCTGTCTTCGTGCTCGATGCTCACCACGTGGTCGTAACCGACGAGACGCAGTGCACTGATCATGTCGTTCCACACGCCGGCATCGTTCCCGTACCCGACCGTGCGGAAGATCCAGGAGCGCTCCTGCTCGCGCGTGTACCGCTTCACATCGAGCACGCCGTTCAACCGCGTGTTCAGCGCATCGATACGGCAGTCTTTCGCGTGGAAGTGGTAGATGCAGTCGTTCAGCGCGCGAATGGCCGCAATCGGGTCAACGCCCTGCCAGAACATGTGACTCGGGTCGAAGTTGCACCCAATCGTGCCGGGTGCAATGGCGCGGAGGCGCAGCATGCTTTCGGGATTGTATACCACGAAGTTCGGGTGCATCTCGATGCCGACCCGCACACCGGCACTCTCGCACAGTCGGGCCGCGTCCTCCCAGTATGGTTTGACGCGTTCCGCCCACTGCCAATCCAGGATATCGAGGAATTCCGGTGGCCACGGTGACACCACCCATGTCGGCTGTGTCGCGCGCGCATCGGCGCCGGGGCAGCCGCTGAACGTCACCACGGTTTCGACACCGAGCCGGCGGGCGAGCTCCACGGTCTGCGTAAACACTGCATGATGCGCGCGCGCGATCTTGGCCTGCGGATGCAACGGGTTGCCGTGACAGCTGAGCGCGCTCACGGTGAGGCCGCGCGATTCGATCGCATCGCGGAACGCGCGCAGCTGCTTGTCACTGCGCAGCAGTGTCGCCGGGTCGCAGTGCGCATTGCCGGGATAGGCGCCCGTCCCGATCTCGACTGCATCGAGGCCCAGGCTTGCGACGTAATCCAGCATCGTATCGAGCGGCTGGTCACTGAACAGTACTGTAAATACACCGAGCTTCACGGCAGCCCCCTGTGTCGTGTCAACGACCGATATCGATCCAACGGCGTTCCGCCGCGGCGGCCTCGATCGCATCGAGTACCTGCTGGTTGCGCACACCATCCTCGAAGCTCGGTGACGGCATGGCGTCATCCGCGATGCACTCGAGCAGGTCGTATACGGTGTGCGTGAACGTGTGCTCGTAGCCGATGATATGACCCGATGGCCACCACTTGCCACCATACGGGTGCACCGATTCCGTCACATTGATCGTTCGGAAACCGCGCACGTCCTCCGCATCATTCGCGAAATAGACCTCGAGCTCGTTCATCCGTTCGATATTGAATGCAATGCTGCCCAGGCTGCCATTGATCTCGACGCGGTTCGCGTTCTTCCGACCTGTCGCAAAGCGTGTCGCCTCGATGGTGCCGAGCACACCCGACCCGAAGCGCACCACTGCCGCCACCGCGTCGTCCACCGTGACAGTACCCGTACGCGATGCGTCCTCGACCAGCGGCCGCTCCTTGATGAACGTCTCCAGCGCAGCGGTCACCGACGTGATCTCGCCGACGAGGAATCTCGCCAGGTCGACCGTGTGAGAACCGATATCGCCGAGCGCGCCGGAGCCGGCCGCTTCCTTCCGCAGCCGCCATACGAGCGGGAACGCCGGGTCGACGATCCAGTCCTGCAGGTAGGTGCCGCGGAAATGACGAATCTCACCGAGCCGCCCTTCCTCGATGAGCCACTTCGCGAGCAGTACGGCCGGCGCACGGCGATAGTTGTGACACACCATGTGCAGCACGCCCGCGCGCTCGGCTGCATCGAGCATCGCTTGCGCTTCGGCTACCGTGTTCGCCAGCGGTTTCTCGCAGAACACGACCTTGCCCGCTTCCGCTGCAGCTATGGCGATCTCCGCGTGCGAATCACCCGGCGTGCAGATATCGACAATACCGATGTCGTCGCGGGTGATCAC
>JBBSJG010000163.1:0-7427 GCA_038257485.1 Longimicrobiales bacterium | reverse complement strand
TGGACGAACCGGGTGAAGCCGAATGCCGCCGAACTGTTCTCGCCCTTCGACGTAAGCAAAGGCCGATTGATCATCGCAACGAAGGCCCGGTAGATAAGGGCGTAGCCATCGATCAGGAACAGGGGGGGTCGCGTTTTTTCAGGTGTCAGGACCATCTCTTCTCTCGTTCCATGTTACGGGCGGACCGCGTTGCTGGCGAACCGCGTTGCTGGCGAACCGCGTTGCTGGCGAAGGGCGAACCGCTGCGCTGGCGAACCGCTGCGCTGGCGGAAAGGAAGCATGAAAAAGGCGAAAGTGGCCGGAGAGACGATGTCCCTCCGTTCACTTTCGCCGTTCGCCATTCGCCAGCCTCAGCGGTCCGCCAGCGCAGCGGTCCGCCAGCGCAGCGGTTCGCCAGCCTCAGCGGTCCGCCAGCGCAGCGGTTTATATTCGTTCCAGAGTCAGGCAGGCACGGGTCGCGCGACGTTCGATGCCTGCAGACCTTTATCCGTCTGCTTTACTTCGAACTCGACTTCGTCCCCTTCGCCGAGTGTCTTGAACCCTTCCATCGAGATCGCGGAAAAGTGAACAAAGACATCCTCGCCGTCCGATTGCTCGATGAAGCCATAGCCCTTGGCATCATTGAACCACTTCACCTTACCTCTGGCCATCCCAGCCTCCTACCCAATGAGTGCTTGCACGTCACTGCAACAACACCCGAAGGTATATTCGGCACAATTCTCAAGTCAAGAAAAATCTTGTTGCGGCCGTAGCGAAATATCGTTTCGGTCAGAGTTCGGCGAATTGGATTACGGCGTGCTGGCATCTGCAGTGCCATACAGCGCTTCGTACATGCGCGCATTGTGTTGCACGATCTTCACATAATCACGTGTTTCCTCGTACGGGATGCGCTCCGTAAACAGCTCGTCATCGCTCCACTCCGGAAATGAGCGCCAGCGCTGGACCCGTGTGGGACCGGCATTGTACGCGGCGAGGAAGCGCGCCGGCTTGTTGTTCCACGTCGACAGCTGGTCCTTCAGATATGCCATTCCGATGTGGATGTTGACCTCTGCGGTCTCCAGCATCGCGGGCGTGAACTTCTGGATCTTCAGGTTCTTGGCCAGGATCGTACCGGTCGCGGGCATGACCTGCATGAGTCCCATGGCCCCCGCGCCGCTGCGCGCGCGCGGATTGAACATCGACTCCTGACGAATGAGGCCAGCCGCGAGATACGGATCGACGCCGCGCTCCCCGGCCTCGGCGACGATGATCTTCCTGTACGGGAATGGATAGATGATGCGAAGCAGTCGCTTGTTCCAATTTCCTTCGCGACGATAGATCTCCCAGCCGAGTGCAATCCCGCTGCTGGTGAAGCCGCCCTCGTTGAGCGCTTCAGCCATGGTGTAGAGGGCGCCGCCGACGGAGGCGAAGTGGGTGCGCGCGCGCTGCATCTCCGTGGATGCCGCGTCGTTCCATCCGATTTCGCGCAGCAGTTCGACCCGCGCGAGTGCGTTTCCGACCTGTTTCTCGCTGACCGGGTTTGCCGGTGGCGACGGCATGAGCGGTACATTCCAGAAGTCCTGCTTCAGCTGTTCTGCCGCGAGGTCGCCATAATATGTGAATGGATCAATGCGACGTGCTTTGCGCAGCAGTTTGTTGGTGGAATCCACCTGCCCGAGCTCGCGCAGTGTCTGTGCACTCCAGTACATCGCCTGTTGCGCGCGACGTCCTGTCGGAAATCCCTTGAGGTATTCCTCGTACTCGGCGAGTGCGGCACTGTGGTCGCCCGCGGCATACGCCATACCGGCGAGCCGCATGCGGGACAGGCCCGCTTCGTCGCTGCCGGGCGCGATATCGATTGCGCGGCGGTAGTGATCAATGGCGGACTGCTGATTGCCGTCGTCGTGATCGAGGTCGGCATGCAGGAACGCGGCGCTCGCAGCGCCGCCCGTGCCGGCATAGGTGGCGATCACATGCTGGATCATCGCGCGCGCGCCGGCTGCGTCACCTGCCCGGTACGTCGCTCGGATCGCGGTATACATCGCGTCCGCGGCACTGGCAGCATCGGTCGTGCTGTCCGCATATGCGCGCAGCGTCCGCGCGGCGTCGTCGTACTTCCCGGCTTTGAACATGGCGTGGCCGATTTCGAGCTGCATGCCTCGCTGCTCGTCGGCGGAGAGGCCGGCCTGCGCGAGGTACGCCTGCAGCCCCGCGATGCCACGCGTCGTGTTGCCATGGCGAGTGTAGACACGCCCCATGAGCAATTGATCACGCGGTGTTGTAGCACCTAGCGCGCTGAGTGCGCCGGCTGCACTGAGTGCACTGCCGGATCCTGCACTGACCGACATCGCCTGGCGATACGCAGCGCGCGCGCCGGCCTTGTCACCGAGCAGCCCGCGGATCTCGCCGGTGCGCAGCCACGCTTCCGCGCGGCTGTTCGTCGACGGCAGCAGTGTTGCCGCAGCCTGTGCCGCGGCGACGGCGCCCTTCAGGTCTTTCGCATTCTGGCGAGCACGCACGCGTGAACGCCAACCCCAGTCCCGCGTGAGTGTGCCATCCGTCGAATCGAGTCGCATCCGGACGCCCGCGGTATCACCCTTCGACGCGGCTGCGGAGGCTGCAAAGATGTTGATCCAGTCTTCGACCTGCGGCAGCATGCGTGCAGCGCGGTCATATGCGACGATCGCGGAATCGTACTTGAGCGCACTCATGTACGCGGTCGCCTTGCGGATCTCGGCGATGCCCTGCGTGCGGTTGCCCGCGCTCTGGGCGACCTGGAGATAACGCGAGAAGGAACGTCCGCTGTCATCGAAATGACCGAGCTGCAGCTGACTGCGGCCGAGCAGGTCCCATCCATGACCGGCACCGATCGAGTCAAGCCATGGACGATTCGACAGGAGTTGCTCCACGCGCGCCCAGTCGCCGAGTCCGGCTTCTGCCTGCGCGGCGAACAGGATGGCGTCCGGCGCGCTGTCCGTCCTCGCCGCCAGGTATTCACGCATGATCGTGCTCGCCCGCAGATAACGACCTTCCCGCAACGCGAGCAACGCTTCCTCCGGGACGCCCGAAGCAGTGTTCGTCGGTGCCGACTGCGTCGAACCCGGTCCCATCACCGCGAGACTCACGGCCAGGGTTATTCCGATCGCGAACAGCCACCGACGTGTTGTCATGCCCTCACTACCTCACTGCAACTGGAATCTATCTCGGTTTCCTCGGCTTCATCCGCTCCGCTGTCGAGCGGAACGCAGATTCCGACGAGAGCGCGAGCTCATAGCGCCCGAACATGCCGCGATCGATGAAAAGCAGCGTGAGCCGCCCACCGGGGATATTGTCGTATATCCACTCCAATGCATTGGGCGGGCCACTGATGTCCGAAGCGTCCCCGACCCACCGTTCCTGGGCATGATCGGGTGGACCCAGCACGATGTACACTTCGCCCCTCGCGGCTTTCCAGCCCAGCAGACCGGGCTCGCGGAACATCTCCGTCGCATAGCGCACACGCTCGAAGAACTGGTCACGGAACTCATTGACCGCAGTCGCGGGCAACGGGTCGCGGCGAGCCCAGAACGATTCCCACGCTGCGCGCCGTTCCGTCGGGCCGCCCACCTGGAGGGAGTCGAGCTCATCCTGGTACGCGACGTACCGCAGGAACTCCAGGACTTCTTCGAAGTTCGCGACCATCCACTGCTCAGAAATGGTCAACACCAGCGGTGTCCGCTGCGAGGTAATGCCTGCGGCAGAAACCTCGACCCACATCTTCCCGAGCGGCAGCTTTTCGCCGGGGAGGTCGAGGACGCCGTAGCGCAGCGCGCCATCGCCGCGGGGTAGCGATGCATCCGCACTCCAGATGCTCGCACCTTTTTCATCAACGACATTCACCTTTACGGGCTCCTCGACGCCGACGCCGTATGTCTCGACATACAGCTTCGGCGATTCGCCGCCGTACGGTACGGTGTGCCGCGGATTGCTCACGAGAACCGGTCGGACATCGCGGTTGGCGCGACCCTCGGCTGTATATACGAATACGGGCGCAGCAATGCGTGTCGACTGCGGACCATATGCTGGGATGTCGACCGTGTCGATCGCCTTGAATCCGCGCGCGCTGTTGGCATCGCTCGTCTGCACATGCATCACATAGCGTCCGGGTGCGATCGCAATCGCGTTCTGATACACCACGCTCTCATCGGTGCGGCCGGTCTCTGCAAAACTGGCCACGGTCACTCGCTGTTTCTCGTCCAGTCGCGTCACGACCGCGGTATCCTGCATGAACACCAGCGACACCGAATAGTCCGCGGCGAAGCCGTTGCTGCCTCGCTGAAAGCGGAGTGCGCTGCTGGGCAGGGAGACAGAGAGCATCACATACGTGGAGTCCGCGGGTCCGGCCATTGTCGCATACGATGCAACTGCCGGAAACTGTGGCGGTCCGACTTTGAAGCCGAGGTCGCGATAGATCTCGAGGGGGCGGGAGACGGCCTGCGTCCGCGTGGTCGGAGTGGGACCGCGCCCGCCTGCGGGTGCCTTGCCGCATGCTGCGAGCGTGACCAGGGACAGCGCAACGGACGTGATACGCGCGACGCTCACGGAGCTCCGCATGGAAATGCCACCTTGCCTGGAGGAGAACCGCAGCCTGCGGTCGTCAGTTACAATAGTCCTACACAGCTGGGGCCGGGAGAGTGCCATTCTCGGGGAGAGCCTGTACGGCCTGGACGGGCAGGGACGGTTCCTTGATGCAC
Organism: Longimicrobiales bacterium; assembly: GCA_038257485.1. Classification (GTDB taxonomy): domain Bacteria; phylum Gemmatimonadota; class Gemmatimonadetes; order Longimicrobiales; family RSA9; genus DASUXU01. Next base: position 2,715 of record JBBSJG010000163.1, on the reverse strand, counting down.
GCCGCAAAATGCAGGAGTGCCTTCTCGGCCAGTGGCGGGACGATCTTCGCGCAGTCGGCGTCCTTCAGGGGGTGCTGACAGCGCGGGTGGAACGGGCATCCCGGCGGCGGATTCGAAGGCGACGGAATGTCACCGCTCAGGACGATCCGCTCATGCTTCCGTCCGGGCTGTGGCACGGGTACCGCAGAGAGCAGAGCCTTCGTGTAGGGATGCCGCGGCGAGTGCGTGATGGCCCTGGCATCGCCGAGCTCGACGATTCGGCCCAGGTACATGACGGCGATGCGGTCGCTCACATGCTCCACGACGCCCAGGTCGTGGGCAATGAACAGGTACGTCAGTCCCAGCTTCTCCTGCAGGTCCTGCAACAGATTCAGAACCTGCGCCTGCACGGACACGTCGAGTGCCGACACCGGCTCGTCGCATACAATGAGGTCCGGCTCCACGGCAAGCGCGCGCGCGATACCGATCCGCTGACGCTGGCCACCACTGAACTCGTGCGGGTAACGGTCCGCATGCATCGGCAGCATTCCCACCATCTTGAGCAGGTCACTCACGCGCTGGCCGGCCTGTTTGCCACTCGCCAGCTTGTGAACCTTCAGCACTTCGCGCAGGGTCTCACCCACCGTCATGCGGGGATTCAACGAGCCGTACGGGTCCTGGAACACGATCTGCGCGCGGCGACGTAGCTTCTGCAGGTTGTCGCGATCCATCGTGAAGATGTCTTCACCATCGAACAAGGCGGACCCCGCCGTCGCCTCCTCGAGTCTCAGCACAGCGCGACCGGTCGTGGTCTTACCACTGCCCGACTCGCCGACCAGCCCGAGTGTCTCGCCTCGCTGAAGCCAGAACGACACACCGTCGACCGCACGAACATCACCCGTGTGGCGACCGAAGAAACCCGTCTTGATCGGGAAGAACTTCTGCAGGTCGCGCACTTCGAGCAGAGCACCGCCGGGTGCGGCGACATCATTGGGTGTGCGCCCACTCGTGTCGGAGTCGCCTTTCGCGGGTGGCAGCGAGGTTGTCGGCGTATATGCCACGTGCACGGTCATGACGCGGCCTCCGTCGTATGCACTGCATCTGGATCCGCGAATGCGTCTCCGCTCGTCCGCCGCTCCGGATACTTCTCGAGCCAGCAGCGTGACAGGCGAGTCGGGTCATCCGCGACCGGGAACAGATCAGGCATCGACTCTTCCGTCAGTGGCCAGGTGTACGGACAGCGCGTGCGAAACCGGCAACCGGTTGGCCATGCAGTCGGTGGCGGCACCGTACCCGGGATCACGGCGAGCCGCTTCGTGTTCTGGCCGAGGCGAGGAATCGCGCGCAGCAGACCTTCCGTGTATGGATGGCGAGGATCGTTGAAGATCTGCTCGACAGTACCATGCTCGACGACCTGACCTGCATACATCACCACCACGCGATCGCACACTTCCGCGACGACGCCGAGGTCATGCGTGATCAGGATGATCGCCATACCGAGACGCGTACGGAGCTCAGCGAGCAGGTCCAGAATCTGCGCCTGGATGGTGACGTCGAGCGCTGTCGTGGGCTCATCCGCGATCAGAAGGTCCGGCTCGCATGAGAGCGCCATTGCGATCATCACGCGCTGACGCTGGCCGCCCGACAGCTGGTGCGGGTACGCGTCGACGCGCTCATCGGGATTCGGAATCCCGACAATGCGCAGCGCTTCGATCGCTTCCGTCCTCGCCTGCTTCTTGTTCATTCCACGGTGCAGGCGCAATGCTTCCACGATCTGGTCGCCGATCGTGAACACGGGGTTCAGCGATGTCATCGGCTCCTGGAAGATCATGGCGACATCGTTGCCGCGCAGCGCGTGAAGCCGCTTGTTCGGTGCGCCCACCAGCTCTTCACCGCGAAACTTGATTGAGCTGCCTTCCATGATCTCGCCCGGCGGCTGCGGGATCAGCTGCATGATCGACAATGAAGTTACCGACTTGCCCGAACCGCTCTCGCCGACAATCCCGAGGACTTCGCCGCGATTGACGTGGAACGACACGCCATCGACTGCCCTCGCCACACCGCCATCCGTCTTGAAGTACGTGCGCAGATTGCTCACTTCGAGGAGCGGCGCGTCATTGGCGTTCTGCGTCGTGTTCGGCGGCAAATTCTGCGTCATGTGCGGAGCCTCGGGTCGAGCGCGTCACGCAGACCGTCACCCACGAGATTGAATGCGAGCACGACAGCGACAATGATGAGGCCTGGGAACGTGGCGACCCACCATGCGCCGATCAGACTGTCCTTCCCGTCCGCGACCATGCTCCCCCAGGTGGGTGTCGGCGGTTGCACACCCATGCCCAGGAACGACAGGCCTGCTTCGAGGACAATGGTATTGCCGATGCCGAGTGTCGCCGTGACGATGACCGGCGCGAGCACATTCGGGATCAGGTGGCGCAGGATGATGCGCGCACGGCCGAAGCCGAGCGAACGCGCGGCCTGGATGAATTCGCGCTCCCGCAGACTCAGAACGTCACCGCGCACAATGCGCGTCGTGCCCGGCCACTGTGTGAGCCCCAGCACGATGATGATCACGGCAATGGACGGGCTGAACAGTGCGACGATCATGATGAGTAGCACGAGCCGTGGAAAGGCGAGTACCATGTCCGTGAAACGCATCAGGACGGCGTCCGTCTTGCCGCCGAAATAGCCGGCGATGGCGCCGATGAGTGTGCCGATCGTGATGCTGATCGCGGTTGC
>JBBSJG010000162.1:0-7510 GCA_038257485.1 Longimicrobiales bacterium | reverse complement strand
CGGGCACGAGCGTCTCACGGCGACGGGGATATCCATCGGGTCACCGGCCTATATGAGCCCGGAGCAAGCCAGTGGCGAGCGCGTGGTCGACGCGCGAAGCGATGTGTACGCGTTGGGGGCGGTGTTGTATGAAATGCTGGCGGGGACTCCGCCGCATACGGGCAGTTCGGCGCAAGCCGTGCTCGCGAAGGTGCTGACGACCGATCCGGCCCCGCTCATGACCTTGCGACCCGACATTCCGGCAGCACTGGCGATGGTCGTGGCGCGCGCGCTGGCGCGGGATCCAGCGGAGCGATGGGACAGTGCCGCGGCTTTCGCGAGAGCGCTGCAGGAGCCGCCACCGGCCGCAATGACCCAAGGCGCGCGGGCAAAACCACGCACGCGCGTGCCGCTGGCGGTGGCTGCTGTTGTTCTCATCGCGCTCGGCGTGACCGCATGGGCGAAGTACTGGCCACGCGTGTCGCCGCCGCCGGTGGTGACGAGCCGACGACAGCTCACGTTCAACGGCACCGTCGAGAACTCCAGTGTGTCGCCGGATGGACGGTTCCTGGCCTACGTAGCGTCCGGCGAGGATAGTACCCTCGTGTTGATGCAGGACATCTCGGGTGGAGGCAATGCCATCCGTCTGTTCGCCCTTCCCAACGCCGACGTGCATTCGCTGGAGTGGTCTCCGAACGGGACGCGCCTGCTCGTGGCCGCAACAGCCGGCACAACGCCCCTCGCGTACGTGGTCGCGCCGCTGGGTGGCGATGTGCGGGAACTCCCGGTGACGACGTTGGTGCACGATCCCATGCCACTTGCCGCCTGGTTGCCCGATGGCGATCGCATTGCAGTATGGGCGGGGAGCTACGGCGAAGGAAAGATTACGCTGCTCAGCACAGCGACCGGGGACACAACGTCACTCGTGCATCCCAAGGGCGGCATGAACGCACAGGGCAGCTGGTCGCATCGGGGTGACTGGTTCGCGGCACAAGTCATCACGGATTCGACAAGTGAACTGTGGCTCGCTTCGCAAAACGCGCCGTCCACGCGAATTGCGACGGAAAGAGAGCCGGCTTGGTTGCGCAACCCGGTCTGGGCGCCGGACGATCGCGCGATCTTTGCGCTGCGCTCGTATTCTGATCTGGTGCGCATACCACTCAGGCCCGACGGTCGCACTGTCGTTAGTGAGCCGCAGGTGGTGGCGACGGGGCTCGAGGCGTGGCTGTCGCTCGTCGGCGTGGCGTCTGCACTGTCGATGGCGGACGACGGGCGCCGGTTGGTTTACACCCGGGCCGTGCGGCACGCCAACATCCTGCTGCTCGATGCCACGGGTCGTGTACGACCGCTCACGAACACGACGACCCTCAAGTTCAGCGCCACGCTGTCGCCCGATGGAACGCAGATCGCCTTTGTTCAACGAGACGCGAAAGGGGACAATGCGTGGAGCCTTGAGCTTGCGTCCGGGGCCCTCCGCCAGCTCACCTTTGACGGCAGTGCAGCCTGCGGCGAACGCGCGATGTGTCTCGCTTGGTCCGCAAACAGTGCGCAACTCGCGCTCTTCACGCGCGCGGATGGACAGGCAAAAATTGGAATCGTCGCTGCCAGCGGCGACGGCGGGGTGCATGTTTTTTCCGGGTCGCAGGTCAACTGGGGATCGGGGATCGCCTGGGCGCCCGCCAATGACATCGTCCATACTGCCCCCTCGTCTCGAGAGGTCCGACGCTTGGAGCCGGCAAGCGGGAAGGTGACGCTCGTGTATGCGGACAGCGCCGGCAGTTCGTTCAATCCAATCGTGTCGCCCGACGGACGTCACGTCGCGTTTTACGCGATCAGCGGCGCTGACGATCGAACAGGACTATGGATCGCTGAATTCGGGAAGGCGGCGCGTCGGATCTCGACCAAGGCCGAATATTCCTCAGCGTATCCCATTGGCTGGACGCCGGATGGTTCGGCGATCATCGCCGGGCTCAATGCATCGCCTGTAATGCTGAAGATTTCACTGGACGGTCGCGCCGAGCTGATCGGGCGCGCCAGCGCACGCGACGATCTCTGCACACCGGTGTTTGCAACAGGGCGACCGACAGAGTTTCTGTGCACCACCTTCTCGTCCGTGTCCGACGCGTGGCTCCTGGAACTCTCGTATCGATGAACGCAGTGGCGCGTTCATCGATACGCTGATCCGCCCCAGGTTTCCGTTATCGCTTGTCCCACCATACCCGGGTCGCGTACGTGTCCGGGCCTTGCCGCGCGATCGCTGCAGCAAGACTGACCGCATTCACCGACTGTTCGTTGCTCGGATACGGCAAGCGACGTGGCACCTCGAGCACGTCGGGATACGCGCTCGGCCCCATCCTGATCGATGTCGGGTTACCCGTGCGCCGCCACTCCGACCACGCCTCCGCTCCCTGCATGTACAGCGCGATCCATTTCTGCAGTCCGATCTGCCGAAGTCCGCCGGCACCGCTCACGTACGCGACACCCGCTCGCGCCAGATAGGCATTCGCGTCGGCGCTGCTGCCTCCCCACTGCTGAATCGAGGCGCGAACGCCATTCGCATAGTGCATCGCCGCGCCGGTCACGCCGGCCATTCCACGCTCTGCCGCTTCGGCGAGAATGAACTCCACCTCCGCATAGGTCATCAGCAGTGACGGCACGGACTTGCCCGCTGCGCTCCCGAACGTGCCGTACGCAGTCGCACCGGGATAGAACATCTCACCCGGACGCGATGTCGAGTTGAAAAACTCCGACACCGTGGCATTGTCGAGACCGTTCTGCAATCCGGCATACCGCATGGGATCGTCGACAGTTGGTTGCGCGTAGATCGGTGTGCGCGGATCGGACAACGCAAGCATGGTGTCGAGCAGCGTCTTCGACACACGATGATCGTCGCGCGTGGAAAAGTTCGTGGCCAGTGGATTGTCGAAGACGCCATCGCCGGGCCACGCCATCGCGGCGTTGTCAGCGTTCGATGTGAAGACGCCACCCGGAGCAGCGAGCGCAGCCGCCAGCTCGGCGTTGGCCTTGGCCGCATCAGCGAGGTGCATACGGAGCGCCATGCGCGCGCGCAGTGAATTGGAGAATCGCTGCCACTGCGCGACGTCGCCGTGATAGATCGGGTCCGCCGCGCCGATACCGGCATCTCCGCTTCCATCGGTTTTCATGGCGGCCGTGGCCTTGGTTAGCTCTGACAATACGCCCGCGTAGATATCCTGCTGCTTGTCATACGTGGGCTGCAGCGGACCGCCCTCGATGTCGCCCTGCAGTGCCTCGGTGTACGGGATGTCGCCCCACAAGTCGGTGATGTTCTGATACACCCACGACTGCATTACGACGGCCGGACCGTAGGTGTTCGGCGCGGTCGTTGCGGTGTTCGACTCGATGATCTTGGCAAGGTCCTTGAGCTCGCGCGAATACACCCCCGCAAACAGAAAGTCGATCGTCTCCGGGCGAATGTGACCGCGGTCCTCTTCGACGTACTGCACTTGCGCGATGTGCTGCGCGAAGAGTGACGTCATGGACAGCGTTTGGAACGAGTCATTGAATCGCTGTACGGCAGACACGGTGGCGTTGGTGAACAGCGAGTTGGCTGTGGCCGACGTCGGATTGTTGGGATTGTTGTTCAGCGCAGTCAGATCGGTGGAGCAGCCCACGCTCACGATTCCGCACACCAATATGATTCCCGCGTTCCGGAGGCGATGCATGACGGTATCCTGTGCGAGGGTGGTCATGGCGTAATCGTCACGTTGACGCCAAACGAGCGTGCAGTAGGCCTGGATCCCATGTCGAACCCCTGTCCGGCATTGCCGGCACTCGTGGAGTTCTCCGGGTCATAGTTGGGGAACTTCGACCAGGTGTAGAGATTGCGTCCGATCAACGCGAGGTTGAGCTGCGACAGCCGAAACTTGGACGCGACTGACGGAGAGGCGTTCCACGCCACCCGCACTTCGCGCAGCTTGGTGAAGCCGGTGCTGAAAATGGCTCGCTCGTGGATCGGGTAGATGCTGTGGTTGTAGTCCTCTGCGGTCACGCGTGTGGTGTTCGCTTCTCCGGTCAGCTGATCGATGCCTTGCACGACGAGGCCCGGATCATCCCAGTCCACCTCTCGGCCGGGGAGAGTCGATGCCAGCACGCCGGTATACGTGCCCCACCAGTTGCCGACGGAGAAGTTCTGTCCGCCTTGACGTCTATCCACCAACACATTCAGTGAAAAGTTCTTGTAGCGCACTTCGTTCGCCCAACCGCCGGTATAGTCGGGATTCACATTGCCGAGTATGGATTTCTCGCCAGCCCGTTGCGGCAGTCCGTCGGCGAGGAGCAGCTGACCGCTGGCCGAGTCACGCAGATACCCGTATCCAAACAGCACGCCGTACGGCTCCCCGGCGCGTGCCTCGATGTTGGCGCCCCAGTCATGATCCACAATGATCGTAGACAGTCCGGGCGCCAGTTCGTCAACACGGCTGCGATTGCGCGCGTAGCTGACGGTGGACGTCCACTCGAAGTTTGTTCCGCGAACTGGGCGTACCGTCACCAGTGCTTCAACGCCCCGATTCGTGATCTGTCCTGCGTTGACAACGGCGCGCTCAAACCCGGTTGCCGGCGAGAGCGTCAGCGGAATGATCTGATCCTTTGTGGTCTTCGTGTAGTACGTGGCGTCGACGGTGACTCGGTCTCCGAACAGGGACACCTCGACGCCACCTTCGGCACCGGTCGTGCGCTCCGGACGCAGAAACGCGTTCGCCAACGTGTTGTCGAGCGAGTACAACGGCGCGCCACCGAACTTGTCGGATTGCCCGACGTAGAGGGTTTGCAGCTGATAGGGATCGGCGGCCGAGCCAACCTGCGCGAAACCACCACGCAACTTTGCGTACGTGATCCAGTCGCCGCGTTTGAGCGCGGGGAAAAGATCGGACACAATCAACGACGAGCTGACGGAAGGATAGAAGTACGACGCGTTGGCTTTCGGGAGCGTTGACGACCAATCGTTCCGACCGGTTGCCTCGACGGTCCACAGCTGGTTGAGCGTAACCACCACGGAGCCGTATGCGGAATTCACCGCCGAACGATACTCCTCATTGGTGACGGTTGGCGCGATGCCCGCGTTCGCGAGGTTGTAAATCTTTTCAACGAGAATTCCTCTGGTGCCATAGGAGTTGATGAACGTCTCGTTCTTGCGGATGTTGCCACCGCCCGTCAGTCCAACGTCGAGCATGCCGAGCGAACGCTTCACCGTCAGCAAACCCTCGACGTTCGATTCCTTGCTGCGCCGCGTGAAGCTCGCGAATCCGCCATTGAAGGATGCATCGGTGTTGTCGATGTTCCCTCTCGCGAAGTGCTGATCCTGGGATTGTCGATAGGAGTCGGATCCGCCGCGTATCGTACCCGTGAGCCAGGACGTGAACTGATAAATCGCCGACGTACTGGCGATGATGCGGTCACGCGAGTCAGGCGCCGAGTTCTCGGCAAACTGCCAGTGAGGATTGCGGTGATAGTTCAAATTCCAGTTGTACAGACTGCCGTCCTCGAAACCGTATGGACTGTCACGATTGAAGAACTGCTTTTTGAGCGCCTGCAGATCCACCTGACGACCAAACCATGTGAAACCCATGAATGGATTTCCCTCGGTGTAGCCGTTCTCCGGCCGATTGTTACCACCGCTCTGCACATACTGGAAGTTGCCGCCAAGCGTCAGGCGTTCTTTGTACTGACCGCTGGCGGACAGAACGGCGGACAGCTTCGAGAGCGACGAATTGGGGACGATGCCAGCCGTGTTCTCCTTGGTGATCGACATGCGCGCACCGATACCCGGTGCAGAGGTTGTGACGTTGACGTTATTGGAGACCGTCGTGCCCGTGCGAAAGTAGTCACGCACATTATCGGGTCGGGCAACCCACGGCAGCTGCTTCCCGTTGAACTGATCGATGAGTCGGCCGTCGAGCTTCGGGCCCCACGACTCATCAGCACCATCATTGACTCCACTGCCGGCGCCGTCCACGAAAGAGAACGCACCGCCGAACCCCTGTCCATACTGATTTTGATAGGTGGGGAAAATCGAGGGTTGATCAGCCTGAAACCGGCTGGAAAAGGTCACCCGCGTGCCCGACGGCGTGTCACGACCACTTTTGGTGGTAATCACGATCGCGCCGTTGGCGGCGCGCGAGCCGTACAAGGCTGCGGCATTCGGACCCTTCAACACCGTCATGCTCGCGATGTCATCGGCATTGATATCGGAAATCGCCGTGCCATAATCGCGACCGCCATACGTATACGTCGTCGCGGTGGAAAACGACGTATTCGACACCGGAATGCCGTCCACGATGAACAGCGGCTGATTCTCACCCAGAATGGAGCCCTGTCCCCGAATGACGATGCGCGATGAACCACCCATGTTGCCCGATTGGTTGATGGTCACACCGCTTACCTTACCGGACATGGCGCTGATGAGATTCGGACTGGGTACCTTGGTGAGATCATCGCCGGTGAGCGACTGTTGTGCGGTACCGATGGTCGCCTTTTCGCGCTGTGCGCTCAGCGCTGTGATGACCATGCCCGTGAGCTGCGTGGCTTGCCTGGTGAGCGTCCAGTTGAGTGCAACAGGGGCACCCGCGAGCATCACGCTCTGTTGCGTGCGTGCATAGCCGATCGTGCGGGCGGACAACGCTGTTTCACCGCGCCGACTGCCAGGTACGCTGAGCGTGTATCGACCATCAGCGGACGTCAGGGTCATAATCGTCGAGTTGACAATGCCCACGGTCGCGTTCGCGATCGGTTCGCCACTCTCGTTCGCCACGCGGCCGCTCACGATCGTCGCGGACTGAGCCCAGACGGCGTTCATGCCGCCGGTATACGCCAGCAAAAGTACCACAGCGCCCGGCACGGCCCTCATCAGACGGTCTGTGCTCATGTACACGCTCCTGTTTGATGGCGAATGGGAGACAAGGCGGTCTGTACGTGCGTGGTGCCGCCAGCGGCATTCACGGTCTGGCGATTGATCGCGCAATTTCCGGCATTGACGACGGCGGCGGAGGCCCCCACATTGGAACTGTCGGGGCAATCCCTTTACGCGGATTTCGCACATGCGGCAGGATCGTGGCGTTCACACTCCCCGCGCATCAGCCGAACGGCTTACGTGGCCTGTCGACGCCAGCAAGCACGTGTGCGGTGGGGGAGCAGAGATTGCTTCGGCGTTTCTCCCATGACGGGTAGCTCAACGTCACTGCTGGACGTCGTGGACTTGCTGTACAGCGCCGCAATGCTCGATGGCGCGGGCTCCTCGACTGACGTCACATGGGAGGCGGCACTCGGCGAGCTGGGCAAGGTGTGCGGAGCACCAAGCTGCGTTGTGCTGGCGCTCACGCGAGGGCGTCTCGATTTCACACGGTCGGTCCATGTTGGCTTTGACGCGTCCGTCGCGAAGGATTACGTCTCCCATTATGCCGCACTCGATCCGGTGCTTGAGCCCGCCATTTCCGCGAGCACTCCGGGTACACTGCTTTTTAGTGACGCCCTAATTGACGGATCGACGTACTTG
>JBBSJG010000161.1:0-7568 GCA_038257485.1 Longimicrobiales bacterium | reverse complement strand
TGCAGGGAAGACTCGCGCTCGACGAGTACCGGCGACGCCTCAGCGAGGCGACTGCGCCGAGTATCGAATACTTCTATCATGCGAGCCTCGCGAACGCGCTCACCGGCGAGCTTGACGCGGCCGGCGCGGTCATACGCGAGGGCCTGGAGATGTATCCGGACGGCGCGCCACTCCTTCTGATGTCCGCCTTGCTGCACGAGTTTCGCGGGGACCTCGACGGCGCGGATCGCGGGTACCGCCGTGCGATCGAGGAAGACAGCACAATGGCGCACGCATACAAGGGTCTCGGCGATGTCGCGTACCGCAGGGGTAGTCACGATGATGCGCTGCAGTCATTCACGCGCGCCATCGAGATTCGGCCTGACTTGAGCGACGATGTGCACGCCAAGATCGGGAACGTGCAATACAAGAAGCGCAACATTGATGAAGCGCTGGTGAGCTGGAGGCGCGCCCTCGAGATCAATCCGGATAATGCGATCGTGCGCAACAATCTGGAAATCGTGGCTGATGCGGGAAAGTGATGCTTCGCCACCTCCCCGCATGCCCGGCGTCGACACCGGCCTCCGGTTCCCCCTGCCACGCAGGACCGACGTTTCTCCGGTCGCGCCGAGTGCGCTTCCGCTCGCGAGCGGCGATCTGTCCGTCGAGGACGCGGCCGAGCTCACATCGCTCAAGCACCAGATCCATCTCGCGATTGGCCTGAATTGCGAGTTGTACAAGGAAAAGTGCTTGCGACGGCGCCTCGCCGTTCGCATGCGCGCGTGCGGTGTCCACACGTATGCCCAGTACTCAGCGCTGCTCCGCAAGGACAAGCCGGAATACACACGGCTCCTCGATACCGTTACCATCAATGTATCGAAGTTTTTCCGCAATCCCGAAGTGTGGGATGTGGTGCGTGAGTCCGTACTTCCTGACCTCTTCGCACTGCCGACCGCGCGCATCAATGTATGGAGTGCGGGGTGCGCGAGTGGCGAGGAGCCGTACACGCTGTCAATGCTGTTTCAGGAGTATGCCGAACAGCACAGTCAAGACGTCGACCGACTGCGTGTGCTGGGCACCGACATCGACAAGGAGATCCTGGCCGCGGCGGCGAGGGCGGAATACTCGCCTTTTGCGATGACGGACATATCGCCGGCATCGGCAGCGCGCTGGTTCGATCACGACAATGTGTTTCGACTGAAGGCGGATGCGCGGCGGCATGTGCGGTTTGCAGAGCTGGATCTCATCAAGGATGTATTCCCCGGGAAGCAGCACATGATTTGCTGCCGCAACGTCATCATCTATTTCGAGCGATCCCTTCAGGAGGACCTATTCGCCCGTTTTCATCAGGCTCTCGGTCCCGGCGGTTATCTGGTGTTGGGCAAGGTGGAAGCGATGTTCGGGAAGGCAGCGGCAATGTTCAAGCCGATCTCGAACCGTCACCGCGTCTTCCGCAGGGTATGAAGCCCGAGCGTGTCGCCGTGCACATCGGCGACGTGAAGGTCGCCGATGGTGGGGCGACGTTGGCGACGATCGGTCTCGGGTCGTGCGTCGCCATTGCGCTGTATGATCCCATCTCGAAGATCGGCGGGCTGGCGCACGCGATGCTGCCACATCCGTCCAATGGCAGGCGTGACGCGCCGCCCGGCCGTTTCGCGGCCACAGCGGTTCCGCAGTTGCTCGGTCTCATGAAGGAAGCGGGCGCGTCGCCCCGCCGGATCCGCGCGCGCCTGGCGGGCGGCGCTTCGATGTTTCGCGACCTGCTGGAGGGAGACGGCCTGCGTCTCGGCCGCCGCAACGTCGAGGCGGCGAGGGAGGCACTACAGGCGTTGCACATTCCGATCGATGGCGAGGATGTCTTCGGCACCTACGGCCGTTCCGTCTTCCTGCACACGGATGATGGCCGCCTGCTCGTGACGTCCGTGCGACAGCCTGATGTCGTCCTCTAGTTCGCCCGCACCGACCCGCCCGCCTCGCCGTATCCGCCGCGTGCTCGTGGTCGATGACAGCGAACTCATGCGCGCGCTGCTCGTCGATATCATCGAGGACCTGGACGGCTACCAGGTGGTAGCAGAAGCGAGCACGGGATTCCAGGCGATCCGCCTGCTGCACGAGTTCAATCCCGATATCATCACGCTCGACATCGAGATGCCGGACCTGGGTGGCCTGGAGACGCTCGCGTATATCATGAGCGAAGCGCCACGCCCTGTTGTCATCGTCTCGAGTCATACGAAGGCCATCGCCGATCTGCAGGCGGTTGATTACGGCGCAGTCGAAGTCGTGTCGAAGCCGCAGGGTACGCCGGACGAGCAGCGACAGCTGATGCGTCAGCGGCTTGTCCCCGCGCTGCGGGCCGCGTCGCTCGCACGCGTCGGCAATCTTGCGGTGCGTTTTTCACTGACTGGCGCGCGTGCGGCGGTTCGGCGAGCACAGCCCCAACAGGAGGCGCCGGTCCCGTGCGCAGTCGCGATCGCTGCATCCACGGGCGGACCTCGCGCGCTGGCCGAGCTCATTCCCAAACTGCCTGCGGATCTTCCCGCCGCCGTCCTTGTTGTCCAGCACATGCCACCGCTGTTCACGCACTCGCTGGCGCTGCGGCTGGATGAGTTGAGTGAGCTGCCCGTGTCGGAAGCGGTGGAGGGCGAACGGATCTACCCGTCGCATGTGTACATCGCACCCGGCGGCAGGCACATGCTGATCGAACGTACGCCCGACGGACCCGTGATCCGGCTGCGGGACAGCGACCCCGTTTGGGGCGTGCGTCCTGCTGCGGATATTCTGTTCAACTCGGTGGCGCAATGCTTCGGCCCGGCGAGTGTCGGTGTCGTATTGACGGGCATGGGTCGCGATGGTGCGCAGGGGCTGCGCGCGGTGCGCGAGGTGGGCGGGTGGACGGTGGTGCAGGACGAGGAGACATGCGTCATTGCGAGTATGCCGAAGGCGGCACAACCGTATGCGCGCCAGATCCTGCCGTTGCCACTCATCGCAGACGCGCTCGCCACGCACGCGGCAGGGCAGGGCAGCGTTCGTACGACCTGATGCGACGGCTCCTTCTCACAATCGCCTTCGTTTCTTCACTCACGCACACGGTTGGGCTTTCGGCGCAGGCGACGCGCATCGCCGGCGAGCGAACGGACACCGCGTATTTCCGTGGTGATACGATCTTCATTCACAGCGCCACGGATCGCTCAGCACTGTCGCGCGAGTTTGCGCGCTACGTTCAGTCGATGCGCGCGCTGCCCGGCCTGCCCAAAGCGGCGACGCCGCGCGCGATGCACATCTATCTGGCAAGCGATGAAGGCGCGTTCCGCGCGCTGACGCGCGGCGGGGCACCGCACTGGGGCGCGGGGATCGCGATGCCGGACAGCGGGATCATCGTCCTGCCCGCGTATTCCTCGGAGCGTACCAGCGTGGAATCCCTCGGACCGGTGGTACGTCACGAGATCGCTCACATCGCACTGCAGCAGTCGCTCGAAGGCCTGCGCATCCCCCGCTGGTTCACGGAGGGCTATGCGGTCTGGAGTGCGGGGCAACTCGACCCGGACGCCGCGTGGCACCTGCGCATCGCATTCCTCACGGACCGCGCGCCGTCCCTCGACTCCCTGGCACTCGACTGGCCGCGTGGGGAGCTCGATGCGCGCGTCGCCTACCTGCTATCGGCAAGCGCCGTTGCATATCTCTACGAACTCGGGCCGCCGGAATCGTTCAACGCGTTCCTCGAGAAGTGGCGGCAATCCGGATCGTTGGAGGAGGCCCTGCGGGCGACGTACCTCATCAGTGGCACGCAGTTCGAGCGATTGTGGAGTGCCCACGTTCGCAAGAACTACGGCTGGCTCCTTTTCATCGCCCAGGGCGCCGTCGTATGGCTCTTCATTACGATCATTGCGATTGTCCTGATCATCCTGCGGCGTCGGCGCGACCGCCGTCGCCTGGCAGACCTGCGGCACAGCGAGCCGCCAGATTCGCCGGCGTACTGGCTGGGCGAGGAGGAGCATGCGGATGGGGCCGGGGACGAAGCCCCTGCGGACGGGTTGACGGGCGAGCACGGCTCTGACAAATTGGCCACATGAGTGTACGCACACGCAAAACGGCTGCTGTTCCGGTCCCCCACGCGTCGCTGAAGTTCTCGGCGATCAACGGGATCTTCCTGGGGCTCGGACTCGCCTCGATCACCGCGGGATACGCGATGCTCGCCAATGGCTCCACGGTCGGCGCGCCGCTGCTCATCGTGCTCGGCTACGCGGTCCTCGTCCCGCTCGGCATCATTCTCTAGTCACACCAACGGGGGCTTAGCTCAGCTGGTCTAGAGCATCTCGCTTACACCGAGAGGGTCGGGGGTTCAAATCCCTCAGCCCCCATGCCACACCGGTCGTGGTCACCGATACGAAAGTCCCGGACGTCCAGGAAGTATGGACGTCCGGGATTTTTTGTGGTGCATGCACACGCCGATCCTCCGACGAGCGGGCTAGTGCCGCCCTCGTCCCGAGTGGATGGACGTATTGCATGACAGCACCGGCAGCGTACTGCCCCGCAGGACCTTGTCCGAAACACTGCCGAGGATGGCGCGCTCGTACCAGTTCGGGCCGCGGGTCGAGACGGCAATCAGGTCGAACTGATGATCGTCGGCATACGCGATGATCTCGGATGCTATGAATGGCATCGTCACCAGTGCCGTGCGAACGCGGTGACCAGTTTCCTCGAGTGTGTTCGACATGTGCTCCATGAATGTACGTGCGGACTCTGCCCCACTTTCCAACAGGGACTCCACGCCATCCATGGTCGCGAAGCTCAATATTGGCGGGGCCACGTGCAGCAGCGTGAATTCGGCTTCATAGAGCTCACCGAGCTCAACCGCGCGCGCGACGAGCTCTTCATCGTTGTGCGTCGCGCTCACCGGTACGAGGATCCGCTTCGGATTCAGTACTATTCTGGATCGCACCGGCCTGCGCGACTTGAGCATAAGCACGGAGCCATTGGACATGCGGAGCATCGAGTCCGCTACACTCCCGATCCACAGGCGCTTGAATCCGCCGCGACCGTGGGTGGTCATCACCGTCAGGTCCGCGCCGATTCCGGCCGCATGATGGTCCAGCACCTCCGCGATCGCGCGGCGTGGCGGGTCCCCATATGCCACGCCATTGATTGCATCAGAGAGCATCGCAACTTCGACATCAATCCCGAAGCGCTTGGCCGTCTGTTCGGCCACACGCGTGACGTAGCGGCGTGGCGAACTCGCAGTGCTCATGTCGGTAAGTTCGTTCAGCCACGAAACGACTCTCGCCAGATGAAGCCGAGCGCCTGATCGGCGAGCGATGTCTGCGGCAGTGGCGAGCGCGGCTCCTGCCGTGTGAGATCCGTCCAGCGGAACCAGAATACTCGTGTACATCGGATACCTCGCCTTTCTACGGGTCGTGTTCAGGCGTCAGTCGGGGTATCGACCAAGCCGGGGAGTGGTGTTGCAATCACAACAACAGCGCACACATGCCCGGCCGCCGCGCCGGATTCCATCTCCTGTCCTGCAAACCGGCGGCCGGCTCCGCGTCCTCTGCGCCTCCGTGGTGAACATTCCGTACCGGAACGATCAGAACCCAAGGAAGCACGGTAGGCCATTACCTTGAATTGTCCGCCTTGATACATTGATGCCATGGTATCCATGACTTCTCCGAACCCCGGACTGACGACGCGACTGATGCGAGTGCTGCGATCACTGGCAGCCGTATCGGTGCTGCTGGCGGGGGGCGGACAGCCCGCTTCAGCGGCGGCCCGGCCAGCGGTCGTCCAGGACAGCCTGTTCGCGCCTTCTCTCGGTGTCTGGAAGCGCGTCGTTATCGTGCTGCCTGTGTCGTACGACCGCAATCCGGATCAGCGCTATCCCGTCGCATACTACCTGCACGGGCTGACGGGCAACGAGCGCGACTGGACGGCGAGGGCGAGGCTCGACTCTACGGCTGCGGCACTTGTCGATGCCGGCTCGCCGGAGACGATCGTGGTGATGCCGGATGGCGACGATAGCTGGTACCTGAACTGGATCACGGCGGAGCCGTACGCGCGCTGCGCGGCGGAGGTTCGCTCGGAACCGGCCGCAGAGTATTGTGTGAAGCAGGCGGGTTACGCCGATTACATCGCGCACGACGTGGTCAGCCACGTGGACACGCACTACCGCACTCGAGCGGAGCGTGCGCACCGCGGTATCGCGGGGCTCAGCATGGGCGGGTATGGTGCGATCAAGATCGCGCTGCAGTATCCGACAATTTTTGCCGCTGCTGCGAGTCACTCCGGTGTCGTTGCGATTCTGCTTGTCGGATTCGCCGCGGATGGCTCGGCCATCTACGCGCGCGACATGGATGACATCCAGTCGTTGAACCGCGGCTACCGTTCGGGTTTCGTGCGCGCGCTGGGCGGGGACGTGGACAGGTGGCGGTCGAACGATCCTGGGTTGCTCGCGGCAGAGCGCATGAAGGATGGCAGGATGCCGGCGATCTACATTGACTGCGGCACTGACGACAGTCTCATCACCCAGAACCGTGCGCTCCATCGCGAGCTGACGCAGTTGGGTGTCGTACACGAATACAATGAATATCCTGGCGCACACACGTGGAGCTACTGGCGCGCGCACGGCGGCCAGAGCCTCGACTGGATGGCGCGCAGGATCCAGTGAATTGTCCGATAACGAAGGTGCACAAATGAAGACAGCCATCATCCTGCTAAATTTCGGTGAGCCGGAAGAGCCGACCCTCGAAGCGGTCACGCCCTTCCTCGAGCGGATCTTCAATCTGAGTCGCGATCTCGAGCGTCATGCCGACATGGAGGCAGCGAATGCGCGGACGCGGAAGCTCGCCGCGGACCGCGCGCCGGGCCTGGTTGCCGAGTACATCGCGATCGGTGGATCACCACTTCACCGCCAGGCGCGCGATCAGGCGGACGCGCTGGCTGAGGAAGTTCGGAAGCGAGGCCACGATACGAGTGTGCTGCTCGGCATGCAGTTTACGTCGCCGTCGATCGACGATGCAGTTCGGACTGCGCTCGAAGGCGGCGCGGAGCGGATCGTGGGACTGCCGGTGTATCCGCTGTGCGGACCTACGACCACGGTCGCCGCGCTTGCGGAGATGCACGAGTGCGTCGAACGTCAATCGCTCAGTGCGGAGACCTGGGAGATCGCGGGGTGGCATCGTCATCCCGGGTATATCGAGTTCCGCGCACGCGTCATCCGTGACACGGCCGCGCGCGCCGGCATCAGCCTCGACAATCCTCGCGTGCACCTCGTGTTCTCTGCGCACGGCACGCCGATCAAGTATCTGCAGGAAGGCAGTCGGTACGAGGAGTATGTGAAGCATTGCTGTGCAGCAGTCGCCGCAGCCGCGGGTGCGGCAACGTTCACGATCGGCTATCAGAACCACAGCAACCGGCCGCTCGAGTGGACGCAACCCACTGTGGACAGCGTCATCGACGGTGTGGATGCGGATCACGTGATTGTGGATGCCGTCAGCTTCATGCACGACCAGTCGGAAACGCTGGCCGAGCTCGACCGCGAGTTGCGTGGTCATGCCGAAGGTCGGGGCCTGGCGTTTCACCGCGTCCCTATCGAGCAC
>JBBSJG010000160.1:0-7625 GCA_038257485.1 Longimicrobiales bacterium | reverse complement strand
GTGCTGCGCGGCATGGCGGTGTCGGCGGGCACCGTTCGCGGTCCGGTTCGGACCCTGCACAGCGCCGACGACGCACGCATTGCCCCAGGCGACATCCTCATCGCATACACCACCGACCCCGGCTGGACGCCGCTATTCGTCAATGCCGCCGCCGTGGTGCTCGAAGTCGGCGGCGTACTGCAGCACGGCGCGGTGGTCGCGCGCGAGTTCGGCAAGCCGTGTGTCGCCGGTATTGCCGGCATCGTCAAGGCCTTCAGCGACGGTGACTGGGTCGAGGTGGACGGCAGCGCCGGCACCGTTCGGCGGGTCGAGCGATAGAAGCGGAGGGGCAGTCCGTCTGGCTTTCAGCCGGTCAGCGCGGCCGTCTGTCGATTCCGCTGTTGCTCCAAGGTGGCTGGCTTTCCGGTATGCGTCCCGTCGCGAGACGGTGAGCGCCTGGATCGTGGTAGGGTGATGGATGCGTGTCTCCACGACTCCGCGGAGGACCAGCCACCGCTTCATACCATCGATCCCGAACCGTTGATGTTTGCTTCACAGCCGCTGGCGATGCTTCGGCACCTGTTCACGTTCAACTCCGGAGATACCATGCTGATTCCAACGAAGACCCTGATCGTCCACGCCACCCTGCTCGCGAGCGCGATGGCCGGTACCGCGGTCGCGATCCGCGCGCAAGCACCGAATCCCAGGCCAACCGGCGCCGTAGTGCTTGTCGTCAGCAGTGCCGGACGCGACAGCGGCAGAACGCGCCCGGGTTTTGAGATGGACGAGCTGTCGCAAGCCTATCACCTCTTCACCACGAATGGTTTCACGGTGACCATCGCCAGTCCAGCCGGAGGCGCTGTAGAGGCGGATCGTTTTGATCGATCGGTTGACTACAACGCGCAGTTCCTCGCGGATCCGCACGCCGTGCAGCTACTTGGCAACACTCGGCGCACCGCCCAGCTGAGGGCACAGGATTTTGATGCCATCTTTGTCATTGGCGGAAAAGGCGCGATGTTCGATCTGCCGCTCGATACCGCGCTGGCCCGTTTCGCCGGCGAGATGTTTGACCGAGGAGCGATTGTGTCTGCGGTGTGCCACGGTCCCGCCGGACTGGTGCGCGCGCGCACCCGTGACGGTCGTGCACTGCTTGCGAATCGCGCGGTGACCGGTTTCTCCAATGAGGAAGAAACCGTGTTTGGAAAGCAGTGGGCCCCGCAGTTCGCGTTTCTGCTTGAAGACGAAATCCGATCACTGGGTGCGCGCTGGCAAGAGGCGCCGCTCATGTTGCCGCACGTGGCGATTGATGGTCGAATCATTACGGGACAGAATCCGTACGCCACGGCCGGCACGGTCGAAGCGGTGATCGTCGCGATGGGGAAGACACCTGTTGCACGTGCGCCGTGGCGTGATGAACGATCGGTCAACTTTGCGGCGTACGCGCTGCGCAACGATCCGACGGTCGTTCGCCGCGAACTCGCCGCCACGCACGGTGACATGCAGCCGGACCTGATCGGACTGATCGGATACTATCAACTGCAAGTGGCATCCGATACAGTGGCCGTGCGACGCGCGCTGACATTGCTCGAACTGGCCGCGCCGTACATGCCGCACGTGGAGATATCGTTGGGGCTCGCCGACGCGTATCTGCGGCTAGGACGGGCGAACGATGCGCGCGTGCTTGTACGCGATGTGCTGGCGCGACATCCGGAACGCAAAGATGCGCAGGCGCTGCTTGCCAGACTGAACAACTAGCAAGTGGCCACCAGTCTGCACGTGCTTGTCATTGAGGACAATCGAGCGCTTGGGGTGAGCATGCTCGAGCTGTTCACGTCACGCGGACATCGTGCAGCGCTGGCGGCTGATGGACGAGCGGGACTCCAGATGGCGCTGGCTGAGCCTCCCGATGTGCTGGTGCTGGATCTCACGCTGCCGGGGCTCGACGGACTGCGCATCTGCGAGCGGCTGCGGACCGAGGGCGATCGGCATGTTCCTGTGCTCATGCTCACCGCGCGCGACACACTCTCCGACAAGCTGAAGGGTTTTGAGGCCGGTGCAGACGACTATCTCGTCAAGCCGTTCGACAACGAGGAACTGCTCGCCCGCTGCATGGCGCTTTCATTGCGACACCGAGCGGGTGCATCGCACGTGTATCGTATTGGTACACTGACGATTGATCGTCGAACCAGCGTAGTGCAACGCGAAGGGATAACCCTCGAGCTGCGACGGACCGCGCTTCGCATGTTGCTTGTGCTCGCCGACGCATGGCCGCGAGCAGTGACGCGAAGCGAACTGATCCGGCGGCTCTGGGGAGATGATCCGCCAGAATCGGATCCATTGCGCACGCATCTCTACCTGCTCCGGCAGGCGCTCGATCGACCATTTGCTACACCGATGCTCGTGACAATTCACGATGTGGGATTTCGCCTCGCGGCTGATCGGTGACGAGAAGGCTTCGCCGGCGCATTGTGCTGGCCTTTGTGTCGTTTGCGATCTTCGTTGCCGCGACGTTCGGTTTGTCGACGGCCGTCTTCCTGTACTCGGTTGAGGACTCCTTTTTTCAGTCGATGCAGCAGGAGGAATCGGCACGACTCGAGCGTGAATCGGTGGCCGGCGAACCCTGGGCAGCACCGAGTGTGTCGTACATGACCGTGCACGATTCGGAGTCGAGTTTACCTCCCGATTTGCGGGAGCAGGTGCGCCGGGAGCCAATGCGCCGCGAGTTCGCAGGTGACTCCGGGCGGCACTACCACGTGCGCGCACTGTTCCGAGCTGAAGCCGTATCAGGAGCGGTACCAGCGACCTGGCTCGTTGCGGAGGTGAGCGATCGACTCGTGGTTCGGCCGATGCGCCGCGCTCTGCTCGCGAAATGGTTGTTTATTGAGGCCTTCCTGCTCGCGATTGCGGTTGCCATCGCCCTGCGTATCGCGCGCCGAATCGCCCAGCCGCTCTCGTCGCTGGCACAGGCTGTGGATACGCTGGATTTGACGCAGTCACAGCCCATTGTGGTTCGCAATGCGGATCACGAAGTGGCCATGGTAACAAGGGCGCTTGAAGACATGCGATCGCGTGTACAAGCGTTCATCGCGCGCGAACAGCTGTTTACGCGCGACGCGAGTCACGAATTGCGAACGCCTCTGAGCGTAATTCGATCCACCACGGCGCAGGCGCTCGACGATCCCAGCGTGTCCGCGACTTCGCGTCGTTTGCTCACACTCGCACAGCAGGCTGCCGAACAGCTTGAACGAACGGTGGCAAGTTTGCTGGCGCTCGCGCGGGAACACTCACTCGCGGACGCAGGAGCCCATACGCCCGTGCTCCCGGCGCTGGAACGCGTGGTACTTGAGCACACGGCGGTGCGCGAGACACGCTCAGTGTCGCTGGAACTCGCGCTTACGCGAGCGGACAGTTTGCCGGTATCCGATTCCGTGCTGCACATACTGCTTTCGAACCTGATCGGCAACGCGTTCGCACACGCCGCTCCTGGTGTCGTACGGGTGAGCATGCGCGACGGCGTGCTTCGCATCTCAAATCCTTGGCGGCCGGATGCACTGGCGAACCTGACTGCGCTGGCGACCGCCGGTGTACGTCGCGACGGCAGCCCCGGATACGGACTGGGACTCGCGATTGTCGAGCGGTTGTGCGAGCGCACAGGACTGACGTTCTCCATCTCACCGACCGCTGACGGCACGTTCGAGGTGGTCTTGGGGCCAGCGCCCAGTGATCGCCACAGCACTTATTTAGAGGCCCGTCGATGAAACGTTCCGTTGCAGTTCGCCGTTTTCTTGTTTGGTCGCCGTTATTGCTGCTGGTCTGGCTTGGTCTGTTATTGCTGTGGCCATTGTCGCAACCGCCGTTGCCGACGCTGAGTAATCAGCCGCTTTTGATCCACAATGTGCAGCTGATCGATGTACTGACCGGCGAGGTGCGCGCCGGTCAGTCGGTGTGGATCGATGATGGCCGTATTCAGCGGATCAGCCCGACTGCAGGCAGCAATTTGGCAGACAGTCCATCTGGCAAATGGCACCGGATCGACGGCAACAACCGGTTCTTGATCCCGGGTTTACAGGATATGCACACTCACAGCATTCAGCTGTCACCGCAGATCCACCACCCGCTGTGGCTGGCGGCCGGGGTGACGTCACTGCGCGACATGTCGGGTTGTGTTGCCGCCAGCGACAGTTTTATCGCTTGCTCCGCCGATCGCAAACTCTGGTCACAGCAGATGCAACAAGGGCTGCGCAGCAGTCCGCGTTATCCGATACAAAGCAGTTTTGCACTCAATGGCGGGTCTGAAGTGCCCGACGGCATGCCCGCCTATCTGAGGCTGCAAAGCGCTGCGGACGCCAAAGCACTGGTGGCGAATTACCAACAGCTTGGTGTAGATCAGCTGAAAGTTTATAGTCTCCTGTCCCTACAGCAATTTCAGTGGCTAAGTGCAGCAGCAAAGCCTGTTGGTATGGCGCTGGCCGGTCATCTACCCTGGTTGGTGCCGCTGGAAGATGCCATCGATGGCGGCCTGCGAAGCCTGGAGCATGGCCGGGTGTTTCTTTTTGAATGCTCCACTGCCAGTGCGCCTTACAAAGCGCAGCCGATGCGTGAGGGGCTGATCACCGCCGACGTCTGGCGGCAAATCCTCGACTCGCAGGATGCAAGCTTATGTCAGCAGAAAATGCAGATGCTGGCCGATTCAGACAGCTGGTGGAGCCCGACTTTATTGACATTGCAGCTTGGCGCCAAAGCGATGGAGCCACAGTTTCGTGAGGATACGCGGCTGACCACGGTGCCCTGGCTGTTGCGCCAGTTATGGAAGGGCGATGCTGATGGCTCGATAGAAAACGGCCGAGCCGCCGATGGCCGCTATCCGCAGCAACAGGCATTTACGTTGGCGCTGACACAGGTCAACCAAGCGCACCAACTGGGTGTAAAAATCATCGCCGGCACTGACGCGCCGGACTCTTTTGTCTTTATCGGTAGTGGTTTGCATGATGAGCTGGCGCTGTATGTGCAAGCGGGGCTCACGCCATTACAGGCGTTGCAAACGGCTACTCTGAATGCCGCACGTTACAGCGGCACTGCTGAGCACAGCGGCCAGATTGCCGTGGGTTTCGATGCCGATCTGGTGTTGCTACCAGCCAATCCGTTGGTGGATATTCAGGCGCTGCGGCAGGTGCAAGGTCTGGTGATTGCCGGGCAGTGGTACGACCAACCGCGATTAGCGCAATTGCAGCAATTCGCGCGGGTACAGGCCGGCAGTCTCCGCATCAACCTGCACTTGATATTGGGTGCGCTGCGAAGTGCAATGTTCCGCCAGCAGTTTGTTGATTAACGCGGCCGTATACTGCTTCATCGACGACCTGCTCCTGCGCCCCCTGCATTGGCCTGCTTCCTGCTGACTTCACCCGAGCGGTGATGTGACAACTATTCTGACACAGGGGGTGTCCACCACCAGTTGCCTCGCCGTCCCGTGGCCGTGCAGCGTCCACGGGACGGCTGCGCTATCCCTCCAGCAGATCGAGACAATCTCGACCGACCGTCCCGAGAAGAACCAACGCACTGCCACATCGTGTCGACCCGCCGCGCTTTTGTCGCGCTGGTGCGGTCCGCCACTCCCACGCTCGCCCAGCGCCCGGCGCAGCCGTCGGATGCACGAATCGACTCCATCTTCGTCGCGTACGACAAGCCCGATTCCCCTGGCTGCGCCCTCGGGGTGTACCGCGATGGACAGATCGCGTACGCCCGCGGTTACGGCATGGCCGATCTCGAACGCAACGTCCCGATCACGCCGCGGACGGTCTTCGACATCGGCTCCACCGCGAAGCAGTTCGCGGCGGTCACGATCGTCATGCTCGCCGCCGACGGGAAGCTGTCGCTCGACGACGACCTGCGGCGGCACATCCCGGAGCTTCCGGCCTACGAGCAGCCGATCACGATCCGGCAGATGCTGCACCACACGAACGGCCTGCGAGATTACATCGACCTGCTCACGCTCGCCGGCGAGCGACTCGACGGGGTCACGACGGCGGACGAGGCGCTGGCAATGCTCGTCAGGCAGCGTGAGCTCAACTTCACGCCGGGCAGCGCTCACCTCTACAGCAACTCCGGATACTTCCTGTTCTCGATCATCGTCGAACGGGTGACCGGACGATCCCTGCGCGAGGTGGCGCAGGAGCGGATCTTCACGCCATTGGGCATGACTCACACGGAGTATCTCGGGAGCTACGACGATCTGCTTCCGCATCGCGCGATTGCCTACGCGCCGCGGCCGGACAAACGTCTCCGCGTGGACGTGTCGCGTTGGGCCCAACTGGGAGACGGGGCGATCTTCACGACCGTCGAGGATCTGTTGCGGTGGGACGAGAACTTCTACACGGCTCGAGTCGGCGGCGCGGGGATGCTCGCGGCGCTGCACACGCGAGGTGTGCTCACTGACGGCGACACGTTGGCGTATGCGCTCGGGCTCATCCACGGCACGCATCGTGGGCTGCGGACGGTGAGTCATGGCGGATCGTGGGGCGGATACCGCGCCGAGTTGCTGCGCTTCCCGGATCAACACTTCTCCGTCGCCACGCTCTGCAACCTGGCCACGTCCGATCCCTCGACCCTCTCGATGCGGGTCGCGGAGGTCCACCTCGGAACGCAGATGGAGCCGGTCGTGTCGCGCAATGCCGGTTCGGCCGCAGGCACCCCGTTGCGGGCGACCGCACAGGCTCCGGCCGTATCGGTGCCCGTCGCGAAGTTGCGCGAGTTGGCGGGGATTTATCGCGATTCGGCCACGCGGTCGTTGCGAACGATCCAGCTCGACGGAGACCAGCTGTACCTCAGTGTGGGCCGGCGGTTCGAGATGCAGCCGCGCAGCGACACCGCGTTCACCCTCGTCGGCACTCCGGCGGTCGTGTCGCTCGTGTTCGAGCGGCCGGCCGGCGACCGCCCACACCGGCTTCGGTTTACCGTCAACGCAGACCGCCCGTTGTTCTTCGACCGAATCGAGACGGTGACGCCCACGGTGAAGCAGCTGAAGGAGTATACCGGATCCTTCCGCAGCGCCGAGCTGGAGGCGAGATACACGCTCGCGGTCGCCGACGGCGCGCTGCGGCTCAGCCGAAAAGGTCATGAACCGGCGACGCTACGCCCGATGACACGTGACGAGTTCGCCGCCGGTGGCACGACGCTGTCCTTCACGCGGAGCGACGCCGGCACGATCACCGGATTCACGCTCGCGCAGGGACGTGTGCGGAACATCCGCTTCGACCGGGCGCAGCCCTAGCGGTACTTTCGCAAATCTCACGACCTGCGACGTCCAAGTTTTACGAGTTTTCCTAGGAGAATCCTGTCTCCTGCCGCTCGCGAAAATGCTACAGGAAAGAAGTGGCGACATCAGCCCGTTGGTGACCGGTTGCCTCGGCGGCAACGGCGCCCGCCCGATCGTCGCGTGGCGGGATGGACACGAGCGCTGAAGACTCACCCGCACGACTTGGCCGCGCCGCGTGTTCAACGTGAAAATCGCAGACATGAACGCACCGTCCTTCAGAGAGGGATCGGTCAGTTGGTACCGTATTTTCACGTAGGCGCCGAAGGGGGTATTCCCATTGGGGAAAGGCAACAGTTCATGGCCAGGAAATGCGAAAGTACCGCTAGCGCATAGG
>JBBSJG010000159.1:0-7701 GCA_038257485.1 Longimicrobiales bacterium | reverse complement strand
CGGTGACAGTGCGGTACAGCGTGCGATGAGCGAGTACGCGAAGGCCTGGAAGTTCAAGCACCCTTCGCCGTGGGACTACATGTTCTTCATGAACCGCGCGCTCAACCAGGATCTCGGATGGTTCTGGTATTACTGGCTGTTCACGACCGAAGCCGTGCAGGGTTCCATCCAGAACGTCACGTCCAATGCCGGTACCACGATCGTGCGGGTTCGTCAGGACGGCGACATGCCGTCGCCCGTCGTCCTGCGTGTCGAGTTCGCAACCACCGGGCCTGCGATCCGGACCATGGCGAATGCGAAGATGATCGACGACAAGACCGCGATCGTCACGTACCCCGTGAGCGTCTGGTTCGGCGGCAGCAGGACGTTCGATGCCCGACTCAACTTCGGTGCCCGCCGGATCCAGAAGATCACACTCGACCCCGACGGCCGCTTCCCGGACCGCACCGTCGCCGACAACGTCTGGCCACGCGCCGCGTCACCCGCACCCGCACCCGCACCCGCACCCGCACCCGCACCCGCACCCGCACCCGCACCCGCACCCGCACCCGGCAGGTAGCCCGACCGACCGGGCAGTGAGGCTGGATAAGAACGGTGTCGCGCAAGTAACCGCGCGACGCCGTTTACATTTCGCCATTCGCCATTCGCCATTCGCCAAGCGCCGCAGGCGCGTCTCACCAGACATCTCGCATACAAAGTCTCACCATGCCAAATTGGTCGGTATGAACCGCTCAGACACCGCCGGCGAACCGGCCCGCAGTATCGCCCTGACCCGCGCAGTGAGTCCGACGATCATCGAGTGCGAGCTCACGCACCTGGCGCGCGCGCCGATCGACCCGGTGCTCGCGACGGAGCAGCATCACGCGTATGAGCGGGCACTCGAGTCGCTCGGCTGCGCCGTCGAGCGCGTCGCTCCCGCGCCGGAGCTACCGGACGCCGTGTTCATCGAGGACACCGCGATCGTGCTCCCGGAGGTCGCCATCATCACGCGTCCGGGCGCCCAATCCCGACGAGCGGAAACACCGGCGGTCGCCGCCGCGCTGTCGTCCTTCCGCGAGGTCCGGACGATGCCTGCCCACGTAACGCTCGATGGCGGCGATGTTCTCGTCATCCGCCGCACCATATACGTTGGCGCATCCGAGCGCAGCAGCGCGGAGGGCCACGCCGCGCTTCGACACATGCTGTCGCGATTTGGTTACGACGTGCGTTCGGTCCGCATGCGCGACTGCCTCCACCTGAAGACGGCCGTCACCCTCATTGCGGACGACCTGGTCCTGCACAACCCGCAATGGGTGGACGCCATGGAATTCGACGGTGTGAATTCGCTCGAGGTCGATCCGCGGGAGCCGTTCGCATCGAACGCGCTGCGCGTGAACGGCGTGGTCCTGCACGACCGCGCATACGCCAGTACGCGTGAGCGCATGGAACGACTCGGCCTCCGGGTTCACCCCATCGATGCGTCGGAGCTTGCGAAGGCCGAGGGCGGCGTGACATGCTGCAGTCTGATTATCGAGGTGTGATCAGGCGTGGCACGCTGCGGCCTTGACCCGCAGCATGAGTCTCGCGCCGGGAGGGGTCATGGCCCTATCATGCATATTCCAGCTGCACCACCCGGCAGATTGACTCGCCCAACAAGCAGAGAAGAACCAATGAGCGATGCGGATGCTCTGTCCATAAATCGGAACCTTGGCGACACGGCGAAGCGATCGGCAATGCTGCGGCTCACCACGCGCATTGCCGGTGCCCAGACCCATCACGAAATCTTCTCTGGCCTCGCATTCGGCCTGATGGACCAGTGCTTCGGCTTCACGGGTGTCGATGTCAGGCTTACCCATCAGCAAGGCTCCGAAGTGTTGGCTGGCGTCCTCGCACCGAACGCAGCCCGGCATACGGTCCCGTTCTCGGCGGCGGGCGGCACCGCCGGGACGATTACGGTCGAGCGCACGGCCGGATCCTCCTTCAACGACCTCGACCGCGAGCTGCTCTCCATTGGGGCGGCGCACGTCGCACTTGCATCCGCGAGGTCGCGCATTCTCGCATCGGAAACCCGCCGGGCCGAGGAGCAGCAGGCCCTTCTCGATACCCTCGCGGACCTGTCCGGTCATCTCGAGCTTTCGCAATTGCTCCAGGCTGTGCTCCATCGCGCGATCACCCTGCTTGGCGTGACAGGTGGCGAACTGGCAATCCTGGATCAGGAAGCCAACGAGATGGTCATGGTCGCCAGCCTTAATCTCGGCACAGACTCCACGGGCATTCGCATGCGGCTCGGTGAAGGAGCCATGGGTCTGGTAGGACAAACCCACGAGCCGCTCATCATCGCGGACTACCAGTCATGGTCCGGTCGGTCCGGGAAGTACACCCAGGGCGAAGTCTGTGCGGTCATGGTTGCACCGCTCCTGATCGGTAAACGTCTCGTCGGCGCGATCGCCAGTGTGCACTCGGATCCCGAGCGGAGCTTCGGCAGCGAAGATCTGCGGCTGCTCGAGATGTTTGCACCGCAGGCCGCGATAGCCATCGAGAATGCGCGACTCTTTACCGAGGCACGCCGGCGCTCCGAAGAGCAGTCCGCGCTACTCGAAACGCTTTCCGCGCTCTCGGGCGAGCTCGAGCTGACGAAAGTGCTCGACGCAGTCCTCAACCGGTCGGTATCACTGCTCGGTGTGACTGGCGGCGAGCTGGCGATCTACGAAGAGGAGACGAAGGAGCTCGTCATCGTCGCGAGCCACAATCTCGGTTCCGGCAGCCTGGGTACGCGCATGGGACTGGGCGAGGGCGCAATGGGGCGCGTAGCGCGTACACGAGAGCCCCTGATGATCCCGCACTACCAGGAGTGGGCGGGCCGCTCGGGGAAGTACGTGAGCAGTGAGTTCCAGTCTGTTCTCGCCGCGCCTCTCATGATCGGCAACCCTCTCGTCGGCGTAATCGGCGCAGTGCACTCCGATCCTCGTCATTCCTTCGGCGATGAAGGTCTGCGACTCATCAATCTCTTCGCTTCACAGGCGGCGATTGCCATTGAGAATGCCCGGCTGTTCACGTCGGAACGGAAACGCGCGGAGGAACAGCAGGCATTGCTTGACACACTCTCCGATCTCTCGGGTGAGCTGGAGCTGTCGAAAGTCCTGCGCTCCGTGCTCAACCGCGCGATCGGCCTGCTGGGCGTGTCCGGCGGCGAGCTCGCCACGTACGACGAACAACGTCGCGAGCTCGTTCTCGTCGCGAGTCTCAACATGGGCATGGATTCGACGGGCACGCGCATGCGGCTCGGCGAGGGCGCGATGGGGTACGTCGCACAGACGCAGGAGCCGATGATCATTCCGAACTATCAGGAATGGGCCGGCCGGTCTGCGACATACGAAGTATCAACTGTGCATTCGGTGATTGCAGTGCCGCTGCTCATCGGCAACCGCCTCGTTGGCGCGATCGCCAGCGTGCATGACGATCCTGCGCGCGACCTGGGCAGTGAAGACCTGCGGCTGCTGCAACTGTTTGCACCGCAGGCCGCGATCGCGATCGAGAATGCGCGGCTCTATGAGGCCGCGCAGCAGTCCTTCGAGGCGCTTGTCGTCAACAACCCCGTCGCCATCGCGAGTCTCGACCTGAATTTTTCTATCGTGTCCTGCAATCCCGCGTTCGAGCGCCTCTTCGGTTATGCCGAGGACGAAGTCGTGGGGAAGGACCTGGACGATCTCGTCACCAACGAAGTGACGCGCGCGGAAGCAGTTCGCCACACTGCGGCCGCCAAGTCCGGCGAGTTCTCGCGAGGCGTGGGACAGCGTCGCCGCAAAGACGGCACCGTGGTAGACGTTGAGCACTACAGCATTCCCGTCCTTGTCGCGGGCGAAAAAGTCGGTGCCATGGTCCTCTACCATGACGTCGGCGAGCTGCTCGAGGCGCGCCGTACGGCTGAAAACGCGAGCCGGTCCAAGAGCCAGTTCCTCGCCAACATGAGCCACGAGCTCCGTACACCGCTCAACGCGATCATCGGCTACAGCGAGATGCTCGAGGAGCAGATGGGGGACGAGGGCCGCGACGATTATGTGCAGGATCTCGTGAAGATCAGATCTGCCGGGCGCCACCTGCTCTCGCTCATCAACGATGTTCTCGATCTTTCGAAGATCGAGGCCGGCAAGATGGACCTGTTTATCGAGGAATTCGCGGTCGCCGACATGGTTCGCGACGTCGAAACTACGGTGCATCCGCTTATCGAGAAGAACGCGAATCTGCTCGTCGTCGATGTTGATGCCGGGACCGGCACGATGCATGGCGACATCACGAAGATGCGACAGGTGCTGTTCAACCTGCTCAGTAATGCAAGCAAGTTCACGGAGAACGGCGCAATCCGGCTGTCCGTGCGGCGCGCTGGAGACGATACTGTCTTCGAGGTGAAGGATTCCGGCATCGGAATGTCACCGGAGCAATGCGCGAAGCTGTTCGAGGCGTTCGCCCAGGCGGAGGCATCGACGAGCAAGAAGTTCGGCGGCACCGGCCTCGGCCTTGCCATCAGCAGACAGTTCTGCCGCCTCATGGGTGGTGACATTGCAGTCGAAAGCGTGGAGGGGCAGGGAACGACATTCACCGTTCGCGTGCCATCACACATCACCCCGACGGCGGCGTTGACGCCCGCATCCGGTGAAGCCGCACTCGATGCCCTTGGTACCCCGGAAGGCCTCGTACTTGTGATCGATGATGATCCGGTCTCACGGGAGCTGATGCAGCGGCATCTTACGCGCGCCGGCTACCCGACGCGCGGCGCGGCCGGCGGTAACGCCGGTCTCAAGCTCGCTCGCGAACTCCGGCCGGCTGCCATCACACTGGATGTGCTGATGCCCGAGATGGACGGCTGGGCAGTGCTGGCAGCATTGAAAGCGGACCCGGACCTGGCGGACATTCCCGTTATCATGGCCACCATCCTCGATGAGAAGCCGCTCGGCCTCGCGCTGGGCGCATCCGACTACCTCACCAAGCCCATCGACCGCGACCGTCTCGTCAATGTCATGCGACGCTACTCCACATCCGCGGACCACAGCGTCCTCATTGTGGAGGATGATGAGCCCGCGCGCGCCATGATGCGACGCACGCTCGAAAAGGAAGGGTGGCGCACGGTCGAGGCCGAAAACGGACGCGTTGCGCTCGATCGTATAACCGGTGAAATGCCATCCGTCATTTTGCTCGACCTGATGATGCCGGAAATGGATGGCTTCGATTTCCTGACCGCGCTACGGCAGACCGCTGCGGGGAAGGCGGTACCGGTCATTGTCGTCAGCGCCCTGGACCTCAGTGCAGAACAGCGGGAGCGGTTGAATGGCGGGGTGCAGCAGATCCTGCGGAAGGACGGCTACTCATCGGAGGCACTCATCAACGAGCTTCGAAGCGCACTCGAACCGATGCGGACGTAAATGGGACAGACGAAGTACAGCGGCAATCCGTCAGCGACCACGCCGCGACATGTCGGATCCTCCGCGGACGAGCGGAAGCTGCGCGTCGAGTGGATGGATGGACACGCCTCGGAATATGATCCGCGCTATCTCCGTATGGCGTGCCCTTGTGCCGGCTGCATCGAAGAGATGACGGGACGGCCGCTGCTCAATCCGGAGAGCATTCCCGCGGATGTCTACATGACGGCGGTGAAGTATGTCGGGCGGTACGCACTGCGCTTCGACTGGAGTGATGGCCACAACACTGGCATCTACCCGTTCGATATGCTGCGCGGCCTGTGCCGCTGCGAGGAGTGCATACCCGCATGATCGGGCCGCGAGCACGGCGCGTACAAAGGACGAAGTCGCAGGAAGTTTCCTGGTGGATGTTTCACAGCCACTTGTGGATCGGCATTGTGACAACCGCGATCGTGCTCATTATCTCGATCACGGGAATCATGCTGAACCACAAGCGCGAGTTTGGTCTGATGCCGGACGTCCCGCACGAACCCACCGGCGCATTCGACAACGCGCTGCCACTCACGGAGCTCGCCCGCCGGGCAGCGCACGCTGTCGGCGTCGACGTCGCGAAAGCCGGCATCGATCGCATGGATGTCCGCCCGGGTGATGGCATCATCAAGATCCGCTTCGACGATCGCGTCGTGACGGAAGCGACCGTTGATCTCATCACCGGACACGTCCTGCACGTCGGTGAGCGCAACGATGTGTTCCTCGAGAAACTGCATTCCGGTGAGATCTTTGGAGGTCGCGGCGTTCTGATCACGGATGTGGCCGCCGTCGCATTGTGTATTCTTCTCATCAGCGGCTACTGGCTGTGGCTCTACCCTCGCAGTCGCGCATGACTATTTACACCGTGGCTCTCCTTGCCGGACTTTTCGCCGCGCCCGCTGGACTCGTGTGGTACGGTCACCGCATGCGCGCGCTCGCACCGCGGGAACGGGCGGTGTTCTGGGGCGGTGTTACGGGAAATACGATCGCAATTGTTGCTCTCACGATCGTGCTGCTTGCGTCTCCTGTGCAGTGGCACGAATCCGGAATGCGAAGCATGATCGTGCATTGGGCGCTGCTTGCCGGAACATTGGCAGGTGCTGTGATGGGCTGGACGATGAACAGGCTGCTGCCACAATAAAAAACGGCCGCCCCGTCTACCGGAGCGGCCGTTCTCGTAGCCCGCTTAACGCGTGCTACAGCGCCTTAGCGGACGCGGACGACGTTCTGTGCCTTCGGGCCCTTCGGCTCGTCGACGATATCGAACTCGACCTTGTCGCCCTCAGCGAGGCTCTTGAAGCCGTCGCCCTGGATGGCGCTGTGGTGCACGAAGCAGTCCTTCGAGCCGGACTCCGGCGTGATGAAGCCGAAACCCTTTGTGTCGTTGAACCACTTAACGGTGCCTGTGGTACGCATACTCGTACTCCCTTATCTGGGTGATGTCGGAAGCCGGTATGTCCGTACCGATCGATCACCATCTTGTTCTGACGAGGTGTAAAACGAAAAAAAGGACCGGAGTTGAATCCAGGTCCTCTCGTCGCTGGCCCCGACACCATGCCGGGGTATTCTCGTCAGGAATGAACGTAACAGTGGGCCATTCCCGTGTCAAGGATGACGTTTCCGCGAGGGCCGGCGGGGACGGCGGGGCGAGGACCCCGGGCTCTACCGCTTGAGCGTCAGGGTGTAGATCTGGGCCCGGACGTCACCGTCCGCGTCCTCCACGAGCGCGTAGGCGAGGCCGTTGCCGATCGGGAAGACCATGGACTCGAACCGCGTGCGCGCGATCAGGGTGCCCGTCCTGGGATCGATCACCTCCACGAGCGTGTCATAGATCTTCTGGAAATCGGGTCGGCCGGTCTGCGGCTTCCAGTTGGCGTCCGCGACCATCGCGAAGACAAAGAGATTCCCGTCACCGCCGAATGCGATGCCAGAGACCTGCCCCGGGACCTTCTCGTTCATGATATCGATGCGCGTAGGGATCGGTGCATTGATCAGCCATTCCCTCCGCCCGCTCAGTCGCTTCTCCGGCTTTCCGTCACGCGCCCATTTCGTGATTTCGAGGTGCTCCGCCGTTACGCTCCAGCGCGCCTGTTGTGCATCGAGCGCGACGAACCGGCGACTCATGGTCGCTCCCTCCGAAGACAGCGGCTCGATCGAGGCTGCGGGATCACCGATGGGAGTGAACTGTCGCAGCGCGAACGCGTCACCCGCCGGCGTGGGGTGCGCACTCGCGGCGAAGAGCTCGCCGTTCGGCATCACCACGAAGTTGTGGACCCGG
>JBBSJG010000158.1:0-7736 GCA_038257485.1 Longimicrobiales bacterium | reverse complement strand
TTGACGTTGAAGCTGAAGTGTCCCGCGGTGTACTTGCGCGAGCGAGCGAGTTCCTGCGCCGCGAAGACTTCACGCACGTGGTCGAACGCTTTGATGTATGTGATGGGGTTGGAGCGATGCGACTTGCCGATGGGTGCCTGATCGACCAGCACAACTGCATCGACATGCGACAGTCCTTCGAGTGCGTCATATCCGCCAACCTGTTCGCCCAGGTGCAGCTTGGCAGTGGTCTCGCCGCCAGCGAGCTGGCGTTCGATCGCGCGATAGAGGACGTCGTGTACGAGCGTGCTCTTGCCGGATCCACTGACCCCCGACACCACGGTCATCGCACCAATCGGGATCTGGATGTCGACGCCCTTCAGGTTGTTGAGGCGAGCGCCGCGCAGTGTCAGAATGCGATCACCCTTCGCGACTTTGCGCGGCGGTGGCGGGGACGATGCGGTGCCGGCAAGGAAGCGGCCGGTCCCGGTGTCCGCACTCTTGAGCGCTTCGAATGATCCTTCGAATACGATCGTGCCACCTTTCTCGCCACTGCCCGGGCCGAGCTCGATGACGTGGTCTGCCGCGGCGATGGCTGCGGGATCGTGTTCGACGACGACAACGGTGTTGCCGCGGTCGCGCAGTTGAGCGAGCAGTGCGAGGAGGCGGTCGGTATCGCGCGGATGCAGTCCGATGGTCGGCTCATCGAGCACATACAGCGTGTCCGTCAGACTGGACCCGAGCGAATTCGCGAGCGCGATGCGCTGCGCTTCACCGCCGGAGAGTGTGCGCATCTGGCGGTGCATCGTGAGGTATCCGAGCCCGACATCATTGAGGAAGCGTAAACGACCGCGGAGCTCGAGCAGGATCTGCGCGGCAATACCGTGCTCCTGTGCGGAGAGCGGCTCGGTGACGCCGTCGCCTGCCAGATTCTCGATCCACGCGGCCAGATCGCGGATCGCGAGGTTGCTCGCGGTGGCGATGTTGATGCCGCCGACGCGTACATACAGCGCTTCGCGGCGCAGCTTCGAACCACCACATTCGGCGCACTCGTGTGCGGCCTGGTACTGGCGCAGGAATACACGGATGTACTGCTTGTACCGCTTCTCCTCGCGCGATTTGAGGAACGGGATCACACCCTGGAAGACCTTGCGCTTCCCTTCCAGCACGACCTTCCGGAATGCGGCGGGCAGGTCTTCCCAGCCGACGTCTACAGCGACGCCCTGCGCTTTCGCGAAGGCGAGCAGCTTCGCGCGGTACTTCTTGTAACGCGGCTTCTCCCACGGATCGACAGCGCCCTGCTTGAGTGTGCGCTTGCGAACGGGGATGATCAGCATTTCGTCGTACTCGAGCGTCGCGCCGAAGCCGGTGCAGGTCGGACACGAGCCGTACGGATTGTTGAACGAGAACAGGCGAGGCGATGGCTCGGCGAACGCGATGTCCGGGTGGTCAGGACATTCGAAGCGCTCCGAGAAGCGGTGTCGTGTGAGTGATGGCGACTCCACCGCGATCATTTCGCCTTCGCCTTCGCGGAACGACGTCGCAATGGAGTCTGCAAAGCGGTCCGTCGCGTCCGGCTTCACGACGAGGCGGTCGACGACGACGAGCAGGTCCTCCGTCGCGGCGAGGTCGTGACCCGCGCCTTCCGCGGTGTCCATGATGGCGTCGTCGAGATCGAGCATGACGCCGCCGGCGAGCACGCGCAGGAATCCGAGCGCGCGCAGGTTTTCGACAATGCGTTCATGCGTGATGCGCGCGCTGCGCGGCAGCGGGAACGTGACCATGATGCGGGTGCCGTCATCCAGCGCGAGCAGTGCGTCCGTCGCCGACTGCACGGTATCGGGTGTGATGCGGCGGTCGCATACCGGGCAATGCGAACGCCCGGCGCGTCCCCAGAGAAGGCGCAGGTAGTCGTAGGTCTCGGTCGCGGTGCCAACGGTCGACCGGCTCGTCTTTGTCGGATTCTTCTGCTCGATCGCGACCGACGGGCTCAGCCCTTCGATCCGGTCGACATTCGGTTTCTCCATGCGGTCGAGAAACTGCTTGGCGTATGTCGACAGCGACTCGACGTAGCGGCGCTGACCCTCGGCATAGAGCGTGTCGAATGCAAGCGACGACTTCCCCGACCCGCTCGGGCCCGTGAGGATCACGAGCTTGCGGCGTGGGATGTCGACGTCGATGCCTTTGAGATTGTGCTGCCGCGCGTTGCGGATGATGATGCGGTCTTTCATGCGGCCACTGGTACCCGCAATGGTTCGCAACGTTCTACCGCCCGAACGCTCATCCGCCAGGCTGGCCCCACGCCTCGAGCGCGCGCACGGTCAGGTCGATGTCCCGGCGGGTGTTGAAATAGTGCGGCGAGATGCGCAGCGCGTCCGGGACCTGCTTCTCATCCATATCCAGGACCGCGTAGCCGCGGAATGTCGCCGTCGTATTGATCGCCTCTTCGCGCAGCGACATCATGATGTCCTGCGCGCGGTGCCCCGGAAAGTGGACGGTCACGATCGCGCAGGTGTTGGCGCCGCGATCGAGCACACGCGCGTTGGGCATTTCGGCCAGACATCCGCGCAGATACGTAGCGAGCTCAGCCGCGTACGCACCGCCCTCGGCGACACCCACGCGCATCGCATACCTCGCCGCTTCGCCCAGGCCGAGAACCAGTGCATACGCGAACTCCCAGTTCTCGAATCGCTTCGCATCCGCCACCAGCGTGTACTCGTTCGCGGTCGTCCACGCCGCGCCGCGCATGTCCGGATACAGCGGCTGACGACCCGCGGCGAGCGCGCCATCCGACACATACAGGAAGCCGATGCCCCGCGGACCGCGCAGGAACTTCCTCGCAGTCGTCGACAGGAAGTCACAATGCAGCGACTTGACGTCGATCGGAATCTGGCCGACGGCCTGGCACGCATCGACGAGGTATGGCACACCCGCCGTGGCACAGATGGTCCCGACCGCGGCCGCATCCTGGACGAGGCCGGAATTGGTGGGGACCCAGGTCAATGCGACGAGTTTCGGGCGGTGTCTGGCGATCAGCCCTTCCATCGACGCTGGATCGACACCACCCTCGGGCAGATCGTCCGCGCGCACAATGCGCACGCCGGCCCGACGTGCGAGCGACATGTACGCGATCTGATTCGAGATGTAATCGTTGCGCGTTGTGAGGATGACGTCACCGGTAGCGAAGTCGAATGCACTCAGGGCGCCGTTGAATGCAACTGTTGCATTCTCGACAATGGCGATGTTGCGTGCATGCGCACCGATGAGTGCGGCGACGTCGTCATACGCGGCTTCAATGTCCGCGGCCGCGGCGTCACCGGCCTCGTACCCGCCGAGCTGCTCTTCGAGTGTGATATGCTGGCGGATGGCTGCGGTCACGGGCCGGGGCATAAGCGACGCCCCCGCATTGTTCAGGTGGATACGGCCACCATTCGCGGCGGCAGTATCTTCTCGCCAGGACTGCGGGTCGAACGGCATTCGATTACCTTCTCGTCGAACGAGGGCACGCGGCCGGGACCGGCCTCGCACGCAAGATCGGACGGAGTCGAATGGAAGAAAAGAGCCTGCGCAGGCCGGCAACATTTCGGGCTGCCCCGTTCCGGCCGGCTGCGTGGCTGCCGTCGCCGCACGGCCAGACCATTGCCGGTCGGTTCCTCCGTCGCAAGGCGGATCTGTTGTTCGATCGGGAACGCGTCGAGACGCCGGACGGCGATTTCGTGGACCTCGACTTCCCACAGCTCGGCCTCCCGTCCAGTGCGCCCGTCGTGCTGCTGATGCACGGACTCGAGGGATCGGCAAGGCGAGGGTATGCAGTCGAGATGTATCACGCGCTTGCCACGGGCGGGGTGCGTGCAGTCGGCCTCAACTTCCGGTCCTGCAGCGGCGAGCTGAACCGGACTGCCCGCTTCTATCACTCGGGCGACACGGATGACATCCGCCTGGTCGCTGGCATGCTCGCTCGGCGATATGCGGGCGGGTCACTCGGTGCGGTCGGTTTCTCGCTGGGTGGGAATGCACTGCTCAAATACCTCGGCGAAGAGGGTTCTGCCGCCCCGTTCAGTGCCGCCGTCGCCATCTCCGTCCCATACGACCTCGCCGCCGGCGCGGACTCGCTCGGAGATTCCGTGATGGGGCGCTTCTATACCAGTCTGTTCGTGAAGTCCCTGCTCGCGAAAGCCTCCGGCAAAGGCCAGCTCCTTGAGGGTGTGTGCGATATCGACCGGATCCGCGGGGCAACCAATTTTCGCGAGTTCGACGACGCCGCGACTGCGCCGCTGCACGGGTTCGCGGGAGCGGACGAATACTACGCGCAATCGAGTTCGCGCGGGTTCCTGCATGCGATCCGCATCCCGACGCTCCTTCTTCACGCATCGGACGACCCGTTCCTCCCCGACGCTGCGCTGCCCCGCGCGGAATTCGCGGCGAACCCGCTGATCACGGCGGTCGTCACACCTCGTGGCGGGCACGTCGGTTTCATTGGCGGAACGCCCTGGCGCCCGGAGTTCTGGGCGGAGTCCGAGGCTGCCCGCTTCCTGGTCGAGCGGCTGACCCGGAGTTGACGGCGTCTACCAGCCTGCGTTAGAGTCCTTCCATGCGCACCAACTGCACACTGCATCGGCATCATGTTCATCATCACGGCCTCACGGGTCGCGAGCAGGGCATGTCACGCGTGTAGACGGTTGTTCGTAGCTGCACATCGACACAATGCCTTCGCGGCCCGTCCTCTCGACGGGCCGTTTTTTTGTATTTGAACCTTGAACGCTATCTGAACTGGATGTGACCGTGCTGCGAATCGCACTACCGAACAAGGGCCGACTGGCCGAAGAATCGCTGGAGTTGCTGGAGCTCGCCGGCCTTGCGCCCGATGCGAGACACCACCGCGCACTTCAGGCGACGCTGGGCGATGGTGCGTTCCACGCGCTGTTCGTGCGCGCGAATGACATCCCCGAGTTCGTGGCGGATGGCGCTGCGGACATCGGCATCACGGGCGGCGACCTCGTCGCGGAGAGTGGTCGCGAGGTCGTGCAGCTGCTGGACCTCGGGTTCGGCCGCTGCCGTCTCGCTGTAGCCGTGCGCGAGGACTCCGACATCCGGTCCGCGACGGAGATCGCCGGTGGCACGCGCGTCGCCACGACATTCCCCAACATCACCCGCCGATTCTTCGACGCAGCGGGCATCGACGCCACACTCGTCCCGATCTCCGGCGCGGCCGAGAACGCGCCTCACCTCGGCGTCGCCGACATCATCGTCGACCTGGTATCGACAGGATCCACATTGCGGATGAACGGTCTGCGCGAAATCGACACGGTCCTCGAATCGGCAGCCGTGCTCATCACGCGACAGTCCCTCATCGACGATGCTACGACGAACCGCGGACTCCGCGAACTGAGCACTGCGCTCGAGTCGGTCATGCGCGCGAGGGACCAGCGCTATCTGATGGCCAATGTCCCTCGCGCGGCATTGCCCCGCCTGAAGGACATCCTGCCCGGCATCAACGGTCCCACCATCGTCGATGTTCTCAACGGCGGCGAGCACGTCGCTGCGCACGCTGTTGTCCCGCAGGCCGCCGTATATCGCGTGATCGCGCAGCTCAAGGACATCGGTGCCACGGGCATCCTGGTGACGCGCATCGAACGGCTGATGCCATGAGCGCACTACGACCGGCCGCGGTGGACCTCATGATCGGCAGCATCGAGACGCTCGACCGCGAGCAACTCGACCGGCTGTTCAACCGCGGCGCCATCGACCCGACCGACGGCGCGTCCGTCGAGGAGGTCGTGCGAGCCATCATCGCGGATGTCCGCACGCGCGGCGATACAGCGCTGCACGAGCAGGTGCTCCGCTTCGATCACGTCACTCTCGAATCGCTCGAAGTGCCTCGCGCACAGTGGGACAGCGCGCTCGCATCCATTGATCCGGACGTTCGCGCAGCGCTGGAAGAGGCAGCCGCATCGATCCTCGCGTTCCACACGGCGCAACTTCCTGGTGACATCGAGATCGAGGTTCGGCCGGGTGTCACACTCGGCCGCCTCGCCGAACCGCTCGACAGTGTCGGTGTGTATGCGCCCGGTGGCCGCGCCGCGTACCCGAGCAGTGTGCTTATGGGTGTCGTGCCCGCGAAGGTGGCAAACGTCCCGATGGTGCTCGTGTGTTCGCCCGCGGGTCAGGACGGGATGCCGGCCGCCGTTGTGCTCGCGGCGTGTGCGATCGCCGGCGCGGACCGCGTTTTCGCGATCGGTGGCGCCGGCGCGGTGGCCGCGCTCGCGTTCGGCACAGAGAGCGTGCCCGCCGTCGCACGGGTCATCGGGCCAGGCAATGCATTCGTCGCCGAAGCGAAGCGACAGCTCACGGGCATCATCGGCATCGACTCGCCAGCGGGTCCATCCGAAGTCCTGGTGATTGCGGATGCGACGGCGGATCCTGACCTGGTCGCCGTCGAGCTGCTCGCGCAGGCCGAACACGATCCGGATGCGGCCGCAGTCGCGGTCATGGTTGGTGAACCCGCGCTGTGTGCTGCAGTGCTCACGAGCATCGAGCGCATGCTGCCGCTGCAACCTCGCGCGGATATCATTGCGGCATCGTTCGTGGCGAGGGGCGCCGTGCTGTCCGCACCGACTCTTGAGGCGGCAGTTGCATTCGCGGAACGCTACGCGCCCGAGCACTTGTCGCTCATGGTCGACTCACCGCGCGCGGCGATGGCGAACGTGCGCAGGGCAGGCACGATCTTCCTCGGCAGCGCAGCCTCCGTCGCATTCGGTGACTACATGACCGGCGCGAACCACGTGCTGCCGACGAATGGCCTCGCCCGTTCGTACTCGGGACTGTCCACGCTCGATTTCCTCCGGTTTACGACATACCAGGACGTCTCGCTCGAGGGCGCGGCTACCATGTCCGAGCCGACACGCGTCCTGGCCATCGCGGAAGGACTGCCTGCACATGCCCTCGCGGCATCCGTCCGCGCGACCACCGACACGCAACACGCGCCGCGACCGTTGCGAGCGCCGCGACCGCAATCCACACCGCTGCTGCGCTCGCCGGGGCTGCGCGAGGCGTACCGCGACATCGACCTGTACGAGCCCGGCCGCATGCCGTGCGCGATCGATCTGAGCGACAACACCAATCTGCACGGCGTGCCGCCTGCGGCGAAGGCTGTACTCGCGACCACCGCCGGCCCACTGGTCACGCGCTACCCGACCGTCTATGCGCGCGGCCTGAAACGCGAGCTCGCGGATCGGTTCGGTGTCGAGCCGCAGAACGTCGTCACAGGCTGCGGATCGGACGACATTCTCGATTCACTGATGCGCGCCTTCTGCGAGCCTGGTGACACCGTCGCATTTCCGTCGCCTACATTCGGCGTTGTCGACATGTTCGCGCGCATGAATGTCGCCCGCCCTGTCGCGATCGCCCACTCGCCGTCGCATACACTCGATGTGCAGGGCCTCGCCGCAACCCGTGCAGCAGTCACGTACATCTGCCGGCCGAACAATCCGACGGGTGTACAGTACAGCCGCGCAGCGGTCGACTCCCTCGAGCGCGACGTGCGAGGTGTACTCGTTGTCGACGAGGCGTACGCGGAGTACGCGGATGACAACGTGATCGACCTCGCGCAGTCGAGTGATCGAACCGTCGTCGTGCGCACCATGTCGAAGGCGTTCGGGATGGCGGGCCTGCGCGTCGGCTACGCCATCGGTCCCGCGACACTGATTCGCGAGATCGAGAAATCGCGCGGTCCGTACAAGGTCGGCGGGCTGGCGGAG
>JBBSJG010000157.1:0-7789 GCA_038257485.1 Longimicrobiales bacterium | reverse complement strand
TGTCCACGACATGACGCTGGCTGGCACCGACCGAGGCGAGGAAGACGTCGCCGTCGGCGAGTGTGCTCCAGTGCGAGACGTTGACGGTCGTCATCGACCCGCTGGCCGGAACGCCGCCGATGTTCAGCTTGAGCACCCGCTCGAGTGCGGTGACAGAACCGAGTGCGTGTTCCGCGCTCACCTGGTGCACGCTGCCCCACGCCCGACCGTCCGCCAGTGCAATCGCTTTGCGCATCGCGGTCGATGCAACCGTCTCGAATGCGACGGCGGTACCATTGCGCTTCCATGTTACTGCGCGTTGCTCGAGGACATTGTCAACCATTTCGCGGCTCAGCCAGCCAGTGCTGTCGCCGTACAGCGACGCGGCGAGACCTCGCGTAAGGCGGTTGATGAACAGGTAGTACACGGTGGCCGCAGTGGACTCCCGCGTCGCGTTGCCGTCCCACTGCGCGAGCTGTAGTGCGACTGTGGTGTCGCCAATGGCGGTTGCTGCTGCAACTGCGCGATCGCGATAGCGCAGTGCGCTCATGTCTTTCACATCGAGTTGCATACGATGGACTGCATCCGCATCGAGTTTCTGCGATGTGCCCACGATCATGTCACGGATGCGCGCCGCGCGGAATGGTGTCTCCCATCCGTCGCTCACGAGGTCGGCGAGTGCGCCCGCGGCCTGGCGGTTGTTCGCTGTCACCACGTATCCGGACGGTGGGTCGAACACGGTCGGGTGCCGGTCGAACGGCAGGTACCCGTTCCAGTCCCACTCGCCGGTCCAGCCGGGCACGGGGAGTGACGGCGGCAGACGGCCGCCGCGGTCCGGGATACGACCGGCCATGATGTAGCCGATGTGGCCGGCGGTGTCCGCGTAGACCACGTTCTGATGGGGGTTATTGAAGAGCGCGACGGCGGCGCGGAAGTCATCCCATCCGCGTGCGCGCATCAGCATGGGCAGTGCACGCATCGTGTGGGACACGTCCTGTCCGATCCAGCGCACTGCGATGACGTCGCGCACGGGCGAATCGCCGCGCGCGCGAGCGTCGCCTCGTGTGACGGTGTCGACCAGACCGGTAACGACGTCGCTGATCACGGGGCCGTGGCGAGTCATGCGGTAACGCAGAACCTCGGGCACATCCCTGCCCTTCACACGGATGGTATCGGTCACGAACGTGAAGGCCTCTGATCCGTGAGGCGTCAGGTAGCGCGTGGAGTCGGCAGGGTCGATGCGCTCGGCATACAGGTCGGCGTCGTCGACACTTGCATTCGTGAGACCCCACGCGATGGCGCGGTTGTGGCCGGCGACGACGTACGGCGCACCGGGGATCGACATACCGACGACGGCGGCGCTGTCGACGTGGAGTGCGACGAGGTACCAGATCGAAGGAACACGCAGCGCGAGATGCATGTCGTTTGCAAGGATCGGCTTGCCGGACGCAGTGCGCGCGCCGCCGACGACCCACGAATTCGACGCCCTCGCAATGCTGCCCGCCTCGATCATCGCGGCTGCAATGGGTGGCACCGCGGGAGGCTCAACGGCTTCGATGATGGTGGGACCCCATGACGCGTACGGCGGCTGCAACACGGCCGCCGCGTCGGGCCCGAGGCGAGCGACGGCGCGGGTGCGATTCACGGCAAGACCGTACTGCGCGAGGTCGAGCGCCATGATCTTCTCGATCGCGAGTGTGTTGCGGACCGTCCATGGCCGCGGTTTCGCACGCAGTACCTGGTACTCCGGCGGAAGCGCGTTGCCCTCGGCGAGAAATGCATTGACGCCGGCGGCGTACGCGGTGAGCAATGCGCGGGATTCGGCATCGAGTGCGGCCTCCTGCGCAGCGGCAGCGCGAGGCAGTCCGAATGTGCGGAGGAACCGGTCCGACTCGATGAGCTTGTCGCCGAGCAGCTCACTGAGTGTGCCCTCTCCGACGTGTCGCATCAGTTCCATCTGCCAGAGCCGGTCCTGTGCGTGGACATAGCCCTGCGCGAACAGGAGGTCGTGCTCGTTCTGCGCGCGGATGGTGGGAATCCCGAACGTGTCACGCGTGATCTCGACAGCATCGCGCAGCCCGGCTGCTGCGAGTTCCCCGCTGTGTCTGGGCGACGCCGAGTTCTCATACCACGTCGCCCACACGACGCCACACGCGAAGACGGCGGTGACAATGCCGATCGTGAGTCCTGCAGCCCGCCGCATCCTGCTCATTCCCCGTCGAGCGCCTGTGCGAGATCCGCAATCAGGTCGGCGGGATCCTCAATGCCCAGGGACAGCCTGATGAAGCCGTCGTCGATGCCGAGTGCATTGCGCTGTTCGCGGGTCAGTGCTGCGTGTGATGTGTAGAGCGGCATGGACACGAGGGTCTCGACGCCACCGAGACTGGGCGCAACGCACATGGTGCGGAACCGATTGACCACGCGCAGCGCCGCCTCATCACCACCTCGGACGACGAGAGACACCATGCCGCCGAACCCGTCGAGCAGTTCGGCCGCGACGACGTGATCCGGATGTGATGCAAGTCCGGGATAGTGCACGGCGGCGACGGCCGGGTGCGTGGAAAGCCAGCTGCCGATGGCCATGCCATTGGTATTGTGTCGCTCCATGCGCACAGCCAGTGTCTTGATGCCTCGCTCGAGCAGCCATGTCGCGTGCGGGTCG
Source organism: Longimicrobiales bacterium (assembly GCA_038257485.1). Lineage (GTDB taxonomy): Bacteria > Gemmatimonadota > Gemmatimonadetes > Longimicrobiales > RSA9 > DASUXU01. The sequence continues at coordinate 5,148 of JBBSJG010000157.1, read as the reverse complement.
AGGACCGGGCCGAAGCTCTTCAGCTTCTCGACGACCTCCGCCACGAGATCGCGACGTCCGGCGACAACGCCGGCCGTCAGGTCCGAATGACCGCCGAGATACTTGGTCGCGCTGTGCACAACGAGGGATGCGCCGTGATCGAGTGGCCTGAAGTTGATGGGCGTCGCGAACGTCGCATCGACGATCAACGGGATGCCGGTTTCGTTCGCGAGCGCAGCGATCGGTCGGATGTCCGGGACGCGCAGCGTCGGATTGACGGGGATCTCGAGCCAGATGGCCTTCGTATTGGGCCGCAGCGCAGCGCGGAAGTCGCCGCCTCGCGGGACGTACGTGGTGTCGACGCCGAGCCGCGGCAGTTCGCGGTTCATGATGCGCAGTGTGCCGCCATACAGTTCAGCGGCAGCAACGATGTGATCGCCGGCGCCGGCAACCGTGAGCATGGCGAGTGCAGCGGCTGCATTGCCGCTGGCGAGTACGATGGCGGCCTCTGCGTGCTCGAGCGCGCACAACTTCTCTGCTACGACGAGGTGGTTCGGATTGGTGCCATATCGCGTATAACGCACGTCACCGACGGGCTGGGCATCCGTGAAGAACGTCGCCGCCTGATACACCGGTGTGACCACCGGTTCGCCAGGCGAGGGGATGTGGGAGCCCGCGTGTACTGCACGTGTCGATGGTCCGGCCGTCCTCTCCATGTCGTCAGCTTTCATCGCGCCAGATGGCCACGAGGCCTGCGTAGTGGTCGAGGAGTGCGGCTGCGCTCTCGTCATCCTTCCCCTCGACGGTGATCACGAAGTACGGCTTGTCGGAATGCGGTATGATGAGCGCCCACTCCCGCTCGTTGACCCACACCTTCACACCATCGATCAGCTGACGATTGTCATTCTCGGTGTGCTCCATCAACCGTCGCATGACGGTTCCTTTCCTGCCCCACGGACAGGCGACGCGCTCTTCGCGGATGAATACTGCGCGTTGACGGTCAGCGAGTTCGCGCAGCGGCGAAGCGGACTTCGCGAGACCCTCGAGCACCTTCGCTGCCGCGAACATGCCGTCGTATGCAGGAATGAAGTGCGGGAAGATGAACTCGCCGCGCGCGCCAGCGACGAGGTCCGCGTTCGCTGCAGACGCCATCATCGCGTGATGTTCGGTCTTCGTCCAGATGACTTCGCCACCCAGTTCACGGATTATCTCGGCGACAGGTGCGGGACTGGTCACGGGGATTGCGACTCTGCGCACACCGAGATGCTGCAGTGCGAGTGCAACGACGACGCACTGCGTGAGCTCGGGTGACAGCGGACGTCCGGCATCATCGATCAAGTGGATGACCTCGCCGCCCGGATCGATCCAGAGGCCGAGGTCCGCATCAATGGAGCGGACAATGCCGCCGAGCCGGCCGAGCGACTCCTCGAACTCCCGCTCGGAGCGCGACAGCCGACCCGGGGCGGCGTACGCGTCGAGACTGATGGTCTCGATGGCCAGCGAACCGAACAGGCCAGGCAATACGGTGATGGTGGAGCCGTAGGCGAAGTCGACAACAAGCGTGAACTTGCGTTCGGCGATCAGTGCCTCGTCGAGTTCCGACATGAAGTGCTCGTGATACCCTTCCACCACGCGCGTCGGGAAGTTCAGGTCGCCTGTGCCGTCCGGGCCGGCGCGCGGAAAATCCTCGCGCGAAAAGAGGCGCTCGATGCCCTGTGTCTTGCCGGGCGCGAGGTCGCGACCGTCCGCGTCGAAGAACAGGATGTCGATCACTTTCTGATCGAACGGCGAACGCCGCACATGAATGCCGCCGACTTCACGACCGTGGTGCACGGCGTGTCGCACGACGGGGATCGGCATCTGTCGCAGGTCTTCGACATTGACGCCCGCCGACATGAAGCCTGTCATGAGTGCGCGGTTGATCATGCGTGATCCGCGATCGGAGTCGCGCGAGGTCATGACGTGCGAGCCCTGTCCGAACACGGCGCCGCACGCGCCGGCAAGGCGTGCAGCGATCTCGGGTGTGAGCTCGAAATTGGGGATGCCGCTGACCCTCGCACCCGTGAACAGGCTGCGCTCCCATGCCTCGCCCCAGATCAGCGAGTGCGTTAGCGTCGCGCGCTCCTCGACCACTTTCTGCGGCCACACTTTCACATTTGGACCGACCACTGCAAAGTTACCGACTTCGGCGCCGTCCGAGATGATGCAGCGCTCGCGGATGGTGCTGCTCTTGCCGAGCTTTACATTCCGCGCGCAGATCGTTTCAGCGACGCGTGCATTGCGGCCGACCGAGCATGCTTCCCAGAACACCGAGCGCTGAATCTCAGCGCCATCGCCGATGCTGGTACCCCCACCGATAATGCAGCTGTCGAGGGATACGCCGCTGCCGATCACGACGTCGGGACCGACGATCACGGTCCCCGTCACAGCGAGGTCGTCGGGAATGTCTGCGCCATCCGACCAGAGCGTTCCACCGTCGCGCGGAGTGCATGTGCCATTGAGCGAGATGCGGACGCGGCCGGCGAGAATATCGCCGTGCGCCTGGCGGTACTCGTCGAGGTTGCCGATATCTCGCCAGTACCCCGGCGCGATGTGGCCGTAGAGGGCAGCCTTGTCGCGGAGCATTGCGGGAAACAGGTCCTTGGAGAAGTCGACATTGGTCTGTTTCGCGACGCGCATGAGTGCAGCAGGCTCGAGGATGTAGATGCCCGTGTTGATCGTGTCGCTGAACACCTCGCCCCATGTCGGCTTCTCGAGGAAGCGCTCGATGCGGCCGGACTCGCGGTCCGAGATCACGATGCCGTACGAGAGCGGATTTTCCACTGCAGTCAGGCAGATGGTGGCTTCCGCGCCGCGGCGTTCGTGTTCCTCGATCGCGGCCGTCAGATCGAAATCGGTAAGGACGTCACCACTGATGACGAGCGTACGATCGTCGAGCACGAGGTCCCCTGCATTGCGCACTGCGCCCGCGGTACCGTAATCGGCTTCTGCCGTGACATAGCGCATGCGCACACCGAAGTCGGAACCATCACCGAAGTGATCGGTGATGTGCTCCGGCTGAAAATACAGAATGGAGATGAGGTCTGTGATGCCGTGACGTTTGAGCAGCTCGACGATGTGTTCCATCATCGGGCGGTTCGCGACCGGCACCATGGGCTTGGGCCGATTGATGGTCAATGGCTTCAGGCGAGTGCCAAACCCGCCTGCCATGATGACGCCTTTCATGCGAATCCCTATGTCGGCAGTTCAATTTGATGTGCAGCAGCACGGACGTATGCGCGCGCGATGGCTGGGCAATCAGTATGCCGTCGCCTGCTTCCTTGACGCAGACGCTGTACGGCTGCATTCTGCACCCATCCTGCCGGAAAGCATACGTTGTTCAGACGATTGAAGGAATGGCCAAAGGCGATACCAAAGCAGCGGCGGAAGCCGTCCTGCGCGAACTCCCCTCGGTCCTGGGAGCCTTCGTGAAAGAGGACGTGTTCGGTCAGCCCCGTGAAATCCATCTTCTTGTACGGGCGGGCCCCAACCCCCGCCACCTGGCACGGGACGTCCGCGAGCTTCTGGAGGAGCGCCTCGGCGTCCCTATCGACCAGCGCGTGATCAGCATTGCACAGATGGCTGCGGACGCGGAAGTCCCGTCGTCGATTGAAGCGGCTGCCGTGCTGGCGCATGGCGAGGATACGGAGCCCTCGATCACGCCCTCGCAGTCGCAATCGCAGGGGCTCGCCAAGGAAGCCGAGCCCGAGGCGGTTGCTGATCAACGTCTGCGCTACCTGGGTCTGGAGAGCCTGGTCGGGGATGGACGTATCGTGGCGAGGGCGAGGCTTCTGCAGCACGAGGATGAGTTGCTGGGCGAGGCGTCGGAACTGGCGGCGGGTAGCGGTCGGGCGAGGGCTGGCGCGGCCGCGGCGCTGAACGCGGCCAACCGTACGATCGACGGGTGGGGCCGGCTGGAGCTGGACAATGCGTCGATCGTGCGCGTATTCGAACGGGATGTCGCCCTGGTGTCCGTGCTCCTGAGCTCCCCGTTCCTGGGCCGCCGCCCGATTTCTCTCGCGGGCGCACAGCCCGTGGAAGAGACGCAGGAAGCGGCGGCGGCGCTCGCGGCGCTGAAGGCGATCAACCGGTCGCTCGCGCTGCTGTTGCGCATGGGTGATGGCGACAGCCGGCCGAGGCCGGCGAGGGCCCGCCGCTAGGCGGCCACCGCACGCTGCGGCGCGGCCTATCCGTCCGCGACGGCCAGCAGTGCAGTCAACGCAAAGAACCCTTCAGGCCTCGCGGTCGCGATGATGGCGCGTCGAAGGTAAAGGCTTTCGAGGGCTGTGGCGACTTCTTCCACCGGATGGTGAGCCTCCACGGCGACCTGTGCGGCCGTGGCGATGCGAGCGCGCTCGAGGGCCGCGAATGCGAGCTGCTCGACCATACTGGGCGCACCGAGCAGAATATTCCCGAGACCTTCGACCTCTGCGACGAGCACGAGGCCGTGCCGGATGAGGACTTCTTCGAGCGGCTCGCGGTGCTGCTCCGCGAGACCCTTGGCAAGGAAGTACGCGTCTGCGGGTGCATCCGCTTCCTGGAACCGCTGCAGCAGCTTCGCGACGGCTTCATCCGCACAGCTGTAGTCGAGAATGACGACCTGCGTGAAGTCGAGGACGCAGACACACTGACCGCCATGCTCGCAGATCTGGCTTTCGATCCCGAGCCGGATCGCGCGGCCGGTGGGTCGCGTGATAAGGTGCGAGTACAACGTCGCCACCGACTTCTGCACGAGGTCTGACATGTCGAACGAGAAGATGCGCTCCGGCCGATTGTCATTCATCGGCGACCTGCGTGCGAAGCGAGGGCGGGCGCTGTTTCTGCGGGCACACGTGCAGGGAGTACGATCCCGATCTGTGAACCCGGCAGCACTGCGAGTCCGGTCTCCGTGAGACGCGTGTCGTCCCAATCGGGCACATCGGCAATGCGCGCACTTCCGCTGCGCACAGTCATACGACCATCCCATCGATCCACCTGCTTGCGGATCTGCTGCAGACCCTGACCGCGGCCGGGATCGTGATGTCGTGAGCGTCCCTGCCGGAACGCCGTCTCCAGTGCATTCAGGTCGGACCACCCGTCCGGAAAGCGCGTGGCGTGCGTCGCGCTCAATGATTCGCGGAATCCGACACC
>JBBSJG010000156.1:0-7794 GCA_038257485.1 Longimicrobiales bacterium | reverse complement strand
GTTCAGCTACGTCAGTTTGGAAGACCGGGTTCCGGCGAAGCATCCGTTGCGCAAGATCAGGAGTCTGGTCCAGCCGATCCTGAAGGAGATGTCGCCGCGGTTCGACGCGACGTATTCGCGCACTGGAAGGCCATCGATTCCTCCCGAGATGTTGCTTCGCGCTTTACTGCTGCAGCTGATCTACACGATCCGAAGCGAGCGGCAGCTAATGGAGCAGCTCGACTACAATATGCTGTACCGATGGTTTGTGGGCCTTGAGATGGATGAGTCGGTCTGGGACGCGAGTACCTTCAGCAAGAACCGCGACCGTCTGCTTGAAGGCAATATCGCACAGGCCTTCCTGCAGGGTGTGCTGCAGGCAGCGGAGAAGCGCGGCTTTCTCTCGCATGATCACTTCACGGTGGATGGCACGTTCATAGAAGCGTGCGCGAGTCAAAAGAGCTTCGTGCCGCGAGATGTGATCGAGACGGGGCGCGAGGATGACGACGGCGGCAATCCAACCGTGAATTTTCGCGGTGAGAAGCGGTCGAACAAGACCCACATCTCACGCACGGACCCCGACGCGCACTTGGCGACCAAGAGCCAGGGTACTGCATCAAAGTTGTGCTACCTGGGCTCTGCGCTGACGGACAACCGTCACAATCTGATCGTGGCCACAACGGTGAGCGCACCGGGCTATCACGCAGAGGGTGATGCAGCGCTGCAGATGCTGACGACGCTCGAACCGACCAGCCGCCGTCGCACGCTCGGCGCGGACAAGGGATATGACCGCGGGACGTTCGTAAAGGATGCGCGTGACCTTGGCTTCACCCCTCACGTCGCGCCGAACATTCACGCACGACGATTCAAGAGCGACGTAGACGGCAGGACGACACGGCACGAGGGATATGCGGTCAGCCAGCGCAAGCGCAAGCGCGTCGAGGAATGGTTCGGCTGGGGCAAAACGATCGGCCTGCTGGACAAATTGCGGCACCGCGGTATGGCCAACGTGGATTGGGTTTTCACCTTCACCGCGGCAGCGTACAATCTGATCCGAATACGAAATCTGTGCGATGCAGAGGTGTGCCCGTGAACCGCGGAATGGCGGGAATTGGGCCTTTGTCAGGGCGTAAAATGCCACCGAGCACCCACGCGCACCGCCTTCGGCCACCGATTCGCGACACCGGCGGCCGAGAAAAAGTATTTGACTTGAGAAACGTATGAAATTACATCCGGATCTGAGGCACGTACCCCATTTTTCAGCAGCCTGTTAACGATGTGCAGCTGCGCATCCGTATCGCAGGAGGGGGTCATGGCGACGGGGGTCATGGTGACGGGGGTCATGGCGGCGGGTCACAGCGGCTGTGCCGCCGGCGAGCCTCGACGGAAGGATTCGTCCCCTCCCACTATTTTAAGATCGTGCCGACGGCCTTTCTTTTTATACTGGTGAAAGCCATAATGGGGGAGGCGTGACCGCCGTATGACTTTCCTGCCGCCCTGCCCGGCACAGACAGTCACGCAGAACTCGTACGGTCGTGCAATTCCGGGAACCATGATCCATCGATTCACCACTCATCCGAGCGGCCTTGAATGATGCATACCAGACGTATCCTCACGGGCTTCGTCGTCGTCGCAATTTTTGGTGCCGCCGGCTTCGGCGTGTACAAGCGCGTGAACGGCGCAAAGGCGGCGGATGGCACGACGTCCGATTCGACGAAGGTTGACGTGCCGTCGGTTGCGTCCGCCACCGGCCAGTTCGATCCGAACGAACCAGTCCCCGTCGAGGGCACCGCGGTTCTGCATGGCGACCTTGTCCTGACGGTCAGCGCGGCAGGTCAGGCGGCATCGCGTCGACCGACAATCCTCAAGTCGCAGGTGGGCGGCCAGATTCGGAGCGTCGTGGTTCGCGAGAACAGTGTCGCCGGCGGGGGCCAGGTGCTGATCACCATCGATCCGACGGAGTATCAGCTTGCCCTGGCCGAGGCGAGGGCGGGTCTGCGCAGCGCGAACGCGCAGTTCCAGGAATTCACGATTGGCGACGACAAGATCAAAGACCAGGCGCTGCTGAAGGAGCGTCGCGAGGCGGCGCGTGACCGAGCGCGCGTCGAGTCGGCTGAAGTTGCAGTCATGAAGGCGCAGATGAACCTGGACCGTACGCAGGTGAAAGCTCCGTTCGGCGGGCGCATCGCAAACCTGAAAGTCGTTCCGGGTCAGTTTGTGAATGCAGGCGAAGAGCTGCTGACCGTCCAGGAGATGGATCCGATCAGGGTCGATGTGCAGGTGATGGAAGGTCAGATCGGCATGATCTCTTCCGGCCGGCCTGCAGACGTAACGTTCGCTGCGTTCCCTGGGGTGACATTCGCGGGCCGCGTCGAAACCATCAACCCGATCGTGGACCAGGTGACGCGTACTGCGCGCGTGACGGTCGCCGTAGCAAACGGCGCCGGCCGAATCCTGCCGGGCATGTACGCGCGTGTGAGGTTGTCCGCGGAGCGACTCCCGGACCGAACGTATGTCCCTGTCAGTGCTGTCGTCGAGCGCGACAACCACCGCAAGCTCGTTTTCGTCTTCAAGCCGGACAGTGAGGGCAGCGACGTAGGACGAGCTGACTGGCGCTACGTAACGGTCGGCCAGCAGAACGACGAGTACATCGAGATCGTTCCGAATCCGGAGATGCCTGGTGTCGAGCCGGGCGAGATCGTGCTGGTGGCGGGACACAACTCGCTGACACACGATGGCAAGGTCAAGCTGACGCCGCACGCGAAACGCGCTGGAGGTCGCCCGCAATGATGGCGCAGAGGAATCGCGGTGCTCCATATATTGCGGTGCTGATCGCCGTCGCATGCATCAGTTCCGTTACGCGTGTCTCGGCACAAGCCAACGCGCCGACCGGCACGCGGATGCCGGCGACACTCACCCTCGAGGAAGCCGTTCGCCTCGCACGCTCGCACAATCCGCTGTTCATGCAGTCCTTCAACGACGTCGAAGTCGCCGAAGCAAATATCCGCAGCACGTTCGGTTCGATCCTGCCGGGCATCAGCGCAGGCATGAGCGTGAACGGCGGTCAGAGCCATGTCGAGACGTATCCCGACCCGGTGACACAGAAGCCGGAGCAACTGCCGAACCCGTCGACGTCCACCGGCAGCGGGCTCAGCCAGAGCATCGGTCTCAACATGATGCTTTTCGATGGCGGCCGGTCGCTCCGCACCCTCGCCGCGCAGAAGGCGTCCGCGGAAGCGACAGAAGCTGCCGTGACGATTGGCAGGAACGAGCTCGACTCGCGTGTCCGGCAGGCGTTCTTTCTCGCGCTGCGCGCGGAACAGAACATCGCACTCAGCGAACGGCTGCTTGCGTCCGCACAGGAACGATTGACGCAGACGGAAGCGTTGTTCCGCATCGCGGTGGCGAGGCAGTCGGACCTGCTCGGCGCGAAGGAAGAAATTGCAACGCAGCAGCTGTCGCTCGAGCGGGCGAAGGCCGACGCCACCAAGGCACGCCTCGCGCTCGCGCTCGCGATCGGCATACCGTCGGACGGCGGCTTCGCGCTCGCGGGCGCGCTCCCCGATGTATACGACCCCGCGAAGCTCAATGCGGATTCGCTCGTGCTGATTGCGCTGCGTGCCAATCCGACGGTGCTGCGGCAGGACCTCATGGTGACGGTAGCGGAGAAGCAGGCCAAGGCGGCAACCGGCAGCCGCTGGCCGTCCCTCTCGACGGGTCTCAGCTACGGCCGGTCCGTGAGCGTGCCGGAGTTGGGTGCATTGCGCGAGGCGTACAGGTACCTGACTCCGCAGAACACCAGCCTCGGGTTGAGCTTCAGCCTGTCGCTGCCGCAGTCGTTCACGCGCTACGGCGCATCGGCACCACTGACGGCGGCGCGTGCCGCTGCACACGACGCCCGACTGCAGCTCGCGCAGACACGGCTCCAGCTCGAGATGGACGTTCGCTCCGCATACATCGATTTCGTGAACGCGTATCGCTCGCTCGAGCTCGCCGACCTCAAGGCATCGCTCAGCGAGGAGCGTCTCGGACTGTCGCAGGATCAGTATCGTCGCAATACCATCTCGTTCTCGGAGCTGCAGCAGCGCATCGATGGCGCGGCCACGGCGCAGCGCGAGGCCTTGAACGCGCGGTTCACGTGGATCATGGCGCTGCTCACGCTCGAGCTGAAGGTTGGATCGCCGGTGGTGCAGTAGCGCATGTCGATCCCGAAATCATCGATCGGTCGCCCGGTCGCGGTCGCGATGGCCTTCACCGCCGTCGTCATCCTCGGTGTGTTGTCCTTCACCCGCCTGCCCGTGGATCTGCTTCCGGACATCGCGTATCCGAAGCTCATCATCTATACGACATACCCCGGTGTCGCACCCGCAGAGGTCGAGCGCTTCCTGACGCGGCCGATCGAGTCCGTCACCGGCCAGGTGCCGGGACTCGAGCGCGTGGAGAGCTCGTCACGCGAGGGCACATCCCTCGTGACGCTGCGCTTCGCGTGGGGTACGAACATGGACTTCGCCGCGCTCAATGCGCGCGAGCAGCTGGATGGCCTCACCGGCAGCCTGCCGCAGGGGGCGAAGCGGCCGATCGTGCTGCGGACGGACCCGCGCAGCGAGCCGATCATGGCGATCAGTGTATCCGGCGGCGAGCTGAGGGACCTCAAGGAGCTTTCGGAATCGGTGTTCCGCCGTCGCCTGGAACAGATTGACGGCATTGCCCAGGCATCGGTAACAGGGGGCTTGGAGCGCGAGATCCATGTCGACGTGGATCCCCGCAAGCTCGAGGCGCTCGGCATCACGATCGATCAGATCGGAGCTGCGCTCGCGTCCGCGAATGTCAGTGCGCCGAGCGGTACCATCATGCGCGGACGGTTCCGCTACGCGTTGCGCACGCTCGGCGAGTTCCAGCGCGTCGACCAACTGGCCGGCATTGTCGTATCACAGCAGAGCGGCAACGCGCAGGGGCAGACGGCCGCGCGCGTTCTCCTGAGCGATGTTGCAACCGTCGAGGATGGCTTCGAGGAGCGCGAATCGATTGCGCGCTTCAACGGACACGAGGCAGTGGGGCTGCTCGTGTTCAAGGAATCCGGCGCCAACACGGTCCGCGTGGCGGAGAAGGTCGACGAGGTGCTCGCGCAGCTGCGCACGCAGTACCCGCAGCTCAAGCTCGAGGTGGCATCGAGCCAGGCGGGCTTCGTGTCGGATGCGATCTCGAATCTCGTGCAGGAGATGATCCTCGGCGCAATCCTCGCCTTCTTCGTGCTCGTCGTGTTCCTGCGCGACGCGCGCTATCCGTTCGCGATCTCGCTCGCAATTCCGATCTCGATCATCGGCAGCTTTGCACTGCTGCAGCTGGCCGGCCTGTCCATCAACATCATGACGCTCGGCGGACTCGCACTCGGTGCGGGCATGCTCGTGGACAACTCGATCGTCGTCATCGAGAACATCTTCCGGCATCGCGAGGAGAAGGGACTTCTCGCGGGTGCGGCAGCGGCAATGGGCACGGAGGAGGTGCAGCGCGCGATCACGGCGTCGACACTCACCACGATCGCGGTGTTCGGTCCCATCATCTATGTCGAAGGAGTCGCAGGGCAACTGTTCGCAGCGCTCTCGATGGCCGTGGCATTCTCGCTCCTGATGAGCCTCGTGGTTGCAGTCACACTGCTGCCGGCCATCGCGGCGCGCTGGGATGTGCGCAACGAGCGCACCGTGCACACGGGCTTCATCCGCAACGCATTCGACGCGCCGCTGCGCGCGTTCGACCGCGCGTGGGCGCGCTTCGAGGCGTTCTACCACAGATGCCTGGGGCTCGCGCTGGCGCACCGCTGGCCGGTGCTCGGCATCTCCGTGCTGATTGTTCTTGCGACGTTCGCACTGGCGTTTTCCCTGCCCCGCAGCGTTCTGCCCGACGTCGACCAGGGCGAGTTCCGTGCGCGCATCACCATGCCTCGCGGCACTCCGCTCGGGATTACGGAAACGGTTGCAATGGGGGTCGAGTCCGCGATCCGGCGAGACAACGCAGTGGACGCTGTATTCAGCCGCATCGGTCGACAAGTCGCGCTGGAGGGCGTGACCGATGAGGAGAGCGGCCTTCATACGGCGACGCTCGAGGTGCGACTCAAGAGCGGCGAAAACACCGCGGACGCGATCGCGCGCATCCGGCCGGCACTCGCATCCCAGATGAAGGGCGGGCAGGTCACGCTCGAGACCGGACACGCGACGGCGCTGGGCAAGCTGCTGGGCGGTGGCGAAGCCGATCTCGCTGTGCGCATCCGCGGTGATGACCTGGACAGCGCGACGGCATACGCTGCAATGGTGCAGCGCAAGCTGTCGTCGATGGACGAGCTGACGAACGTGCGGATGGGCTCGGAAGTCGGACAACCTGAGTTCCGGATCGAGATCGATCGGGAGCGCGCGGCCGCGTTCGGGATCCTGCCCGACGAAGTGTCCAACACAGTCGCGAGCTACATGCGGGGGAAGAACGCCACAGACTTCGTCGCATTCGATCGCAAAGTACCGATCGTGGTGCGGCTGCCCGACGAAGCGCGGCGCGACCTCCAGACCTTGCAGCTCGTCCGGCTGAAGGGTGTTCAATTGTCCGAGCTCATCCATGTTCGTGAAGCGGTCGGCCCGGTCGAGATCGAGCGCGTGGACCGCGCGCGCGTGGTACCGGTCTACGCGGATGTCGCAGGCGAGGATGTGAACGATGCGGTAACGGCGATCCGGGCCGCGCTCGTGGATGCGCCGCCGCCCTCATCGATGCGCGTGGACATCGGCGGTGAGAACGAGGAGATGGACAAGAGCTTCCGCGACCTCGCCATCGCGTTCCTGCTCGCGATCCTCCTCGTCTACATGATTCTCGCCGCTGAATTCGAGTCGCTGCTGCACCCGTTCACGGTCATGCTGGCTGTACCGCTGTCGCTGATCGGCGCGTTCGTCGCACTCTGGCTGTTCGGCAGCGGCGTCAACGCGGTGAGCCTCATAGGCCTGATCATCCTGGTCGGTATCGTCGACAATGACGCCGTCGTCAAAATCGATTTCATCAATCAGGCGCGCGCGCAGGGGATGACCACGCGCGAAGCGATCTACGAAGCCGGCCGCGCCCGGCTACGGCCGATTGTGATGAACTCCATCACGACGATGCTCGCGATCATGCCGATGATGTTCGGGATCGGCGCAGGCGCGAGCCTGCAGGCACCGATGGCCGTCGCAGTGTTCGGCGGTCTGTTCAGTGCGACGGCGCTCACGCTCATTGTGATCCCGGTGTGCTACGAGATGCTGGACGAGCTGCAGGACCGGCTGTTCGGTCCGAAGAAGCGAACGCATGCGAACGTCAAGGAACCGCCGCTCGTGCCTGCGGGCGACTAGATGATCGCGGCATCCATACGACGGCCGATCGCAGTGGCGATGCTGTATCTCAGCATCGGTCTGCTCGGCATATCGGCGTACCGTCATCTGCCGGTCGAGCTGCTGCCCGATATCACGCTGCCGCACCTCACCGTCTCGGCAAGCTGGCCGGGCGCATCACCGGAAGTGACCGAAGCATTCCTCACCTCGCCGCTCGAGGCCGCGATCCAGCAGGTGCGCGGCGTAGAGAAAGTCACATCAGTGTCCAGGCCGGGCAGCACGTCGATCGAAATCATGTTCGGCCGTGATACCGACATGGACTTCGCGCGGATGGATCTGTCCGAACGGCTCGCAGCGCTCACGGACAACCTTCCCATTGGCGTGCAGCCGCCACAGGTCTCGCCCTACGTGCCGGAGGAGTTCGAGGACCAGAACAAGGCCGAGCTCACCTATACGATCACAGGACCGTACACGCTGG
>JBBSJG010000155.1:0-7897 GCA_038257485.1 Longimicrobiales bacterium | reverse complement strand
CGCATGCGCGGGGATCGCCTCCGTAACGCTACGTCCGATTCGTTGCGTCCCGGATCATCCCCGGATGCGCGGGGAACGCTTCCCCGTTATGCGCGACGCTGAGGTGGCGTCCGGATCATCCCCGCATGCGCGGGGAACGCTCCACCGGCTTGGCGACGCCCTTCTCGTCATACGGATCATCCCCGCATGCGCGGGGAACGCGAAAACCTCGACATCATCGGCCAGTTCATCGACGGATCATCCCCGCATGCGCGGGGAACGCACGATGTCGGCGAGCGTCTCGCGCAGGGCCAGCGGATCATCCCCGCATGCGCGGGGAACGCTCTTTCTCCCAACATGTTGCCCACCAACAAGTTCACTATCCTCCCAAAACCCTACCGGCTACTCGGCCACTTTCGGAGGTTCAAACTTCACCAGCGTCAGCCCGTCAAAATCTACGGGAAGTCGACGATTCGGGCCAGCTGTGTCGAACTCGAATCCAGAGTCGTTCTTGGCCGACCACGCGATCGCCGCTGAGCCATCGTCGATCAGCTGCAACACCTCGAGCCATATACGCTCACGAGTTCGTCGCGAGTAGACCCCGACATATACGCCGGCACGGATCTCGGCGAGCCACAACGAAAGGCGCCCCCGCAGTCGCGGGGGCGCATTCTCAACCACGATGACCATCATCTCCGGAAATCTCCTCCGTCAGAGCCGGGGGCTGTCCCTCTGGGGCCTCGGCTGGTGGGTGCAGTCCGCTTGATTCGAGCACCTCGGCAATCATCGGTATGATGCGTTCCAGCACATTGTGACGCCGAAATGCGTCCCGGCACTCCATGCGCACCGTGCGTTCGACCAGGGAAGTCGGCAACACTCCTTTCGCGTGGCGCGCGGCCACCGAAAATGCCACGGGCACCACGGACTCGAACTTCAGGAGGTCCGCGATATCATAGACGAAACTGAGCGGCTTGCCACGGTGCAGAAATCCGATTGCGGGCGCGTACCCCGCCGCGAGAACGGCCGCCTCCGTAAGTCCGTACAGGCACGACGTGGCCGAAGACAGACATCTGTTGATAATGTCCGCCTCGCTCCACTCCGCTGGATTGTACCTGCGCCCGGTCCACTCCACCCCGTGTTGCTGCGCGAGATGCTTGTACATCGCACGAACCCTGGCTCCCTCGATACCGCGCAGTTGGTCTGGCGACCGACGGAGCGGCGCCTCCTCACCGAATCGCATGGCGTACATGCGTCGTACAACCTTCAGACGCGCCACCTCGTCCAGCGCTGCCTGTGCCTGAAATAGCAGCCGGTCAGCACGCGCCCCACCCGGCTGTCCCGCCGCATACAATCGAACACCGCCTTCTCCAACCCACACCAGCAGGCATCCCACGCGCGCGGCGAGCTGCACCGCCGCGTGCGTAATTCGCGTTCCTGGTTCCAGCATCAAGCAGGCAAGCCCGCCTACCGGGATCTGCACGCGAACACCGCTCCGGTCCACCAGCACGAAGGCGTTGTCGATGACATCCACCTGTCCATACTCGAGAAATACGATCCCCGCGCGATCTTTAAGAGGAATGGGTCGGAGCGGAACGTGCAGGCGATCCGTCATTTCGCCATGCTCGCCTACGGCCGGCGAATGAGCATGAGTCCATTGCCAAAACTCTTCGCGCGGCCCACGCCTCGGACAATCGCCGGCAGCATCAACTCGGGATCGTCGACGCGCAGAACGCCCTCAAGATCCAGCACACCATAGCGGACTGGCTTCACGTCGCGACCGCGGTCCAGCCGAACCGTATCGTATGACCGCACCACCAGTTCCTGCAGTGCGTAGCCATCTCGCGCGCCGCGCTCGTCGAGCCATCGCCGCGAGACGCCATCGAGCGCAGCAACACGCGCCGCGGCTCGATCCGCGCCGATAACACCGTGGATCGCGTCCATGACAACATCGCTGCGCTTTCCACGCACTCCCGGCGCGCCACCCCGCGACACGGTGGCATTTACGCGCAGAAGGAAGTGCAGCGATTCGCCGCGCACGAGCGAAGGCGCGAACTCGCGCGGTCCGTCGACATGGAACAACTGATGCAGATCGCGCGGGGCTCGTTGCGAGAGCACGAAGTAGGTGCCGGGTTGCTGCTCGCGCCACAGGAAGTCGCGCTCACGTTCCGGCGCGTCTGCGAAGAGTGTCCACAGCAACCGATGTGAGGAGTTTATTCGGGCGGACGCGTCTGCGGGAAACAGCGTCTTCCAGAGTGCCTGAATCGGTGCATCGTGACGAACCGTCACCTTGGACAGCAAGGCGGGCGCACTCATGTGGACACGAGCTCCGACTCCGGCAACTCCCCAAACTCCACCAGGCGATTTTCGAACTGCCACGCCTTGCCGCGATTCGTGGGAATATCCCGCCTCAGTTCGCGCCGGTTCGCTGCCTGCAGTCCAGCGTCGAATCCATCACACACATCGTGCGCGACCACTCGCCCCCACGTCGCACCGCGACGCAGCAGGAAACGTCCGAGTTGCCGCTCCATTGCGGCCGGAATGGCCGGCCGCCCCAGCAACGCTTCAGCCAGCGTTTCACCGAGCTCAACTGCTGGCGACATTGGCAGCGCCAGAACATTGCACTTGCGACCCGCGAACGGAGCGTACACCGGTTCGCGCATGGCAGTCGCGATGCGGTCCAACGGCCACCTCGCATCCCCCACTGTCCACACCGCGATGGTATAGACGGCGTTCTCCCGGTAGCCGCGCCGCGACAAGAGCGTATCCCGGTCGTTGATTGCCATCAGTCGTGCCCTGGTGTGAGGTCGATGCTTCTTCACCAGCGACGCGGACACGGTCTGGACCGTATGGTAGTCTGTCAAAGCCGATCCCGCCGCGTCGATTCGGACGGCCACACGATAGTCGGTAGCGAGCGATCGCTGCCCTTCTGCGTCGGCTCTGTCTACGCCAAGCGACGCACCGATGATGCCGAGTATCGCAGACCTGCTGGGAGCGGACCAGCTGCTCCGGCTCTCGCCGACAGCAATTTCTCCCCAACTCGCCAGCGGCGCGTGAATCGTGAAGAGAAGAAATGACTTCATGCTACCGACTCGACGGCGAACTCGATCACAGAGGCGAGCGACCCGACAGCCCCATCCGCCGTGGCGCGAAAGCTGGCCTCGCCCTCCGCACACGGTCCATACACGTCTGTCATTGACCTGCGCATGGACTCGAGCCTGTCGATAGAGGAGTCCACCACGTTGTCGTCTTCGCCGAGACGCACCGCACCGATAAACGCGTTGGCGAGCGTGCGCGGCTGCTGCGGTCCACGTTCCGCAAGAAGGTATGACGCACGTGCCCGCGATGCGAAGCTGGCCTGCTTGCCACGCGGGGCAACGCTCGAGGCGCACTCGATCAACGCAGCCACCGCGTCACGCGCCAGCGCGACATCGCCACCCAGATTTCGCACGAGCAGGTCACAGTCAACGCACACATACGTATAGAACAGGCCAGAGCCGAACTCCTGTACTCCGATGAACGACGTCCCGGCATCCTCGCGATCGGCAGAGCTCTTGAGATCGTCGACTGCAACGTAGTAGTCATCCTCCACCGAAGCCGCGTGCGTCGTCATGGCGTGCGCTACCTGCACGGCCGCTTCCCGGTTGAACGCAGGGTTGTCCGCCAGCATACGACCGAACATGGCGATATCCGCTGCCGTATCCGTTTGGCGAAGCACCTCATCAGCCGTGATTTTCATTTCCTCTCCGGCGAGTACCCGGTCCGCCAATGCCAGCGCAGCCAGACGTTCCTCGCTGGAGACGAATGCCAACTGTCGGATGAATGTCGGGTTGTCGTCCGCCGCGTCAACTGGCTTGCCGAACACCGTGGCAATCTCACGCGCGAGCTTTGTGGCCTTGTCCGCCGGCATTCCACCCTTCACCAGATGATCGAAAACCACCTCCCCCATGCGTTGGGTGCGTTGACCCACCCGGCCCTGCACTCGCTCGGAGAACACCGTCGAGGTGCGCCACGCACGCTTGAGGCTTTGCGACGAGATACGGATGCGCTGCGTACCGCCGAAGTCCACCGTCTTGGGCCGCCCGGTATCATCCCGGTTGAGATTCGAGGCCGGATACGCCGTCAGCAGGTGCAGTTGCAGAAACGTTGTCATCAGTTGTTGCTCTGGTTAAGTGGCGCGGCTTGGCTCGCCGCTGGATTCGCCGACGACGCGGCGTAGTAGTCGAATGCCCAGCGCTGACGCACGGCATCGCCTCTGGAAACGTGATTCCAGTCGCGGAAGTCCCGGCCGAGCGCTTCGACGTTCACCTTGCCGTCGAGCAACGCAACAAGGCGGATAAACGCACGAACAAGGTCCTCTCCACCGCTGGTGGTCAGCAGCCTGCGAAAGCGAACCTGCGAAAGCCGTGGACGTTTCGACACATCCACGTCAGACTCTTTGCGTTCACCGGGGAACTCCTTCCATCCCGCAGCCTGCATCGGGCGCATGGACCGGTCGTCCTCGCGAACGTGGGCCAATACGCGCGTCAGGTCGAGCATGCGAACCGCGTCCGGTGTCAGGTCGCTTGCTCCTGCCGGTATAGAGTTCGTCCATCTCGGCAGCACAATGGCCGCCCTCTCGTTCAGGGTCTCGCGCGTGGACCGACATCGCCTCAGTCGCGCTCGTGTTCCCCGGTCGGATGCATCTGGACCGCAGTAGATGCTCCACCAGCGGCGTATTGCAGATTCGCGTGTACTCGATGAACCCGGCGATTGCTGCATGTCGGACGGTTGTTGATCTGCGGTCATGCGCTCCCCTTCAGGATGAGGTTGCGTGCCTGGACTTGCCTGCCTTTTTCGTGGTCGTGCGCTGCGCTCGTCCTCCTCCGGGCAGCGGCACGTCGAGTTGCTTGAACAGTTTCTCGCCGAGCGGAGTGTAGCCTGACAGACATCGCCGGAGTTCAGCACGTGCGATCACGACTCGGCGCAGCACGATCACATTTGTGCCTTCTGCTTGACAATGCGCGTCGAATACGTCGAGCGCTGTCGTGGAAAGCGTGCGTAGGAACGCAGCTGATTCCTCGTGCACCTGCGCTGCTGTTACTCCAGCAGAGGCACATCGCTGAACGGCTTCAAAAAACGCCGCCTCGGATAAGTCGTGCAGCTCCTCGCGAACCCACCCCCAGTCTCCGCCGACTCCCTTGTCTTCACCAAACTCTGCCATCTTGATTTGCCGGGCGAGTTGCGACGAGATCAGACCCGCGGCCTCCACCATATTGGCAGACATGGTGTGTAGCCGTCGCAGCTGTGGCGCATCAAGCAGATGGAGCGGTTGCGTGGCGTCTACCCATCCGCGCGCCTTCATGTTGTCGAGATCGAAGCCGAATGCATGTAGTCGCAATCGCAGGGTGGGCAACAGCTGGCAACGCTGTTGCGCCCAGCGCACGACGGCTGCCGGCTTCCGGTTTCCCTCGCCGACGAACATCGAGAAGCCCGGCCACACACGCCATCCCAGCCCGCCGGGCTGTCCGTGCACCGGCAGCCATTCGGCGCCTTCGGTCTGCCGGTAGTGGGGAGAGAAGGGATGCTCCCATCCTTCGTAGTTCACGCCATAGTTGCGCAGGCGGAATCCGCGCACGGTGATGTCGCTCTCGGTCCCTGTGAGCTCGCACCTTCCCGGCCCGCTGAACTCAAGTCGCACACGTCGCGGCATGCCAAAGAAGGCTTGTAACGCATGTGCGTTCAGCGGGGTCACGGGAGGCTTGCCCTTGACCGACACGCGGGTCGCCGCGAGCCAGGGAAAGACGAGTTCGGCGGCGTTGCCATCGCGCGCGATCGCCGCATTGGCGACTTCTTTCAGGTTTTCACGCGTGGGGACATTCATCCACACTTTTTGCCAGAGCGGTAGCCGGTGCGGCGACAACCCCTGCTGCGCTGATCTAGGATCGACGAGTGTAGTGAGCGGCCCCCCACCACGCATCGACGTTCGGTTGCCCGCTCCGCCGGAAGGCGCATAGGTCTGCATCGTGAGCAGTGCCATCGCGGCCGCGGGAAGGCCGAGAACGTCGAATCGCGACGGGCGCACAAAATGCGCCTTGTTCAGCTTGAGTGTTTGCTCACCGGGCGAGTCAATGATGAGTCGCTCCACGGGCAGTACGTCCTGATCTGCGAGATCGGCTGCAGAGAAGTCTTGCATGAACAGCGGGCCTGCGTCGGCACAGAGATTGAACGCACTGGGGAGAGCGGCCATCGCGTTCTCAAACGCCGCTACCGTTGGCGGATTCTTCCACAACTCGTGCCATGCTTCATCGTCGACGGGAGCAAGTGCGGCTGCGTAGATGCCTACGATGAACTCCAGCAGGGCCGCATCGAAGTCAACGCGGGTTGTCGCCATGTCGACGACGGGATTGTCGCCTGACAATCCATGCAGGAGCAGCGAGGGTGATCCCCAGTGCACCGAGCCGTCGCGGCGGCGCCAGGGAATCCAAGGCTGCGTACGCAGATCATAGGGGGGCATCGAAGACCGGATTGCAGGATGAGCGAGCGAGGAGAACCGATCAGCAGAACGACCGCGGGTAGAATGTGTGCTGCATCACTGATAATGGCGCGGGGGTCTGACAGGGGAAGAATCGTTCCGCAGAACGGTCGAATAACTACATAAACACTTATCGACATTAATGACATAAACTTATTCCGAGCGTCGTCGCAACCCTTCTGACTGAAATCCCCGCGCCGCGGGGAACTTTCACTTCACGCTACAAAAACACGGATCATCCCCGTAGAGCACGGGGGAGAGTGCAGTTTACCCGCTATCTGTCGTTTTGTGACCCACTTCCAGTCCTCGATGCGCAGAGTAGCGAATCGATGTGGTGTGATCGGAACCTTCGCGGCACAAAACCCCCTCGAAGCTGCCGTTCCGCGGCGCGAGCACCACAATAGGCAGGTCCCGTTCGTAGATCGTCCATGCTGCCCGGAGTACGTTCGCCTCCACAACCCATTTCGTGGGCACCAAGTAGGCTTTACCAAGTAGAGAATGCCGCACGATTACCTCGGACAGAGACCAGTTCCGGATCGCATCATTGGACGGGTCATCGCACCAGGGACCCAGCACACCATTGGCGGACACCTTCGCCAATCGCAATGGAATCGTTGCATCCCCGAGCCGAGTCGGAAAGCGTACATCGCTCGACCAGATGTCAGCCATGCCATCGTATCCACTCGCCTCCTTGAGCACGTTCTGACGCCCAAGCGCCTCTGCCGAGTACGCCTCCCCCTGCGCGCGGTCCGCAGACGACTGCAGTGCGGCCGGAACTTCGCTCTCGCCATATACCGACTCGATCAGCGTACGAAGACCTTCTGGCGACGCAATCTCCCCGCGATCTTCGAGTATGCGAACGGTTCGCCATAGAATCCCAGCGTCTCTGTACACATACTGGGTTCCGTCGCAGACACTGGACACCCAGGTCGCGTCTGGCTCCCTGTCGGCCGGCGCCGAGAGCACGTGGAGCTGACGCTCGCAACCGGGCGGTCGTTCTGATTCGGCACGGTGATGTCGCCACAGCCGTCCCGCGCGCTGCACCAATAGATCGATCGGCGCCACGTCCGTGATCATGACGTCGAAGTCGAGGTCCAGCGATTGCTCCACCACTTGCGTGGCAATCAACACACGACCTGCCCGTTCGGTTTGCTTGCTCAACGGACCAAATCGCTCTAGCACGTGCGCCTCGATTCGCTGACGATCGACTGCAGCAAACCGGGAGTGAAAGATCAGCGGTTCCAGACCACGTTCGGCGAGCGTCGCCGCAGCCGACATGCAGCTCCCGACAGTATTCCTGATCCACACGACACACGCGCCGGTATGGGCCGCATCGACAACCACGTTGACGGCCTCGTTGGAATCGCGCAGCCATTGAATCGGGACGCTTCTCTTAGACCACTCCGG
>JBBSJG010000154.1:0-7981 GCA_038257485.1 Longimicrobiales bacterium | reverse complement strand
CGGTTCCCATGGCCATATGGCTGCAGTGGAGTTTCGTCCATCAGGCCGTATGGCAATCCCCATCAGGCCATTCAGCCTCGATGCCTTCGCACGCCGAACCGAACACACCCGTCAGCCCATCAGCCCCGCCAACACCGTCAGAGCCGCATGCTCGCAGGTCGCGGATCGACGAATCCGCAGCCAGCCAAATCGTCAGATAGGGATAGCCATACGGCCTGATGGACGTAGAACTGCAGCCATCGGCCGTTGGGCCGCTGCGTGGAGGATTGGTGTCTACTTTGGTGGGATCGCGGCCATGCACTCGATCTCCACCTTCGCATTCGGCACCACCAGCGCCGCAATCACCACCGTCGATCGCGCCGGCGGCGAATCCGGGAAGAACTCCCGGTACGCTTCGTTCATTCCGGAAAAATCGGCGGTATTCACGAGAAACACGGTGCACTTGATCGTCTGCGCCATCGTCGTGCCGGCCGCTTCAAACACCCGCTTGGTGCTCTCGAGCGCGCGACGCGTCTCGTCCTGAATCGTCGCGTTGGGATTGTCGCGGCTCGTGCCGAGCTGCCCCGACGCATACACGATGTCGCCCACGCGAATACCGGGCGTCAGCGTGGCCGACGCGCGCTGGCCTTCAGGAATGACCGGAGTGCGCGGCGTGGTGGCCTGAGCGGCCGCGGTCGACGCGACAAGGAACGACAGAGCAATCGCGACGGAGCATCGCATGAGTGACCTCGGGGAGGGAGAGACTGAGGCAAGGGCTGCAGCAGCAAACCTGACCCGCTCGCGTGGCGCTCGCAATCCCAGCAGAGCGATTGCGCCGCGGCGCTCAACCAACCAACTTCGCTATTCCTACCGTCTTTCCCGGAGTTTGTCCCGCGTGACCGTACCCGATGACACCCTTCCGCCTGCGCCAAGCGGCGAGGCCGATTCTCCGTCGCTTCCCCGCCGCGACTTCCTGAAAATTGCCGGACTCGGCGCCGGTGCGATCATCGGCAGCACGATCCCCGATGTCGCCGCCGCCACATCGGCTGCCAACCGTAGCGCACGCCCACATCGCCGAGCGGATGCCGGACACATCGTCGTGATCGGCGCTGGCATCTGGGGCAGCTCCACGGCGCTCGAACTGGCAAAGCGCGGAGAACGCGTCACGCTGGTGGACATCTACGGACCCGCCAACTCCCGCGCGACCAGTGGCGACGAGACGCGCGGTATTCGTTCGTCCTACGGCGATCGCGCGGCTAGCACTGAGCTGTGGACCTCGTGGGCACGACGCGCGATTACACACTGGCGCGAGTTTGACGAGGCGCATGCGAAGGAGTTTGGCACGCGTTTCTTCATGACCACGGGCGACGTGATCCTGCGTACGCGCGATGAGGCGTTCCTGCAACGCACGCGCGAAATGTGGACGAAGCTGAACGTGCCGTTTGACGCGCTCGACGGCGACGAAGCCCGCAAGCGTTTTCCGCTGCTCAAGCTCGATGACATCACCGTGGGCGTGTTCGAGCCCGACGCCGGTGTTGCCCGCGCACGTCACGCCACGCAGGCCACGGCGGTGCTGGCGGCGCGTGCTGGTGCAACCCTGATCACTAGCCGCGCAACGCCGGGCCCGATCACGGGCGGTCGCATGCAGTACGTCACGCTGAGTGATGGTACACAGCTCGGCGCCGATTCCTTTGTCTTTGCCTGCGGACCGTGGCTACCGAAGGTTTTTCCTGAGCTGCTGGGCAATCGCATGCGCATTCCCATTGGGACCGCGTGTTATTACGGCACACCACCGGGCGACAACCGGTTTTCGTTTCCGAATATGCCAAGCTGGAACTTCCCCGGCGTCACCGGCTGGCCGGCGCTGCCCGTGGACAACCGCGGATTCCGCGTTCGAGGCGGTGCTCCGCCGCTGGCGACGCCGCCGAATCCGATCAAGGAAAAGCTGCCCGAACCGCTGCGCCCCGAGCCCTCCGATCCCAACGATCAGGATCCTGATCTGAGCGTGCGTTGGGCGAGCCCGAACCGGCTCGAAGGCTCGCGTCGTTTGCTGCAGCAGCGCTTCCCGTTGCTCGCTGACGCACCGCTGCTCGAAACGCGTTCGTGTCACTACGAAAGCAGCATCAATCGCAACTTTATCATAGATCGCATTCCTGGCGCGGCCAACGCATGGATTGCCGGCGTTGGACAAGCAGAAGGCTTCAAGTTTGCGCCGATCGCCGCGCAATACGTCGCGCAGCGCGTGCTCGGCGACGAAGGTGATCCCGAGTTGGCCAAAGCGTTTGCCATGCCCACCGAATCGTATACTCCCACATCCGGCAGCTCAGGCGCCGAGGATGAGCAGGATGACGCATAATCTGTCGAGACTGAACAAGTTCGCGACGCCGATTGCCGTGGTGTTCGCACTCTCGTTGTCAGCCGCCGCGTGTGCGCTTCCCGCGCAGATGCGGTCGTCTGCCACGATGGCCGCCGTCAACGACCTGCCCAATCCGTACCGCACCATTGAGGGCTGGGCGAAGATGCCCGCTGGTCGCACCTGGGGCTCCACCAGCGCCGTCGGCATCGACAAGGACGGCGTGAGTGTGTGGGTGGCCGAGCGCTGCGCGCAGAACAGTTGTGTCGGCTCCGATCTCGATCCGATTCTCAAGTTCGATTCCACCGGCACGCTGGTAAAGTCGTTCGGCAAGGGGCTCATCAACTGGCCGCACGGCTTGTTCGTCGACCACGAGAACAACATCTGGGTGGTAGACGGACGTGACAACACGCCCGCGCGCGCACCGGGTGCAACTGAAGCGCCCGCGCCACCGGCCAACGTGACCGGTCATCAGATTCACAAGTTTTCGCCCGACGGCCAGCTGCTCATGTCACTCGGCACCAAGGGCGGTGGACGGGATTCACTTTTCTTCTGGCAGCCGAACGCGGTGTATGTCACGCCGCAGGGCACGATCTTCGTGGTGGAAGGCCACGCGTCCAACGCGACCGCCAACGCGCGCGTGCTCAAGTTCGACAAGAGCGGCAAGCTGCTGACCACGTGGGGCAAGAAGGGCACCGGACCGAGTGAGTTCGACCAGCCGCACGCGCTCGCCATGGACAGTCAGGGCCGCCTGTTTGTCGCCGATCGCGGCAACGATCGCATCCAGATCTTCACGCAGGACGGTCGCCTGCTCGACACCTGGTATCAGTTCTCGCGCAACAGCGGCATCTGGATCGCACCGGGCGACACGCTCTACGCCGCCGACAGCGAGTCCGGCTCCATCGACCCATCGCGTCCCACCTGGAAGCGCGGCATTCGCATTGGCAGCGCGAAGGACGGCAGCGTGTGGTCGTTCATACCCGATCCCGTCGAGCAGACGCGCAATACCAGTGCCGCGGAAGGTGTGGCCGTGGACGCGCGCGGTAATGTGTACGGTGCGGAAGTGGGGCCGCGCGCGTTCAAGAAGTACGTGAAGCGGTAGCAACCCTTCTCCGTCAGCTGGCGCGCGACACTCCTCTACACTCGCCTCCACACTCGCTTTCACCGTCGCTGGCGTGACCAGCATCGGTGCCGACTGTGGTTCCCCGACCGACGCGCCGGCGACGACCGGACCGCAGTTCAGTGTGTCTCCGATCGAGATCGAGAAGATCGCGCGCATCGTGCCCATCGGCAGCAACGGCAAGGTGTTCCCGCTTGGGCACACCTATATGGTACACGTACGATACCGAGTACGTGATGCGGGAGACGGAACGTCCGTGTGTTCGTGAGCGGCTTCCGATTCGCGCGCCCGTGGACGGTGTCGTCATCAGCGTAGATGAAGTTCCTGACGGGGGAGTTACGATAGAAGGTCCGCCTCACCTCCGGGCCACGTTCTCTCACGTGACGCCTAGGCCCGGCCTTTCGGTCGGTTCGGCCGTGCGCGCCGGCAACACGATCGCCACGATGTACACCCATACACGTTCTACTTCGCCCTCACCAACGTTGCGATCACGCCGCATCGCTGGGTCCGCGAGGAGCGCTATCGAATTTCGGTCAGCTATCTACCCGCGCAGAACCCGATTGCGCAGCATCCGGAACCGCTTCGCTCCCGGCTCGTGCAGCTCGTGAACACGACGTGGGTTCCGCATGGCCAACCGTCGTTCGACGTCGCCGACACCTCGTCGGGCAACGGTTTCTTCCAGGCCTCGCTCGAGGAGCCGTTCCGCCCCATCTACGAATCGAGCCAGCTCTTTCTCGGACGTCTGCTCGAGCGCAACGACGTGCGCATTCTCACGAAGGGCGGGGCTGGTTGGTATCCCAAAGGCTTCGGGGTGGCAGTGGTCGACTCCGAGGCGCCGTCGTGGGATGCCATCACTTCCGCGAGCGCTCGGGTGCAACTGCGTCTCTGGGACCTGGGACCTGACGGCCTTACCAATCGTGAACGGGCGTACGGATCGGTGCTCGTCGAGATGCTGCCAGGAGAGCGGATTCGCATCGAGCGGTTCGATACACATTCGACGGTCAGCGCCTTCACCTCAGCGGCGACGACGTACGAACGCTGAGCCCAGTGGTCTTGAGCTGCAGTTTCTGCCAAGTGCAGGTCGTGGGGCAACACGCCGCGGCGTAGATCGGCCGCCATCTTGACGTGCGCGACGCAGCTCGCGAGGAACCACGAACGTGTCGAGAGCGATGCTCACGATTGCATCGTGGAATCGGCTCGACCATCTGCGGTGCTCCAACGAACGACCGCCATGGAGCGATCGCCGACCTGCCCACCATACTTCCGCAGAGCGCCGAAAACACACGAGTCGTGCGTCGGCATCGTCGTGAACCATTTCGGAATTGGCCTGCTGCCCGTGCAGACCCCCCCCCGCGTGCAGTTGGCGACCGTCCGCCCTCGCCGAGCTGCATCGATCTTCAGGCGGCGCCAGAGATTGTCATCGGCCTCAACAACGGTCGTGGCTGCTGCCGAACTTCTGCCCAAAAAATAGCATGGCTTTGCGTGCGGCGGCGCTACAACATACTGGCGCATCCACGACCGCGTGAGGCACGCCGATTCGCTGCGTCCCTTGCAGCGTCGCACCGCTCAGCGCCCCCCAAAAGATGCTGTTCTCACTTGAAGCGAACCTGAGCCGTTTGACTCCACAGCAGAGGAATCGACGTGGGTAATCCGATAGTTTTTCCGATTCGTGTCGCCGCGTTGAGGGCGAGTGTCATGCTCGCCGGCGTTGTTTCGGCATTGTTGTCGAGCGGCTGTCGTGATGTCAGCAGCCCAGTCGCCGTGGACCCGGGCCCCGGCGCCCTCGCGGCCACGGCGCAGGCCACGCCGACAAACGATCGTCCCGACGAGTTGCCTCTTGCGGCCCTCGCTACCGCCGCTTCAAGCAGCGCGGGCATGTTTTTCGAGGAGGACGGAACTCTCGTCGTGCGTGTGGTAGATCGAGCCGATGATCGGGCAGCGCTCGCTCATCTGGCCCGCGTGATGGCGACCACCCGGGATCTCGTGCCGGGCGGCGGACGTCGCCCGGTACGGGTTCGGGTCATGCCGGCCAGCTACACCTTTCGGCAGTTGGCCGAATGGCGCGATCTGGCCTTTGAGCACGCGCTCACGCGGATCAGAGCGGTCAGGACGTTGGATCTCGATGAGCGCGCAAACCGTGTCGAGCTGGGCATCGAGGCAGCCGACTTTGCTTCGGTGAGCGCGCAGGTCGCGCAACAACTCTTGTCACTGGGCGTTGACCCAAACGCGCTCCATTTCCGTAAGCTCGAAGGGTCGGGACCGCGTTTTGATATGGCGCCGCCGAATTCCCTCACGGGGGGCACATCCGATCCCATCGCCGCAGGCATACAGATTGACTTCAACAGCAGCGGTTGTTCGCTTGGCTTCGTGGCACAATGGAATGGCGTCCTCGGCTTCGTGACTGCCTCGCATTGCAGCGGCAGCATCTATTCACTCGACCACGCCGCCTACTACGTCGGCGGCATTTACGTCGGATCAGAATCGGTCGATCCGTCGGGCTACCCGTGCGGTGTGCGGACGTGTCGCGGATCCGACGCAAACTTCACGACCGCCCCGAGCGGTGCGTCGCTCGCGGTGGGGCGGATCTACCGCACCGTGTGGGTCAACTCTGGATCGACGAATGTCGATCAGAGTCAGCCGTACTTCGACATAGTTGAGTCGGGGAGCAACCTCGTGCAAGGACAGCGGGTCGACAAAGTCGGTCGGACGACTGGTTGGACGAGCGGCACCGTGACCAGCACTTGCAAGGACGCCACGCCGACATGGAATACGGTGACGCGCTGCGCGTACGAGGCGAACTATATGCGCGGCAGCGGCGATAGCGGTGGCCCGGTGTTCGTACGTCTCGCGAGCGGCGACAGCACGGAAGTTACCCTCATCGGCGTTCACTCCTCCGAATCGTGGGAAGGCCAAGGGCTCTTCTCCAAGCTCGAGCGTATCAAGAGTGATCTTGGCAATGGAACGTGGAATGTGATTGCGCACGGCCCCACACCGCCGAGCGGGCCTCTCTCGGTAAGCATCGCAGGGCCGGTGGATGTCAACACGCTGTCCTCCTGCACCTTGCGCTATTGGACCGACGTGAGTGGCGGCGACGGTTCGTATAGCTACAACTGGAGCACGAGTGGCAACATCGTGGAGACATCATATGGGACCGCATGGATCAAGTTCCCCTCGGCGACCGGGCACTGGGTGCAAGTCGAGGTGAGCGATGGGACTGGGGTGCAGGTGACCGCGTACATGGAGCTGGTCGCGAGTTCGTCGGGCATGGAGTGTAATAACTAGGCACTGTACGTGACCTCCCGCACTATTGCACCATTCCCGGTCACGATATGCTTCCAACATTGGCGCGTGTTCATGTCGATGCCACGCTGTCCGCGTACCATTCTCCCGAGTACTTTGTGATTCCTCGATTCGTTTCATTCGCTGCACTCTGCATCACCGCGGTGATCGCCGCGAAGCCGGTACAGGGTCAAATAGTTTCGCGGCCGTGGGCAACGGATGTCGCCGTCGGTGTCGCGACGACACGCGGCCAGGGGGTTGCAAAGTCGTCCACATTCGCCGCCGATTTCGCCCTGACGCGGACGATGCGGCGTTTTGTTCGGATTGGTGGCGCACTCGGACTACGCTCCGCTGGCGGCATGGGCGACGTGTGCGTGTTCGAACCGGCCGACACCAGTCGCTGCCTGGACCGGGTGTCGCGCCAGACGCACGCGATGGGGCTCGGGGGAGTTGGCTTTGGTGACGGGAGCGCTGAACTGCGGGTCTTGGCCGGGCCTCTGCTCATTGTGGGGGATCGGGCACCTGCTTTTGGTGGCGCGGTCGCGGCCGACGCCTCGGTCGGATCGCAAGCCGTGGCCGTGACCTTCGGGGCGCGTGCGAGCACGGCGCAGCGGCGCCAAGGCGGCCGACTCTCGTCGCAACAGTGGACGCTGGGACTTCGCTTGCGCCACTAACGTCACGCGGCGCCCGCGTGCGCCACTGAGCTGACGAGGCGGCAGAGCGCACGATGCGACCCTGGTTGTCGGCACCGTGTGGCACTTCATCCCCGACCCCGTCGAGCTGACGCGCAACACGAGTGCCGCCGAGGGTGTGACGCTGGATGCGCGTGGCAATGTAGACGGCGCGGAAGTCGGTCCGCGGTCGCTCAAAAAGTATGTGAAGCGGTAGTTGTACGTCGCGTCAGCTGCCTGACGGTGTGCTCGGCAGACGCCGCAAGTCATCGCGATCTTTTCCTCGTCCGCTCGCTAGCTTGTTCCGGCGAAGCGCGGCGAGGCCGATCACCGGCAATGGCTCGCCCGCTATGATGACGTGTTTTGCCTGCTCCACCGCTTCGTCGAATGAGACACCTGAAATGGACGACAGGAGATCGATGCGTGTCGGTGGCGCGCCGAATGCGGTGACGCTGTCCGCTGCTACGAGATGCGTCTCGTCGATCACAACGTCGGGCGCACCGAAGTGCTCAAGCGCGCGCAACAATCGACGAACGTTCTCGGCGGAGCGGCGATACATTTCCTCGTCGAATGCGTTCG
>JBBSJG010000153.1:0-8122 GCA_038257485.1 Longimicrobiales bacterium | reverse complement strand
GCGGGCGCCGACGTCTGCCTGAACCGGGGCGCTTCATTCGAGGAGCTGAAGGCGACGCTGGAAGCGTTCCTTCGCCGTGAAGGGAAGGCCGTACCGGGTGCGAATGCGAAGGCATCGGACGCGCCGTGGTCTGGTCTGCAGGGGGACATCCAGGATTTCCCGCTGAACTGGCTGCTGCAGGTCCTCAACTACGACTCTCGGTCGGCGGCCGTTTTCCTGGTCGGACCGGACGACGAGGGTGCGATCTATCTGGAAAAGGGTAATATCAGGCACGCGCAGACGAAATCGATGCGCGGCGACGATGCATTCCGAAAAATGGCGCGGTGGAAGACCGGCACGTTCACGGTCGACCCCGAAGCGAAAACGGAAGAGCAGACAGTGAAGACGCCGCTGATGAACCTGCTGCTGGATCAGGCAGTGCAGGAGGATCACGCAGCCTTCTTCGGTTCGGTCAAAACGGACATGTAGCGGAAGCAGGTGAGCCATCATGGTCAGTAGTACAACGTCATCCGCGACCGCCGCGTCGTCCGCAACCGCAGAAGTCGTCCTGGAGCAGACGCGACGGCAGTTCAACGAACTGCAGCAGCTCGCGAAGCTCGGCAGTTGGGAGTTCGACGTCCGCGCGAATGCCGTGAGCTGGACGGACGGCCTCTATAGCATCTACGGTCTCACCCGCGAGACGTTTTCGGCCACGTTCGAAGGCTACATCGAGCGCGTGCATCCCGATGATCGGGAGCGTGTCATCCGCACGATCGGCGGGGCACTCGAGCGGGGTGGTCCGTTCGAGTTCGAGGAGCGGATCGTCCGGCCGGATGGCGACGTGCGCACCCTCCTGAGTGTCGGCCGCGTCGTAGCGGACGAGCATGGCGCTCCGCTGCAGCTCATCGGTGTGTGTCGCGACATCACGGACGAACGGAATGCGACGCGGGCGCTCGAGCGGCGAGAGCGCGAGCTCGCGCATGCGCAGCACCTCGCGCATCTCGGCAGCTGGTCGTACGACATCGACGCCGGCGTCATCACGTGGTCCGACGAGATGTATCGCATCTACGGCATGGAGCCGGGCAAGCCCGTCACCTACGAGCGGTATGTGGAGCGGATCCATCCGGACGATCGCGCGGTGGTCCTCGCGAACGTAGCCACGGCCATCCATACACTGGCGTCGTTCGAACACGAACATCGCATTACACGCGCGGACGGCGAAGAGCGGATCGTGCTCGGTCATGGTGATGTGGCACAGGACGCAAGCGGCAGGGCCGTCACGATGTATGGCACAGGCCAGGACGTCACGGACCGGCGCCGGGCGGACCAGCAGGCACTCGCACTGGTACGCGAGCAGATCGCCCGCGAAGAGGCGGAACTCGCCGCGGCGCGTCTCGCATTCCTCGCGGAGGCGAGTGTCGTGCTCGCGTCATCGCTCGACTACGAGGAAACGCTTCGGAACGTCGCGCGTCTCGCCGTGCCGAAGGTCGCCGACTGGTGCGCCGTCGACATTATCACGCAGTCCAACGGCGTGAAGCGGCTCGCAGTGGAGCATGTGGATCCGACCAAGGTCCGCTTCGCTATGGAGATGGAGCAGAGGTATCCTGCGGACCCGGATGCACCGACGGGCGTGCCGCAGGTTCTGCGTACGGGTGAGACAGAATGGGTGGAGGTCATTCCGGACGCCCTGCTGGAGGCCGTGGCTGTCGATTCCACCCACCTTCAACTCATCCGTGAGCTCGGACTTCATTCCTATGCGGTCGTGCCCTTGTCCATCAGTGGCGACACCATTGGCGCAATGACGTTCGTGCATGCCGAGTCGAAGCGTACCTTCACTCCGGCCGACGTCGTGCTGCTCACGAGTCTTGCCCGCCGCGCGGCGATAGCAATCCACAATGCGCGGCTGATGCGGGCTCTGACGGATGCGCATGCGACACTGCAGGGTCAGCGCGAAGAGCTCGAAGCGCAGGCGTCGGAGCTCGAGGAGACGATGGCCGAGCTCGAGATGCGCAATGAGGAGATGGAGTGGAAGACGGAGGAAGCGGAAGCAGCTCGCGTGCAGGCGGAGCACGCGAATGCAGCCAAGTCACAGTTCCTCGCAAACATGAGCCATGAGTTGCGCACACCGCTCAATGCGATCGGCGGCTATGCCCAGTTGATGCAGCTCGGTGTGCACGGCCCGATGACGGATCAGCAACTCTCGTCCATCGACCGCATTCGCGCCAATCAACTGCGCCTGCTCGCATTGATCAATGACCTGCTGAATTTTGTGAAGCTGAGAGCGGGCCACCTGAAAATTGCGCTCGCTCCCGAGCCGCTCCACGAACTTCTTCAGGGCATGGCACCACTGGTTGAGCCGCAGGTGCTTGAGAAGTCGCTCGTCCTGACCATCCACGACTGCGACGCAGACATCTGTGTCATGGCGAACCGCGAGCGTACCGAGCAGGTGCTGCTCAACCTGCTGTCCAACGCTGTGAAGTTCACGCCGGAGGCCGGCAGCATCGAAATCACGGTGGAGGATGATCCGCGTGAAGTGCGCATTCGTGTGACGGACACGGGCTGCGGCATTCCTGCCGAAAAGCTGGACGACATTTTTGAGCCGTTCGTGCAGATCGGCCCTACCACGACGCGCGACAACCAGGGTGTCGGACTCGGTCTCGCGATCAGCCGTGACCTCATGATCGGGATGGGTGGCAGCCTCACGGTCGAAAGTACGCCGGGGTCCGGCTCACGATTCACGATCACACTCGCGCGCGCACCCCGCGCCGCCGCCGTGACCAGCGACAGCATCGCGGTCTGAGGGTGACGATCTACCGCGTCCTGCTTCCACACCCGCTCGAGCCACGCCTCCTCATGATCCAGACGCATGGCGAGTGGCACCTGGCGCAATGGGAGGATGCCGCAGAACGTGCCTGGCCGGTGACCGACCATGTGAACCGCGCGGTGGCCGCCCGATTCGGCACGGAAACAACCGTGCTGCGCTGCACGCGCGACGACATCGATCCGGTGAGCGGGCAGATCGAGCGCATCTATGAGCTCGAGAACCACTCCGCCGCGTACGAGATCCCGATGGCGTCGGCATGGGTCAGCTCGTACGAGCTCGAATCGATGGTGCCGGACGATCCGCAGCTGCGCGAAGTCATGGGCGACTGGTTCAGCCGGGCAACCGCCGGCATGCCGCCCCGCGGCGCGCCATGGATGCAGCGGCGATGGTATGTGCAGGCGCTTGCGTGGACAGTCGCGCGACTGCGCGAGGCCGGTGCGGTGCCGCAGGCGATGCCCGACCAGGTCCGCGCGTGGGAACGCTCCTTCCTCATGCGTATCCCGACCGACGTCGGTGACTTCTACTTCAAAGCGGCGCCGGCCATTTTCCGACACGAGCCAGAGCTCATGAAATGGATGCGTGACCGGTTCCGTCACAGCATTCCGGATGTCGTCGCGATCGATGCAGACCGCCACTGGCTGCTCATGCGCGCTGTGCGCGGCCCTGCAGCGCCTCTCGACGAAGTGCGTGACGAGAGGTTGTGGATGGAGGCGGTGACACGGCTGGCGGAGATCCAGGTGGCATCCGCGCGCTGGACCCCCGAGCTGCGTGCACTCGGCGTGCCCAACCGCTCGCTCGACGTCCTCGCGCGTCGCATCCCACGCCTGTGCAGTGACGCCTCCGCCATGATGCTGGGGCGGGAGGGGGGTCTCACGCGCTCCGAGATCGACCGCATCGCGTCCCTCGGGCCGACCCTGCTCGCGCTGGCAGAGGAGCTTGCACACTTCGATATCCCGGACACACTCGAGCACGGTGACCTCTGGGCGTCCAACATTCTGATCGCGCCGACCGGTCCTGTTTTCCTCGACTGGTCCGACAGCTCTCTGGCCCATCCGTTTTTCAGCCTCTTCCATCTCATGAACGACGCGGCCTCGCTATTGCCTGCTACCTCCTCGGAGTCGCGGCGCAGGCTGCGGGACGCCTACCTCGCTCCCTGGACGGCAGTCGCTCCGATGGACCAGCTCGTACGGGCATTCGAGATTGCGCGGATCCTCGCGCCCATTCATCTCGCATCGATCGCGCACGCCGAGCTGATGCCATCGGTCGGCTACACCTGGGAGATCGAGCAGACGGTTCCCGCCAACCTGCGATACGCCATCGATCTGTTGCTCGTGGAGCGTTGATGCAGGAACCGACACAGACGGAACGCGCGCTGCTGCGGGTTGCGCGCACACTCGCGGCCGCCATTGCTGTCGAAGAGATCACATCCGAGATCACGGCGACTGCACTGGAGCTGACAGGCGCGACCGGCGTCTATGTCGAGCGCGTCATCGCGAGCGATGGCACCGTGGAGGTCATCGCGAATGCCGGGGTCGGCACACCAGAGTATGGAACACGGGTCCCCTATCCCGGTTCACTGACCGAGGAGATCATCGGGTCGGGTGAGCCACTGCTGATGGATACATTCGAGTCCCTCGGCAAGAGCATGGCGCCCTACCTCGAACGTACGTGCAGCGGCTGCGCGGGCCTCATCGTACCGCTGTTCTCCGAAGGTGACGTGGTCGGCACGCTCGTGCTACTGCGCGCCGCGGGGACGGATCGTTTCACAGATCGCGATGCGAGCACGGCCCGCGTCCTCGGGGACCTCACGTCCGTCGCACTGCGTCGCGTGATCCGCGAGGCCATCATCCGCGACCGGGAGAGGGATGCGCGGATGGCAGCCGAACGGGATGAACGTAGCGCGAACTTCCTGGTGTCCGCCGGGATCCTGCTTGCGTCATCGCTCGACATGCCGACCACGATGCAAACCCTTGCAGGCATCGTCATCGAGGATCTCGCCGACTGGTGCGTCATCGACATTGTCACGGAGGACGGGCAGCTCGAGCGCGTCGCCGGCGCACACCGCGACCCGGCGAAGCAGGCTGTGCTGGATGTGCTCGTTGCCCGATATCCGCCGCTCGCTGCATCCGAGAATCCCGTGTCGCGAGCCTTCCGCGATGGCGATCCGGTCACCATCAACGGTGTCACATCCGAACAGCTGCGGGCCATCTCACGCAGCGACGAACATGCAGCGATGGCGGCGGAGCTCGGCGTCGCATCGATTCTCGCAATGCCGCTCGCAATGGGCGGGACCGTCCTCGGTGTCATGACGCTGATGCGGAATGCCGACACCGGCCCGTTTGGTGTCGACGACGTCTCCTGCGTCCAGGATCTCGCCTCGCGCGCGGCACTCGCCGTGTCCAATGCCCGTCACTTCGCGGCCGCCAACCAGTCGCATGGCGAGGCGGAGCAGGGACGGCAGGAACTGGAGCGCGTGATCGAGAGCAAAGCTCGACTCATTCGCGGGTTCAGCCACGATATCAAGAATCCACTGGGCGCCGCCGACGGCTATGCGCAGTTGCTGGTTGACGGCCTGATGGGGGAACTCACAGCCAAACAGGCGGAGTCCATCGGCCGCATTCGCGCCGGCATCGCCACTGCACTCAGCCTGATCAACGACGTCGTTGAATTCTCGCGCGCGGAGAGCGGGCAGATGGAAGTGCGGCAGAGCCCGTTCAATGCGGATGCACTGGTGAGAGAAGTCATCGAGGAGCACCGCGCCGAGGCAGAGCGCTCCGGCGCCCGGCTGATGGCCGGTGAGCTGGCGGGCGGACAGATCACATGTGACGCGATCCGCATCCGGCAGATCCTGGGCAACCTGGTGATCAATGCAATCAAGTATGCGGGCGGCGACTCGCCGATCGTGCTGAGCGTGCGACGGTCCGACGGCGTGGTGGACGAAAGTTCGCGCATCCTGTTCGCGGTCGCTGACGAGGGGCAGGGGATCCCGGTGGAAAAGCAGCACCTGCTGTTCGAGGAGTTCCAGCGTCTGCACATGGGCAAGAAGGAAGGCTCAGGCCTCGGGCTGGCGATCAGCCGTCGCATTGCGCGTGTGCTGGGCGGAGACCTTACTGTAGAGAGTGCGGCAGGGCGTGGCTCCACATTCACGCTCTGGATACCCGCCCCATAGGTTCGTCCCGGCCGGGTGGTCGCTCCTCCCGTGACGGTTGGCAGTCCAGACCACCCCTGCTAGCGTTCAGCCATGACCGAATCCTACGAAGTCGTAGACAACCGTCCCGAGGAGAGGCGCCGCTCGGTGTGGGCGTCCCCACGCACATGGGTGATGCTGCTCGCCGTCTGCACGGCGATCGGGTTGCTGGAGGGAACGCAGGCCTGGCTCGCCAGTGCCGGCAGCGGTCGCTTCCCGGAGATGCGGTGGTATGAAGGGCTCGCGTCATCCCTGCCATCCTGGTACGTACTCGGCCTGCTCGTGCCCGCGATGTTCTGGATGGCGAGGCGGTTCCCGGTCCGCGAGGGACGCTGGAGGCTGTCGCTGCTCGCGCACCTGCCCGCTGCAGTGCTGTTCGCCATGGTCCACCTCGGTGCGAGCGGGTTCCTCAGCAACATGCTCCTCGGACGCAGCGGCATGGAGTCCTTCCGAACCACCGTGCTCGGACTGCTCGGTTTCTATTTCGTCATCGAGATCTTCTTCTACGCGATGATCGTTGGATTCGCGCACGCGCTCGACTACCGGCGCCAGTACCGCGAGCGCGAACGCCACGCAGCGCAGCTCGCGCTCAAGACATCCCGCCTCGAGGGCAGTCTCACGCGCGCGAACCTCGAGTCGCTCCGCATGCAGCTCAATCCCCATTTCCTGTTCAATACCCTCAATGCGATTTCCGTCATGGCACTCAAGGGTGAGCGACATGGCGTCGTCCGAACCCTGACGTTGCTCTCCGATCTGCTGCGCGTTTCGCTCGAGAATGATGCGCAAGTGATCCCGCTCCGTGACGAGATCGCATTCCTCGAACGGTATCTCGAGATCGAAGAGATCCGTTTCAAGGATCGACTCACAGTGATGATGGATCTCGCGCCCGACACACTCGACGCGGAAGTCCCGACACTCGTCCTGCAGCCGCTCGTCGAGAACGCCGTCCGCCACGGCATCTCACGCAAGCCGGGCGCAGGCACCATCCGGATCCGGTCGTATGCGACGGCGGACACGCTCTGCCTCGAGGTCGCCGACACCGGCCCCGGCTTCGGACATTCCATGGAATCGGCAGGGACCGGCATCGGTCTCGCCAATACGCGCGCGCGCCTCGAACAACTCTACGGCGCCAATCAGGCGATGCAGCTCGAAGCCACGCCCGAAGGCGGCGCGCTCATCCGCCTGCGCCTGCCCCTCCGCAGCAGGTCGCTGCACGATGAAGTCATCGCCACGAAATCGCCATTCGCTGAACCGAGGACCGCGTGACAACGAAAATTCGTGCACTCATCGCCGATGACGAACCGCTCGCGCGGGAGGGCGTCCGCCTCCACCTGGAGTCCTTGAAAGATGTCGAGGTCGTCGGTGAAGCAAGAGACGGCACGGAAGCCGTCGAACTCATCGTCGCACTGCGGCCCGATCTCGTATTTCTCGATGTCCAGATGCCCGGCCTCGACGGGTTTGGCGTGCTCGATGCCGTCGGTGTAGAGATGATGCCAGCCGTCATCTTCATCACTGCATATGACCAGTTCGCACTCAAGGCGTTCGACACGCACGCCGTCGATTACCTCCTGAAGCCATTCGATGCCGAGCGACTCCACCGCGCCGTAGACCATGCCCGCCTTCAGATCCGCGGCAAGCGCCGGGACGACGTCGAGGACCGCCTCGTTTCGCTGCTCGGCGAGCTGCGCGGGCGTGGGCAGTTCCTCGAGCGCATCGTGGTGCGCTCGGGCGGACGCATCCTGATCCTCCGCATCGAGGACGTGGACTGGCTCGAGGCCGCTTCGAACTATGTGCGCATTCACGCGGGCGGCAGGGAATACCTGCTGCGCGAAACCATGACGCACCTGGAAACCAGGCTCGATCCGAGCCGTTTTGTACGCATTCACAGGTCCACGATCGTACGACTCGACCGGATCAAGGAGTTGGAGCCGCTGTTCCAGGGTGACTACGTGCTCATCCTGCAGGATGGCACACGGCTCACATCCAGTCGCGGATACCGCGACCGCCTGCAGGAGCTGCTGCAGGCCTGACCCACTTCACCCGCCGATGGCATCCCTGTTAAACTCAGGGTCCATCCCGACCGTTTCGCTTACAGGAGAACCGCAATGAATTTGCACCCCATGACCACGCGT
>JBBSJG010000152.1:0-8259 GCA_038257485.1 Longimicrobiales bacterium | reverse complement strand
CGTGTCTTTGGTCTTATGCTCGCCTTAGCCGCAGTCGCCGTGCTCAGCGCATGCGACGACGCGAGACCCTCACAGGACGTCACAGGTCTCGGACCAAGTCAGTCCGCGAACATCGACCTCGAAGCTGGCGACGAAGGGGACGACAACACGATCTACGAGCAGGTAGAGTTCCTCGGCAATCCGCTCATAAGCGAAGTCACGATCGTGAAGGCCAATCATGACCAGTACAATCGTACTCAGCCTTACAACAGCGCCACGTTCGGGCCCCAGAGTCTTGCGTTCATCAACGCATTCCGCGGTGGCCAGCCGGAAGTAGCGAACACGCTTGGCGCCGTACTCTATCCCGACATGCTGATCGTCGAGTCGTCAAGGAATCCTGCGACGTCAGGCTGGCTGTCGTGGGCACTGGCAGGTGGCTGGGGTGGGCGAAACCTCGCCGATGATGTCGTCGACGCCGGCCTCTCCGCCATCTTCGGCAAGGTGATAACCGCGACTGGCGCGTACTGCAACAATGGTGAGCTGCCGCTGTGCACCGACAACGTTCCCGCGAACGACAAGGCGTTCAGCACGACGTTCCCGTATCTCGCTTCACCGACACTCTGATGGCCGCGGCGATTCCCGCATCATGTCGAAGTTGTGATGACTTCAAGTCGATGCGGGGGTTGCCCGCTGTTCTCAGCACTTTGACGGAGCCGCAATGCTGATATCCCGCCGTACGAAATTGAGCTCCATTCTCGCGATTGCCGTGCTCGCTGCGATTGGCGGGGCAACCATGCTCGCGTACGTTCAGCGTGACGAAGACCGAGCTTCGTCAGGCGAGGACATCCCGCTGATGGCCATGCCGACGGCGCCGTATGACGAGTCGGAGGTGCGCGACAAGGATATCGAGTTCTACGCGCGTCGTGCCGCCGAAGACCCATCTGGTGCGACCGACCGCGTGACACTCGCCATGCTGCTCTTTACGCGATCGCGATCCACCGGTTCCCTGACGGACCTTGCCCGCGCCGAATCTCTCGCTCGGGAGTCCATAACACTCCGTGCCCAGCGAAATTTTCAGGCGTTCGAGCTTCTCGCCAGCATACTCATGGCGCGACACGACTTCGCGCAGGCGAAATCGTGGGCACTGCGTGCGGATTCGCTCAATCCCGAAACGCCAGCAAGCAGGGTATTACTCGGCGAGATCGAACTCGAGCTCGGAGAGTACGACGCTGCGGCGTCGCGCTTCGACGCGGTCGTGTTTGACCCGCGGCAGTTCACCATCGCGGCAAGGCTCGCGCGATGGCACGAGCTGACGGGTCGGCGTGATATTGCCCGCAGGATGCTTCAGCTGGCAATCAAGCGTGTCGAGCTTCGCGACGACCTGCCGCGTGAGCAGATCGCGTGGTTTCACTACCGGCTCGGCGAGCTCGAGCTTCGTGCCGGAAACTTCGCTGCGGCTGATTCAGCGTTTCGAGTCGGGCTCGTGCGTAACCCTGATGATATACGCGTGCTCGGAGGGCTCTCGCGCTCCGCGTTGGCGCGTGGCGAATTCGAGCGTGCCATCGAATTGGGCAACTCCGCGATCGCCGTCAGAATGGATCCCACGACACTCGGTACGCTGAGCCTGGCCTACGCTGCAGCAGGCGATACTGCGCAGGCAGCGGAGCACGCACGGGCGATGTCCATGAGCGTGCTCCAGCAGCCTGAAGTTCTCCATAGAGAATGGGGATTGTTCCTGCTCGACAACGGGACTGCGACTGAGCGGGCTCAGGTACTTGCTCGCGCGGAGCTCGACCTTCGCAACAGGAAAGACGTGTACGGATACGATCTGGTGGCCTGGGCGCTATACAGGAACGGCCGACTGGCTGAGGCGCGAAAGGTTATGGCTCTCGCCTTGTCGCAGAACACCCAGGACGTACTGCTTGCCGCGCACGCGCGCGAGATAGGCGTAGGGCGCGGTCCCGATACTCACTCCGTGTCCACAGGCCAAAGATCGTCGCGGGAAGTTACGGCAGCGCACTCGGATGAGAATTTCTTTCTGCGACTCAGTGCCGAGCGGGCGATGCCGGCAACAACGTGACGTAAGGGGCGACTTTCCGGCCGGTGTCGTGCTGATCGTGGGGCCCTTGGTCTGGATTTTCGGCTGGACCCGTGTATCCGACCGTTCGCGCACGATGATTCTCCTCGCCATTTGCAGTCGCGTCAATCGGTGGAGCTTTCCTTGCAATAAACCTCCACGTCGCCAATGCCGCCAGTCATCCCTGGCTGTTTCGCGGCGACAGCTTCGACGAGGGCATCGATCTCGACAGTGTCCTTCCAGTCATTCAGATCGCGCTTGCAACCGTCAGCATCGTCCTCCTGAGACGCCTGCGGCGCGCGCAAATGCTGCCTGAAAATTCGACAACCGTACGTTAACTCTCACAAACGAATGAGGATGAACCATGAGCTGCTGCGGAGATGTGATGAAACCGATTGAAGCGTCAGGCTGCTGCGGCCCGAGCGACACGGCTGCGGATGCGGCGATGGCCATGCGTGATTCGGGTTGCGGCTGTGCACCTGTGATCGAGGACGCGAACACCCGCAAGCTCGTTGGCGTCGTCACCGAGCGTGATGTTTGCTGCGCAGTTGCCGCAGACGATCTGCGTGCGTCCGAAGTCGGCGTTGCGGAGATCATGCGCCCGGCGGCGGCCGCATGCTGCGGCATGGACGAGCCGATCGAAGACGCGAGACAGAAACTTCACGAACAACGCGCGACGAGCCTGCCCGTCGTCGACAAGGCCGGCTCCTGCTGCGGGACAGTCAGCTCGCATCAGCTTGCTCACGCGTAGGCCGCGCGCCTTCGGATCAGTAACTTCACTCAATGTGTTTTTCAGCAACAGCAAGCTTCGTCGCCGGCACCGCGTTGTCAGGCATCGGCGTGGCGACGCTTCGCCGGGCGGAGAAAAAAGCGGAAATTCCGTTTGCGCTGATTCCTCTCCTCTTCGGAATCCAGCAGCTCACGGAAGGCGTGATCTGGCTGGCGTTCGCCAATAATGCTCCGTTCTGCGGCAGGTGATGTCCGACATCTACTCGGGATTCTCGCACGTGCTGTGGCCCATCTACGTGCCCTTCGCGGTAGGCCTGATGGAAGCAACGCGCTGGCGCAGGAGCGACGTCCGTCAGCTGCTTCTTCTCGAGCTACAAGTTCGTCAACCTGTTCGGAGTGCTGGCCCTGACGTCCTTCATCGCGGCGTACATGCTCACCGCACGCGGAAGATCCACTTGCCGGGCTTGTCCGGCTTGAACGTCACCTCGAAGAAATTGCCTGGACCCTCGTCGACCGTCGTGACGGCGTAACGTCCGTCCGCGGGACGATCGCGGATTGA
The DNA here is from genome assembly GCA_038257485.1 of Longimicrobiales bacterium. Lineage (GTDB taxonomy): Bacteria > Gemmatimonadota > Gemmatimonadetes > Longimicrobiales > RSA9 > DASUXU01. The sequence goes on along the minus strand of JBBSJG010000152.1, from coordinate 4,915 downwards.
GATCAGGCCCCCATGGATGTCGAGCGGATGGCCTCGGTGGCCGGGCAGGGTGCTGTCACATTAGCGCCGTCTCGATGCCGAGCGCGGCATTGCTCCTGGCGATCGACTCGTTCGCATTCTTCACGGTTCCGGTCAGCGCGCGGATGGCATCGATGGTCTCCGGGATCACGATGGCCTGGTTGTCGACCATGTAGGCGTAGAAGAGCTCGTCTCCCTGAACGCGGAGCATGTCGGCCCACAACGCAACTTCGTAGAGGTTGTCGTGCGGTCGACCGCGATCGGCCATGAGCTCCTTTACCGTATTGAGAGCCACGAGGCCGTCGCTCGTGCGGATCAGCGCGATCCGGGAAGAACCGCGGAAGGCATCGAGCACCTCGTCCTCGCTTGCGCGGCGCGTCATCTGAACCGACCAGTAGTGCAAGTGCGCCAGTGTCTCGGGAACCTTGACCGCCATGGTGACGACGTCGAGATCGGGGTCGACGCTCTGGGCATCGGGACCCTGGTGGCTCGGAATCTCCGGCTCCGGCACCAGCGTATTCATGATCCCGCTCTCATGGCTCTCCCACGGATCGGTGGCGCGCCGCAACAGCGTGCCTCGGGCCCGCTGAAGCAGGCCGGCCCGCTTAAGCGCGGTCAGGGTCCTCACGATGGCGGTCGTGTTGCACGACACGACACGGGTAGCGTCGAGCTCGAGTGCGGTGGCATAGTTCGCCTCAGCGACAAACGAGTGGCCCGTGGACTCGTGTTTCTCGCCGCCTTGCACGATGAACTTGAGGCCGCGGCCGCGATAGACCTCGATGTTTTTCGCGGCGACATTTTTTGGCGTGCAGTCCACGACCACGTCAGCCTGACCAAGCAGGTCGACCAAAGTTCCCGCGACCTCCAGTCCAAGAGCGCGCATCGCGGCCGCATGTTCGCCGGTTGCGCCGAACAGCACAAAGCCATTCCGGGTCACCATGCGCGCGCGCCAATCCGTCACGACATCCGACACGCCGGCGAGCGACATATCCTCCTGCCGCACGACCGCTGCGGCCACGCGCTTCCCGATCACTCCGTAGCCATTGACGGCGACGCGCGTCTTCCGCGATTGGCTCATCTGTCCGCTCCCTGCAGTTGGTACGTCCGTGTGTGTTTGCACGATGCGACTCCCATGCCTGAACGATGCGGGCGTCGATTTCGGCTGCGGTTGGCGCCTCGGTTTGCAAGGGATTCTGGTGGTTGTTAGCCGTGCTCCGGCGCGGGCGTGCGCAGGTGGATGACGGCATCGTATCGGCCGGGTTCGATCTCGACAGGGAGGATCGGCACCGAGATCTTCGCGACCATCGCGACCACCATCGCAATGATCGGCCGCGAGTACGTCGCCGGCACGGTTGTAGACCTTGGCGCCCTGGCGGCGCCGGTGCGCAGCCATGAAGCACTCGACCTCCTTCATCAAGAGTAACTATGGGTCCAACCGAGGTATCGCTTGAGGTAGGACTTCGCGAGCCAGAGTGTCAGCGCCGGCACCACGATCCACTGCGCCAGGGGGGCGACACCGATGCCGAGCAAGCGTGGCATGTTGGGCCCATATGCCCACCGGCCCCACCGATATACGCTTAGAAACTCGAGCAGCACCGTGACGCCCAACCCGATCGCCAGATAGGCGGTGACGTGGGTGGCACGCGGGCGCGCGATCCAGGCGCGCGTGCCGGGGACCCACGACGCGCCGGCGTAGGCCAACAAGGTGATCACGACGTCGCCGGCGCTGGCCTGCGCGCACAGCCACGCCCATCTCTCGTGCGGAAGGTAGAGGGGCGCCTGGAGCATCTCCCACGCGAAGTGGATCGGGAGCGACGCCGCGGCGAGCGCTGCCCACGGCTGCCAACGTGGTAGGACATGAGCCATTAAGCCGCCAACCTCCGGACCGTCAGGCATACACGCACACCTCCTCGGGACCCCAACCGACGCTCCTGCGGCCGCCGCATCGCTACGGCACGCGTTCGGGCCGCGCCCGCCCCACTCCTTCCACAGTGAGTGGATCGCCGGAATGTAGTCGAACAGCAACATGGCGTGGAATAGAGCGTGCACTACAACCGCCGCGAAGTGTGCGTCAAATGTCGTGCATCGGGCAACTTGGAATGCGGAAGTATGAAAACGATGAAAGCAACTGTGTTTCACGAGTGAACGACATTCGTGTCGAAGAAGTTGAACGTGGGCGCAAGGAAAAACTCTGCGTTGCGATAGTAATTGCTCGCCTGCAAGAAACCCTGCGCTGCGCTGACACGGTGCCTCCGTGAAGCGCGTGATCAGCGAGCGCCTCGATCCGCGCCGCCGTGCGCTGCCATTCGACATTCCAACTCTCGAAATCGCGTTCACGAATCCGCTTTGCCGTCGCCAGGACTTCGCCGATCTCCGAACCGCCGTATAGCCCTTAGGTCGAAGTGCAGCTTTATGTCGTGAGCTCGTTACGCGCGCGGTGCGACCACTCACTCACGCCGGCACCGCCGGGGCAACCGGCGCGTCGGCCTTCGGCGCACTCTTCGGCCGGGCACTCCTGATGCCGGCGAGGTTCGTGCGTTTGAGCAGCAGCGCATTGATCGCCACGACGGCCGAGCTCCCGGACATCGACAGCGCCGCAATCTCGGGCGACAACGTGAAGGGGTAGAAGACACCCGCCGCCACCGGGAACGCGATCACGTTGTAACCGACCGCCCACCACAGGTTCTGGTGCATCTTGCGCAACGTGGCGCGCGACAGCTCGGTTGCGGCAACGATGTCATAAGGGTCGCTCTTCATCAGCACGACATCCGCGCTTTCCATCGCCACGTCCGTACCGGCACCGATCGCAAAGCCGACATCGGCCTGGGTAAGGGCGGGCGCGTCGTTGACACCATCACCCACCATTCCGACTTTCTTGCCCGTGGCCTGCAGCTCTTTCACTTTCGCGGCCTTCTGGCCAGGCAGCACGTCAGCCAGCACACTTTCGATGCCCAGGTCGGCAGCGATACGCTTGGCGGTGCCAGCGTTGTCGCCGGTAAGCATCACGACGTCGATTCCGCGCTCGCGCAACTTCGCCACTGCCGCCTTTGCCGTTGGCCTCACCGCGTCGGCGATGGCGATGAGTCCGATCACGCGACCGTTCTGAGCCACGTGGACCACCGTCCGGCCTTCTCCCTGGAGTCGGGTGGTCTCGGGCTCCAGTGGCCCGAGTGCGAGCTTTTGCGTATCCATCAGCAGACGGTTGCCGAGGAATACCGTGCCTGCGGCGGTTTCTGCCTGCGCACCCATGCCATCGATACTCTTGAAACCCGTTGGTGCGACAACGGTCAGTTTCGACGCCCGGCGCAGGATTGCCTGCGCGAGCGGGTGCGCAGACCCCTGTTCGACCGCGGCGGCCGCGACGAGCAACACGTCTTCTGTGATTCCTTCTGCCGTCACCATTTCCACGACTTCCGGCTTGCCGATGGTGAGCGTGCCGGTCTTGTCGAAAATGATGACGTTGAGTTTCGTGGCGTCTTCCAGCGCCGACGCGTTCTTGAAGAGGATGCCGTTCGTAGCGCCCAGCCCGGTACCAACCATCACCGCCATCGGCGTCGCGAGCCCCAACGCATCTGGGCAGGCGATGACAAAGACGGTGATCGTCAGCGTTAAAGCGAAGAGCAACGGCTGTCCGACCAGCCAGAACCACACACCAAACGTCGCGAGTCCAACCAGGATAGCTGCGATTACAAGCCACTGGGCGGCTTTGTCCGCCAGGAGTTGAGCGGGCGCTTTCGAGTTCTGCGCCTCCTGCACCAGTTTTACTATCTGCGCGAGTGCAGTGTCCGCTCCGACCTTGGTTGCCTTGTAGCGAAAACTGCCGCTCGTGTTGATCGTCGCGCCGATCACCGTCGCACCCGCTACCTTCTGGACCGGCATCGACTCGCCGGTCAACATGGACTCGTCGACCAGCGACTCGCCCAGCTCGACGGTTCCGTCGACGGGGATTTTGTTGCCCGGCCTGATGACGACGACATCGCCTACGATCACTTCCGCAGTCGATACTTCGACCTCGGCGCCATTGCGCACCACAAACGCCTTGGCCGGCGTCAGGTCCATCAGCGCGCGAATGGCCGAAGATGCGCCGGCGCGCGCACGCATTTCCAGCCAGTGGCCGAGCAGAATGAACACCAGCAACACCGCAGACGCTTCGAAGAACTGGTCGCTTGTGAAGAAGAAAGTTGCACCGACGCTGAACAGGTAGCCGGTGCCGACGCTCAGGACGATGAGCACCGCCATGTTCAGGGTGCGGACCTTGAGCGCGCGCCACGCGGCGACGAAGAACGGCCAGCTGGGATACACGATGGCGGCGGTCGCGAGGAGGAACAGCCACCGGTTGAGTGCCAGGCCAAAGGGCGGAGCGGGAGGCGTGAACATGTTGCCCATCGGCGAGTACACGAAGATCGGCACGGTGAACACCAGGCAGATCCAGAACCGGTTGCGCATGTCGCGCACCATGGCCGGCAGATCCATACCCCCGCCATGACCCATCTCCTGCGCCATCTCCGCCGACATGACCGGCGGCCCGTCCGTTTTGGCGTGGCCATTATGATTGGCGGACGCGGCAGTCTTAAGCATGGCACCAGCAGAGGCTGCCGGTGCAACGGCAGCCTCAGGTTCGGGCGCTTCGACATCGGCATCGCGATGGGAGACAGTTTCATGCTTTCGCGCAAGCGAATGTGCGTTTCCGTGCGCGGACTTCAATTCGCCTCCACAACGGTAGCCGCATTGGTTGACGATGGCCCTGAGATCGGCGATCGTGACCAGCGATTCGTCGTACCGCACCGTCGCGCTTCCAGCAGCGTAATTGGCGGTAGCGCTAAACACCCCCGAGAGCCTGCGGAGCTGTTTCTCTACGCCGTGTGAACTCAATGTCGAAAGCATGCCACCCACTTCG